>JBGATY010000185.1:0-7342 GCA_044228955.1 Planctomycetota bacterium | reverse complement strand
CCTTAATCCACCCCCACGAACGCGCCCGGCGGGCCCCCCCCGTACGGGACCGCGCGCCGTGATCCATCGAGCCGTCAACTACGGCTTCGCGTCGTGATCGCGCCGTCAACTACGGCTTCGCGTCGTGATCGAGCCGTCAACTACGGCTTCGCGTAGTGGACGCGTCAACCGTACGACTTCGTCTCGGTCACCTTCGGCGCGGTGCCAGCCTTGATCGCGGCGACCGCGTCGCCGACGTAGTCGATCTTCGCGGCATCGTCGGCGACCTTGCCCAGTGGCGCGTTGTCGAGTGCACCCTGGTAGACGAGCACGCCCTTGGGATCGATGACGAACACGTGCGGCGTCGACTTCGCACCGTAGGAGCGGCCGACGATGCCCGTCGGGTCCATGAGCAGCGGCGCCTTCATGCCGTTCTTCTCGATGAAGGTGCGATTCATCTCGACGCTCGCGGCCTTGTTCTCGGGGGCCTCGGAATTGACCGACAGCCAGACCATGCCGTCCTTCATGTACTGCTCGGGCATCGTCTTCAAGCTGCCGTCGCCGTAGGCGTAGACGCAGTAGGGGCAACCGGGGCTGAACCACTCGAGCACGACCGTCTTGCCTTTGTACTGGGCGAGCGTGTGCTCCTTCCCGTTCAGGTCCTTGAGCGCGAAGTTCGGCGCCGGCTGCCCGACCTTCGCCAGGAGCTTGCCGTCCGCCATCGGGGCGCTCACGGCGCGTTCGGCGGCCTGCGCCGCTTCCACCGCGGGCTTCGCCACCTCGACGGCCGGTTTCGGGGCATCGACGACGGGCCGCGCAGCTTCCGCGGCCTGGGCCTTCGCCGCGGACGCTTGGGTTTCGTCGGACTGGCTTCTGCACCCGAGGGCGACGACCGCGAGCAGCGCGGGAATCAACAGTTCACTCTTCTTCATCACGTTTCCTGGCTTTCTCCGAGGCTTCGAGTTCGCGCACCAGCCCTCTAGGGGCGTGCGTAGGATAGCGCACTGCCGTACGGACGGGTGGAACTCGTCGTGACCGCGTGTCCGGATCGGAGGTCTCCGATCGCCGTCTCGACGTAGTTCGTCTTCGCGGACGCGCGTTCGACGCGGCCCATCGGTGCGTTGTCGAGCGCTCCGGAATAAACCAGAGCGCCGCGTTCGTTGATCAGGAAGATGTGCGGCGTCGTGCGCGCGCCGAACTGCCTGGCCACGATCCCGTCGCGATCGATCAGGATGGGAGCGCGCAGCCGACGCCGATCGGCGAATTCGCGCACGAGCCCCGGAGCCATCGCCGCGCGCTGCGCACCGACCGAATACACCGACAACCACACGATGCCCGTGGCCGCGTAGCGCGTTTCCATCTCGGCGAGCGGACCGTCGTCGTAGGCATAGGTGACGAACGGGCATTCCGGATCGAACCACTCGAGCACGACGATCTTGCCGCGATAACGCGAGAGTCGGTGCGCGCGGCCCAGCGCGTCGAACAACTCGAAATCGGGCGCGGGCGCGCCGAGTTCGGCGGTCGAAAGGGTGTCCGCGACCGGCGCGGTGCGCAGGCTCGACACGAGCGATCTCGTGGCGTTCTGTGCCGGCATCGCGGCCGTGGTCGTGGTCGGTCGCAGCTCGGCGCCCGGCTCCGTCGAACGGCAGCCTGACGCGAGCGCGAGCAGCGCGATCGTTCGAGCGAGACTCCGAGTGGAAAGTGCGCTCATTTCTTGAACGGCTTCTCGAAGAGATAGCTGGTCTCGCCCTTGTCGGTCTTGACCCACAGGACGCCGCGGGCGCTCGGCTGGTCGCCATCCTCCTGCTTCTCGAACTCGAACTCGAGCGCGATCGTCCCGCCTTGCTTTCCGATCTCGACCGTCCGGCGCACGAGCTTCGTCGTCTTGGACTTGTAGGGGAAGAACTCGGCGGCCGTGACTCCCGGCAGGACCAGGCTCAACTTCGGCGCGCTCTCGTCGCCCGACCAGTTCGCTCCCGCACGGCCGAGTTCGCTCCACGGGCGCGGCTCCTTCGCCCGCGCGGCGGTGAACAGCGCCTCGTTCGCGGGCGGCGCCGCGTCCGCGACCTTCACCACGCAGCTCGCCTTTCCGGAACCGGTCACGCACACGTCCGTGCACACGAGCCAGTTCGCGGCGACTTCGAAGGCCGCGCTCTCGCCGGCCTTCGCCGTGCCGGGCACCTTCACGTCGGCGAGCAAGACCATCTCGCCTTCGTGGACGTACTCGACGATGTCGCCCACGGCCTCGTGGCGTTTCGGCCAGGGGAAACGGACCTTGCCGATCTCGAATCCCGCCGGGCCAGTGATCACGGCCTTGAAGGGCATGCCGGAGTCGCCCGAGTTCTCGCCCCAGTAAACGTGCCAGCGCCGCTCGATGCGGCATCGCAAGCCGAGCGTGAACGTGGCGCCGGGCTGGATCGTGACGCGATCGGCGACGAGCTCGAGCGCGACGAGCTTGTTGCCGTCGGCTTCGCTGTCGTCCTGTGTGGAGACGGGACGCGCGAGCGGTACCAGGGCGCAGAGCGCGAGGAGGGCTGCATTCATGGAGTGGAGTCCAAAAAGGCGTTACGCGGGGATCGTAGCACCGGATGCAGCGGGGTAGAACCGAAACCGCATGACCACCGAGCACGAAGAGCACGTGATGGCGCGCCTCGGCCGAGTCGCGAAGATCCGCTCGCGCCGGATGTTCGGCGGGGTCGGCCTGTATGTCGGAGACCTGTTCTTCGCGCTCATCGCGTCAGACGTCCTGTACATGAAGGTCGACGACCACAGCCGATCCGACTACGAGGCGCGAGGCATGTCCCCGTTCCAACCCTTCGCCGACAAGCCCTCGATGAGGTCCTACTACGAGTTGCCCGCCGACGTGCTCGACGACCCGCGCCGTTTGAAGCCGTGGGTCGAAAAGGCGCTCGACGCGGCGCGCGCGGCGGGCGAGAAAAAGCGCGCGAAACGGCCGCGAGGACAATCGAAGCGCGAGCGGTAGACTCTCCGCCCCCATGGCCGGCCGCAAGCGCTACAGCGTCATCCGCGATCCCGTGCACGGCGACGTGTACCTGACGCACGAGGAGCTGCGCATCCTCGACACGCGCGAGATGCAGCGCCTGCGCGGCATCAAGCAGCTCGGCACCGCCTATCTCGTCTTCCCCGGCGCCGTGCACACGCGCTTCGATCACTCGATCGGCTGCTTGCACGTGGCGCAACGGATGATCGAGGCCGTCAACCTGTCGTTCGAGCTCGATTCGAGCGCATGCGTCGGCATGGGGGAGGAGGAGGCGCGCGTCGTGCGCATTGCGGCGCTCGTCCACGACGCGACGCACGTGCCGTTCGGACACTCGATCGAGGATCAGGACGGCATCTTCGGCCGACACGATTCGCCACATCGCTTCCGAGAGCTGTTCGGTCCGTCGCGCGAGATCGGCAGGGTCTTGCGCGAGCTCGGCGTGCTCGACGACGTGCTCGGCGTCCTCGAGGCGGGCGGCAAGAGCGCGCGCATCCCGCCCTACTGGCGCCAGATCGTGGGTGGCACGATCGCGTCGGACATCCTGGACTACCTCGCGCGCGACGCGTATTTCACCGGCCTGAAGTTGTCCGTCGATCCGCGCGTCACGAGCTACTTCAAGATCGACCGCGCGACGCAGAACCTGTTCATCGACTGCGCGAAACACGACCTGCTGCGCGAGGACATCGTGTCCGAGATCGTGCGGATGCTCGAAGCGCGCTACTACTTCTCCGAGCGCGTCTACTATCACCACGCGAAAGTCGCCGCCGGCGCGTTGATCGCTCGCGCGGTCGAGGCGGCGCTCGCTGCCGGAGCCGTGAAGGAGGGCGATTTCCAGGATCAAACCGACGCCAGCGTGCTCGACATGCTCGTTCGCTCGACGCAGAAGTGCGACAAGGCCGTGAAGGAGCGCGTGGCGAGCCTCGTCATTCGATTCCAGGAGCGCCGCCTGCCGAAGCGCGCCTGCGTCTTCCCGCGCTATGCGAACGAGGCCGCGCAGGAAGACCTCGTCGCGCGCTACTTCGCGCCCGGCGGAGCCAAGGCGCGCGCCGAGGCCGAAGCGCGCATACAGGATCTCGTTCGTTTCGCGACCGGACGCTCGATCGAAGTGATCGTGTACTGCCCGGCGAAGGCGATGCAGCTGAAGGAGGCGCGCACGCACGTGCGTTGGCCCGGCATCCCCGACGTGCGCCCGCTGTCGAACTTCTCGGAGCACATTCCGCGGCTCGCCGACCTGGAGCGGAGCTACCGGAACCTGTGGAAGTTCTACGTGTTCGCGGACACGCACGATCCTCTCCTGCTCGCGAAGGTGCAGGAAGTCGCGCTGGCGGAGTTCAAGGGCGCGGTCAACGTCTACAACCCCGGCTAGCGCGAAGCGACGACCGTCCGCGCTTCCTCCAGGAGCGCCCGCTCTTCGACGGCGTTCTCGAAGCGCTTTTCGCACAGGAGGATCTCGAGCCGCTCGAGCACTTCGCGCGCCTGGTCGAGGCGCTCGAGCCGCGCGAGCGCCATGGCGCGGAACGCCAGATTGAGCGGCCACCCGCGCTTCGCCACCGCAGCCTCGGAGAGCAGCGCGAGCGCCTCCGCGTGCCGCTCCTGGCGGTAGACCGCCGCCGCGATCGTCGACTGGATCTGTCCGAGAGCCGGAGCACGTTCCGCGGCTGCTCGCGCCAGGGCTTCGGCGCGCACGTAGGTCTCCGCCGCGAGGCCCGGGCGCCCCACGACTCGCCGGCAGAGGGCATCGATCTCGAGCGGTTTCATGCCCGCCGCGGTCTCGTCGTCGGGAAGCGCGCTCGGATTCGCGCGCTGTAGTGCGCGCGCCAGCGCCGCGTCGGTCTCGAGGACGAAGATCACGCCCTCGTCGCCGCACGCGAAGAGGCGTGACGTCTTCGAGTCGAACGCGAGGGCGAAGATCGGTCCGAGCGAAACCTGCGACGCGAACACCCTGTTCGAGCTCGCGTCGAAGATGCGCACGAAGCCCAGCTCCGAACCCGTGGCGAAACGCGTCGCGTCGGCGGATGGCGCGAGGCACCAGAAGGGCTCGCCGACGGGAAGCGACGCGTCGATGCGCGCGCCGCTCGAGAGGTCCAGCCTCCGCACCGAACCGTCCGCCGTCGAGACGCGCAGCCGGAGGCCGTCCGCCTCGAACGCGACCGCGCAGACCGGCGTCCCGTTGCCCGCGAAGACACGCGCCAATTCGCCGCTTTGTGCCTGCACGACGCGCACGCTGCCATCCTCGGACGCCGACGCGACGTACTTGCCGTCCGATGAGAACGCGACGCTCGTGATCGGCTTCGTGTGTCCGCGCACCACGAATCGGGCTTCGCTGCTCGCGGCGCTGAAGACGCGCAGACCCAGCGTCGTGTCGGCCGTCGCGATCCAGTCGTCGTTCGCGCTCCACGCGATCGCGGTCAAAGCCTCGCCCGTGGCGCGCAGGGTCATAGCCGCACGTCCGTCGAACACGTCCCACAGGATCGCGTTGCCGTCCGTCGAACCGGACGCGAGCCGCCGCCCGTCCTTCGAGAAGACGAGGCCGACGATCGAGCCCGTGTGCCCGGACAGACGTCGCTCGGGATCGCCGGTGCGCGCGTTCCACAAGTGGATGTCGTGTTCGGCGCCGCCCGAGGCGACGCGGTCGCCGCCCGGCGAGATCGCGAGAGCGCGGCACTTCGCCGTGTGACCGTACAGCTTCGCCACGGCTTCGATGCGCGGCGCGGGATTCGTGCGCGCCGCTTCACTGCGTCCGCCGAGCCCGGGTCCGGCGCCGTTCGCGCGCGCGAGCTCGACCGCGAGATTGACGTGCATCCACTCGAAACCGCGTGACGAGAGTTCGGCGCGGTCGAGCTCCGCTCGAGCGGCGTCCACCGCGCCGCTCGAGACGTGCTCGAGGGCGGATTGGACGATCTCGCCGTACGGACGCGGGGCTGCGTCGGAGGACTGCCGAGCGAGGCACGCGGCGATCGCCGTCGAAAGGTAGAGGAGCATCGGACGGGAGCCTAACGATCCCGTCCCGGTGTTTCGACGCGCGGAGGGGTACGGGTTCAGTGTTCTCGTCGCTACCATGCGCGCCCCACGACGGCCGCCAGCCGCGAGAAAGCACACCCCCATGCGCCGACCGCTCGCCCTCTTCGCTCTCTCGGTCCTCGTCGCGACGTCGCCGTCGAGCGCGAATGCGCGGCAGGAGTCGACCTCCGCGGCCACGGAACAGGCGCAATCCGACCCGCGCGGTTTCGAGGTGAAGGACGGCAAGACGACGCTCGCGGGAATCGAGTTCCAGGTCGGTCCATGCACAGGGCACCTGGGTACCTACGCCGAAGTGCAAGTGCCCGAGGGTCTGCTCTTCGCGCCGCGCAAGGGCACCGTCGAGTACCTCGCGCTCACGCAGAACCCATCGGGGGATTCCGAGTTCGGAATGGTGCTCGATCCGGAAGTCGGCTGGTTCGTGATCTTCAGCTACGACGAATCCGGTCACGTCAAGGACGACGACAAGGACGATCTAGACGCGGACGACCTGCTCGACACGCTGAAGCAAGGCAACGAGTACGGCAACGAGGAGCGCAAGAAGCGCGGCTGGGACACGCTCGAGCTCGTCGGTTGGCACAAGCCGCCCTTCTACGATCCGAAGACCAACAACCTCACCTGGGCCACGATCGTTCGCTCCGAAAAGAGCGAGAGCATCAACTGGTCGACGAAGCTGCTCGGCCGCACGGGCACGATGAACGTCGATCTCGTCGTCGGACCCACCGAAATCGACGCGGCGATGCCGAAGTTCGAGACGCTCATGAGCGGCTACACCTACACCGATGGCAACAAGTACGCCGAGTTCAAGCCGGGCGACAAGGTCGCCGAGTACGGATTGACCGCACTCGTCGCCGGCGGCGCGGGAGTCGTCGCGCTGAAGACGGGGCTGTTCGCGAAGTTCTGGGGCGTCATCGTCAAGTTCGCGAAGTTCATCATCATCGGCATCGCGGCGCTCTTCGCGGCCCTCAAGAAGTTCCTCGGGTTCGGCAAGAAGGAATCGAACGAGGGCACGAGCAGCTGACGCTGCCCGGTCCGGTCCTGGATGCGCGAATGGCTCGAATTCCTGGCGGTGTTTGCCGGGATCTACCTGTTCGATTGCCTGCACTGGGCGCGTCGCGGGACGGTCGGATTCCGCGCCTCCTGGTGGCGCCGCGCGCGCCTCCTCACGAGCGGAGAGATGCCGGGCAACGAGCGCTACGGAATCGCCTTCGCCCAGCCGCTGCCGCCGTTCGGGCGCCTGTTCCTGACCGAATCGTTCCCGCTCTCGCTCACGCGTGACCTGGTCGTCTCGTTCACTTCGGCCGCGCAGAATCCGGGTTCGCGCGCGCCGCAGTTGGAGCGCGT
>JBGATY010000184.1:0-7345 GCA_044228955.1 Planctomycetota bacterium | reverse complement strand
CTCCCGAGGAACGCGGCGTGTTGCAACCCGCGCCGCGCGCGCCGATCTTCGAGCGCGTTCCGCAGCCGAAGCCGGAGGCCCCGCGCGCAGAACCGGTCCGCACCGAGATCCCGCGCGCCGAGGCGCCGACGCCCCTGTCGGATCGCCCCCGTCCGCTCATCGGCGGCACGAGCGACGCGTGGGCGCGCTTCCTCGACACCTTGAACGAGTCGTCGAGCGCCATGGCCGACGCGCTGCGTTCTCGCGGAAAGCTGGCGGACTTCGCCAACGGCAGGGCGCTCGTGCAACTCTCCAACCTGCGCGACGGCGAGCGCGCCCTCCTGGCCGAACCGCGCAACCAGAAGATCGCCGCGAGCGCGTTCTCGCGCGCCGTCGGTTCGGTCGTGGTCGTCGTGTTCGAGGACCAGTCGGCCGTGCGCGCGCAGAAGGACCCCTACACGAAGAAGATCGCCGAGATGTTCGACGGTCGCATCGAGGACGACGGCTAGGACAACCTGGATGAGCGGCACATTCGGAGAGATGGGCAACCTGCTCAAGCAGGCCCAACAGATGCAGCGCGAACTCGACCGGGTACGCGAGGAACTGGCGCGGACGCGCGTGGAGGGCTCGTCGGGCGGCAACGTCGTGCGCGTCGAAGTCACCTGTGACGGCATGGTGCAGAAGGTGCACGTGAAGCCCGAACTCGTCGCCAGCGGCGACGTGGGAATGCTCGAGGAAGCCGTGCTCGCCGCCCTGCGCGACGCGCTCGGAAACGCGGCGAAATTGCGCGAAGAGAAGATGAAGAAGGTGACCGGCGGGCTGAACCTGCCGGGCCTCTTCTGACGCCCGAGGCCTGTGGCGATGGCGTATCCCGAACCCCTCGAGGCGCTCGTGCTCGCCTTCGAGCGCTTTCCCGGCGTCGGCCGGCGCAGCGCCGAACGCATGGCCTTCCACGTCCTGCGCGATCCGACCTCGCGCGAGATCGCGCGCGCCATCGAACGCGCGCTGGCCCTGACGAAGCGCTGCAGCCGCTGCTGCAACGTCGCCGAAGCCGATCCCTGCTCGATCTGCGCCGATGCGAAGCGCGACGCGACGGTCGTGTGCGTCGTCGAGGAGCCGCGTCACGTCGCCGCGCTCGAACGCTCGGGCGCCTACAAGGGCGGCTACCACGTGCTGATGGGCGCCTTCAATCCGGCCGACGGCACGGAGGAGCGGCACTTGACGCTTCAGAAGCTCGTCGAACGCGTGCGCGGCTCGGACGTGCGCGAGGTCATCCTCGGCACCGATCCCGATTCGGAAGGGGAGGCGACGGCGCTCCTCGTGCTCGAAGCGCTCGAGTCGATCGGGAAGCCGGGCCTCGTGACGACGCGCCTCGCGCGCGGTCTCCCGGCCGGCGGTGCGATCGAGTACATGCACAAGGGCGTTCTCGAGGACGCGCTGCTCGATCGCCGCCCCGTCCGAGGCCGCAAGAAGCCGTAGCACCTGGACTGGGAGGGCCACCCTGCCGGAGGGTGGCGCTCTCATTTCATCCGCCGACCGCGGCGCAACGTGCCCGGCACCGTGCGAGGGAATCGGGCCTGGAAGCGGAAAATCATTCTCAACCTCGCCGCGTCGCGGGTCGATAGGCCTCCGCGAGATGGCTCGCTACGACGTCCGACCGGCCCAGACACAGCGCGCGGAACAGCGCATGGTCATGCAGCCGCGCATGCTGCAGTCGATCGAGGTCCTCGCGTTGCCGTCGCTCGAGCTGACGGCGTTCCTGGCCGAAAAAGCGCTCGACAACGAGGCCCTGGTCGTCGAGGAGGCGCGCGAGGAGGCCCGCGAGCGCGACGAGAGCGATTGGCGCCCGAAGAGCGTCGCTCGCGAGGCGCTCGAGCGGCGCGAGGAGATCCTCGAGGGGCTCGGCGAACGCGAGAAGACCGTGGCCGACCGCGCTCTCCTCCAGGTCGCCCTCCTCGATCTCTCCCTGGAACTCGAGGAGTGGGTGCGCTTCCTCGTCGGCTGCCTGGACGAGAACGGCTGGCTGTCCGCGACGGACGCCGAACTCCTGGCGCTCGCTCACGCCGCGGGCCTCGAACCGAGCCAGGACCTGCTCGCGCGCGCGATCGCATGCGTGCAAAGACTCGATCCGCGCGGCATCGGCGGGCGCAATGCGATCGAAGCACTGCTCTTGCAACTCGATCCGACGGATCCCGACTATCCGCTCTCCTGCCGCATCGTGGAGGAGTTCCTCGACGATCTCTCGCGCAACAAGCGCCCGGCCGTGGCGAAGGCGCTCGGCGTCGATGCCGAGCGGCTCGAGACTCTGATCGAGGGGCTCGCCGAACTCGATCCCTGCCCGGGCCGCTCGCTGGCGTGCTCCGCGGCGCGTGCCATCCACCCCGACGTCGTGGTCGAGCGCACCGACTCGGGGTTCGAGGTGCGCGTCGAGCGCTCCTCGCTGCCGCAGGTGTCGATCGATCCCGCGGTCGCGCGCGTCGCGAGCGACAAGTCCGAACCGCGTGAAGTGCGGGCGTGGCTGCGCGGGAAGGTCGAGGAAGCGCGCTGGCTCGTGGCTGCGGTCGAGGACCGGCGCGCCACGCTGCTGCGCGTGGCCCGCAGCGCCTGTCACCACCAGCGCGCGTTCCTCGAGCACGGGGACGGTCGCCTCGTCCCGCTCTCGCTCACGACCGTCGCTGAAGAACTCGGCCTCGCGCTGTCGACGGTGAGTCGAGCGGTGGCCGACAAGTACGTCGACACGCCACACGGCTGCGTGCCGCTGCGGCGCTTCTTCCAGAGCGCGGCGGGCGGCGGCGAATCGACCGCCGTCGAGGACGTCCGCCTCGCCGTCAAGAGGCTGTTCGATTCCGAGGACCCGACCAACCCGATCTCGGACGAGGACGCGATGGAGCAGTTGAAGGGCCACGGGATCAAGCTGTCCCGACGGAGCATCGCGAAGCACCGTACCGCGCTCGGGATCGCGAGTTCGTACCTCCGCAAGCGCTAGTCACTTCGAGACGTGCGTGGCTGCGTGGCGCGGATCTCGTCTCCTGCTCGCGCCGGGGAGGTCGGTGCCTCTGACTCCGCCCTCGATTGTCACGCGTCCCCGCGCGACACTGAACGGGCATGCGCAACGTCCGCTTTCGCCTTTCCTACGACGGCTCGCGCTTCTTCGGCTGGCAGCGCCAGGACGGGTTCTTGTCCGTCCAGGAAGCCCTGGAGGACGCCGTCCTGGCCTCGACGGGCCAGACCACGGTCGTCCATGGCGCGGGCCGGACCGACACCGGCGTGCACGCGCTGGGCATGGTCGCGCACATGCACGTCGACACCCACCTCGACGACGATCGCCTGAGGCACGCGATCAACGCGCACGTGACGGAAGGCATCTCGATCGCGCGCCTCGAGACCTGTCGTGACGACTTCCACGCTCGCTTCGACGCCGTGTCGAAGCGTTACCTGTACGTGATCGCCACCACACGCTTCGAACCCGTCTTCGGGCGCACGCAGCAGCACTGGACGAATCACCCGCTCGATCTTCCGAGGATGCGCGCGGCCGCGGCGCTCATGCGCGGTACCCATGACTTCAAGGCCTTCGGCAACACCGGCTCGCCGCGCAAGACGACCGTGCGCACGCTGCATGCCCTGCACTTCCTCGTGCACCGACAGCGCATCGCCTTCGTCGTGCAGGCGGACGGATTCCTCTACAACTCTCCGCTCAGTACGACGAGAGCGTGCTCCGCGGCGTCGATACGGCCGGGATCGGACGCCCGGGGGTCTTTCCAGGGTAGCCGAACGCGGGCGGAGCGGGAGAAACGTCCGTCGTCGCATCGGAAGGAAGCGATTACCTGGGGCGGCAACCCCCTTCGGACTCGATGGCATCCACGTGGCGGGAGTCATGCGGCATTCGACCCATGGAGGACCCCTTGACCGAAACCTCGATCCGGTCCAACCTAGAGACGTGGGTTTCGCACTCGCGTGTGCCGTCGGACGTGGGAAGCGCAGAGCGCTCCGTTCGCGGCCAGAACTCCTCTCGAGTACCTCGAGGCACGTCCCCTGGCGTACCTCGCGTTTTCTTGACCTCAAAAGGCGCATTACCGGGCCACAAGAGCCCCTGGATATCGGCATGCAAACGCACGTCTCGATCCTTCACCATGACTATCCCTCTCCCGTGCGGGACACCGTCGAATCGAAGCTGCAGCACCTCGTGAAGTTCTACGATCGCATCGTGTCGCTGCGTGCCATGCTCGAGAAGCAGCACGACGAGCACCGGGTCGAAATCGTCGCCAACGTCGGCAACGGAGCGGTTTTGGTCGTGGATGCCAGGGGCTCGGCGTTCCAGAGCGCCCTGGAGGAGGCGATCGAGCGCATGGAGCGCCTGTTGAAGCGCCATCACGACAAGCAGAACCCGGGCCGCCGTCGCGGTCGCTGAGGAATCGTCGGACGCACGCCTCGCCGTGCATGCCGAGCGCATGGGGCCCGCTGGCCACGTGCGCTCGCGCTCGTTTCGTGGAAGATGGGGCGAAGCGGAGTTAGTCTCTCCCACCTCCTTTCTGTCGCGCGCCCCATGAACTCCTGGAAATCCTTCAAATCCAAGTCCTGCAGCGTCGACCTCGCGGCCCCGACGAAGGACGCGGTGCTGGAGGAGATCGTCGATCTGCTCGTGGTTTCCAACGCGCTGCCGCAGAACCTGCGGGCAGCGGCGATCACGACCCTCGTCGAACGTGAGCGCATGGGATCGACCGGAGTCGGGACGAGCGTCGCGATCCCGCACGTGAAACTGAAGGGGCTCGAGACCGTCGCGTGCAGCCTCGCCGTGCACGAACGCGGCGTCGAATGGGCCGCGATCGACGGCGCGCCGGTCCACATCGTGTTCACCGTCCTGCGGCCCGATCGGCCCACGGACAAGCACGATCCAGAGAAGCACCTCGAGATGATGCAGTGGATCGCACGGCTCTCACGCGACGCGGATTTCCGTCGGTTCGCGCTCCAGGTCGAGACCAAGGCCGAATTGATCGCCTTGCTCGAGGAAAAGTCGAGCGTCTGAGTCCCACCCGCGAAACGCGAGAGCCCCAAGAGGCGATCCGGAGCGTCCGTTTGGTGAATCCGGCCGGGCTGCACGCGCGGCCGTGCCACAAGATCGTGACGACCGCCAACCGGTACGCGAGCGAGTTCTGGGTCGCGTGCGAGGATCTCGAGGTGAACGGGAAGAGCATCCTGGAGCTGATGACTCTGTGCGCGCCGGTGGAGTCGGTGCTGCGTTTACGGGCCAGGGGCCTGGATGCGCAGGATCTGGTGGATGAGTTGGCCCGGCTGGTCGCTGGTGGCTTCGACGAGTTGGACGCGTCGTAAGGGCCGCGCCGCGGCACCCGCTCCACGGCGCTTCCATCCCGTCGAAGCCACCCTCGAGCGGCCGCGGCGACTCCGCCGTGGCCGATAGCCCAGGGGCGAGCCCCTGATCAGGGTGACGCGCCGCTCGGTCGAGCCGCCGCGCCTCGGTCGGAAGTTTCTTCACTCGCTCTTCCCTTCCGCGGGGCCGCCCCTTTGCCGCCGGCTGCCGCGAATTCGCCGCGGCGGTCCCGATCCTGACCTTCTCCCGCACTTTTCGCGTTCGGTACTCAACCTCCCCCGACAACCCCTCCGAAGAACATGCCGGTTCCAAGTGGGTCTCTCCGTCGAGGTCCAGGCTGGAAGAAACCACCTACGAGACAGGGGAAACGATCCGTGTTCCGCAAGCAGAAGAGTGTCGTCGGGCTCGACATGGGTAGCTCGGTCGTGAAAGCCGTCGAGATCACTCTCGAAGGCCCCGAGCCCGTCGTGACGGGCTTCGCGCACGTCGAGATCCCGCCCGGTGGAAGTCTCACCGACGCAGTGAACCAGGCCTTCAAGGCCGGGAAATTCCGGAGCCGACGGGTCGTGACCGCCGTCTCGGGGCAGAGCGTCGTCGTGCGCTACGTCCCGATGATGAAGATGTCCGACGTCGACCTGAAGCAGGCGATCCGGTTCGAGACGGACAAGTACCTGCCCTTCGATCTCGACGAAGTGCAGCTCGATTGCCAGCCGCTCAAGCGCAATCCCCAAGGCCAGACCGAGGGCGACCGCAAGGGCGGCAAGGAAACCGAGCAGATGACGGTCCTGCTCGCGGCGTGCAAGACGAAGGCGATCGAGGAGCGCGTGCAGATCCTGCAGAACCAGGGCCTGACGCCGATCGCGATCGACATCGACCTCTTCGCGCTGGCCAACGCGTGGGAGCTGTGCGGCCTGCCCGCCGAGGAGACCGAAGCCGGCAAGGAAACGGCCATCGCGCTCGTCGACGTAGGCGCTACGCGCACCTCGATCAACGTCCTGTGCGGCGGCGAAACGTGCTTCAGCCGCGAGATCAACATCGGCGGCGCGGACATGACGCAGGCCGTCGCGCGACGCCTCTCCCTCGAGACGATCGAAGCGGAAGCGATCAAGCGCGGCAGCGAACAACACGAACTCGAGGTCAACACGGCCATCGCGCCGGTCCTGGAAGACCTCGTCAGCGAACTCTCGCTCTCGCTCGATTACGTCGAGCACCACGAGGGCGTTCAAGTCACCGAGATCCTGTTGTCGGGTGGGGGTGTCCTCGCTCCCGGCGCCGCGCAGTACATCGAGCAAGCGACGGGGCGCCGTGCGCGCACCTGGAATCCGCTCGAGGGCCTGCGCGTCGACGTCAACCGGGTCGATGTCGAAGAACTGGAAGCCTGGGCGCCCACTCTCGTGGTCGCCGTCGGCCTGGCTAGCCGGGTGCGTGCCGCATGATTCGGATCAACCTTCTCCCCGAGGAGTACCGCAAGCAAGCGCGGACTCCGGTCAAACTCCTGCTCGGCCTGCTGCTCGCGGTCGTCGTGAACGCCGGTCTCGCCACCTTCTGGGCATTCCAGGCGTTCGGCCTGCAAGCCGAGATCGCGAGCGAGAACGCCGGAGTCCAGACGGAACTCGACGGCCTCACGCCGCAGGTGACGTACTACAACTCGCTCGACAGCGAGGCCAAGCAGTACAAGTCGCGCGAGAGCACTCTCGCCGGCATCACATCGAGCCGGATTTCCTGGACGAAGAAGCTCGACGAGCTCATCGACGTCGTCAACCGCGGTGGCAACGGCCAGCGTCACCTCGTCTGGCTCGACGACCTCCAGGTCGCACAGACGAGCGACCCGAAGGCGAAGAGCGCGGGCAGCGTGAAGGCCAGCGGCCACTCGGGCTCCGACAAGTTCGCGCAGGTCGCGAACTTCCTCGAAGACCTCGAGTCGTCGACCTTCATCAACGACTTCCAGCCGCCGGCGCCTCCCGAAGGCACGCAGACGCTCGTCGACGAGACGCTCGTGCCCAGCGTGGCCTGGTCGTTCCCGCTCGCGCTGACCTTGAA
>JBGATY010000183.1:0-7508 GCA_044228955.1 Planctomycetota bacterium | reverse complement strand
CCGGGGCTGACGCCTGCGCTGGATCGCGGGTGTCCGAGCCGGTGAATGCGCCGGCTCGTGTTTTTGTAAGCTACCGGCCGCGCACTCGCGGATAGCACTCCGCATCTCGCGTCCTCCGCCCGACCGCCCCCCCGCCCTTGACCCACTCACTCGGCGACATGCTCGTTTCGGCGGGCGTCCTCACGGAGCCCCAGTTGCGCGAGGCACTGGCCTACCAGCGCAACGGTTCGCTGGCGCTGCCCGAGGCGCTCCTGAAGCTCGGCTTCGTCGACGAGACGACCCTGGCGCGGTCCGTGGCGAAGGATCAGGGCATGCCTTTCGTCGACCTCGACAAGGGCAAGATCCCGCCCGAGGTCCTCGCGCGCGTGCCGGCCGAAGTGGCGCGCGAGCAGGGGCTCGTGCCGCTGATGGAGAAAGGTGGGAAGCTCGTCGTCGCCGTCGACGACCCCCTCAAGCGCATCCTCGCCGATCAACTGCGCTTCATGCTCGGGATCGAGGTCGTGTGCGCACTGGCTTCGTCGAGCGCCCTGAAGCGCGCGCTGGCGAAGCACTACGGCGTCGCCACGGAGACAGGGATCGCGAAGTCCCTGAAGGCCGAGGGTTCGGAGGAGGAAGGCGACGCGCCCATCGTGCGCCTCGTCACGCGCACGTTCCACCAGGCGCTCGAGGCTCGCGCGAGCGACATCCACATCGAACCCGGCCGCGCGACGGTGCGCGTGCGCTTCCGCGTCGACGGCATGCTGCGCGACGTCGCGGAGCATCCGCTGCACCTGCATGCGCCGCTCATCTCGCGCTTGAAGATCCTCGCCGCGATGGACATCGCCGAGCGGCGCAAGCCGCAGGACGGCCGCATCGGGCTCGACATCGACGGCCGCTCGATCGACGTGCGCTGCTCGATCCTGCCTTCGAGCCATGGAGAGGCGATCGTCATGCGCCTGCTCGATCGTTCGCGTTCGCTGATCGGATTGCGCGAACTCGGCTTCGACGACGAGGACTACAAGTGGTTCCGCCGCGCGATCAAGCGCCCGAACGGCATCGTGCTCGTCACCGGTCCGACCGGTTCGGGGAAGACGACGACGCTGTACGCCGCGCTCTCCGAGCTCAACCGTCCCGACGTCAAGATCATCACCGCCGAGGATCCGGTCGAGTACCACATCCGCGGACTCAACCAGGTCCAGGTCAATCCGAAGATCGGGCTCACCTTCGCGCGCATCCTGAAGGCGATGCTGCGCGCCGCGCCGAACATCATCCTCGTCGGCGAGATCCGCGACCTCGAGACGGCCGAGATCGCGATCCAGGCGGCGCTGACCGGACACCTCGTGTTCTCGACGCTGCACACGAACGACGCGGCGAGCGCCTTGACGCGCTTGATGGACATCGGCGTGAAGCCGTTCCTCGTGTCCGCGTCCGTCCAGGCCGTGATCGCGCAGCGCCTCGTGCGGCGCCTGTGCAAGGAGTGCGCGCAGGAGTACGTGCCCACCGACGGCGAACTGGCCGCGCTCGGCGTGGCGCCGAATCTGGCGATCGGCAAGAAGTTCAAACAGCCCAAAGGCTGCCGCGCCTGCGAGGGCACGGGCTACCGCGGCCGGATAGCGCTGTTCGAGATGCTGGAAATGGACCCGGCCATACGCGAGCTCACGTTCCGCGGCGAGAGCCTCGACATCATCCGCACGACCGCCGCGAGTTCCGGCAACCTGCGCACCCTGCTCGCCGACGGAGCACGCAAGGTCCTGCGCGGCGACACGAGCACCACCGAAGTCATGCGCGTCGTCCGTCTGGCGGCGCAGTTGGAGACAGACGAGTGAACACCGCCCGCGAACTGATGACGATGTGCGTCGAGCGACGCGGGTCCGACCTGCACCTGAACCCCGGTCGACAGCCGGTCGTGCGCGTGAAGGGCGACCTGGTGTCGCTCGGCGACGAAACGCTCGACAACGCGGCTACGGAAAAGCTCGCGCGCGAGCTGTGCAACGAGAAACAGTGGGCCGAGGTGCAATCGATCGGCACCACCGATTTCGGACTGGCCCACGACGGCGGCAACCGTTTCCGCGTGAGCGTCATGCGCCAGCGCGGCCGCTACTCGGCGGTGCTGCGCCTCATCCCTTCGAGCCTGCTGAGCTTCGAGCAGATCGGCTTGCCGGAGGTGGTCAAGCCGCTCCTGCGCAAGCCGCGCGGACTGATCCTCATCACGGGTCCGACGGGCTCGGGCAAGACGACGACGCTGGCCACGATGATCGACTGGATCAATCAGACGATGGACCGGCACATCGTCACGATCGAGGATCCGATCGAGTACTACCACGGCCACAAGAAGGGGCTCGTCACGCAGCGCGAAGTCGGAGTGGACGTGCCCGACTTCGTCGAGGCCATGCGCCGCGTCCTGCGCCAGGACCCGGACGTCATCCTGCTCGGCGAAATGCGCGATCTCGACACGATCTCGGCTGCGATCACGGCCGCCGAGACCGGTCACCTCGTGTTCGGCACGCTGCACACGACGGGCAGCGCGCGCACGGTCAACCGCATCATCGACGCGTTTCCCGCCAACCAGCAGGAACAGATCCGCGCGCAGCTGTCGGTCTCGCTCGTGTGCGTGATCAGCCAGGTGCTCCTGCCCAGGGCCGACAAGGCGGGCCGTGTCGCCGCGTTCGAGATCATGATCATGACGCCGGCGATCGCGAACCTGATCCGCAAGAACGAGACGAACAAGATCCCGAGCACGATCCAGACCTCGCGCAAGTTGGGCATGATCACGCTCGACGACTACCTGCTCGACCTCGCCAAGCGCGGCGTGATCACGCGCGAGGTCGCGCTCGACGCGGCGCAGGACGACAAGGACCTGGAGACGCGGTTGTGAGCGACGCGACGGGCGGAAAGAAGACGGCCGGCGAGGGCCGGCGCCTCCTGGGCCAGATCCTGAAGGCACGCGGGGTCGTGCGCGAGGGGCAGATCCAGGAGGCGCTCGCCGAGCAGCGCAAGCACGGCGGCCTGATCGGTCAGTGTCTCGTGGAGCGCGGCGCGGCCACCAAGCTCGACGTCGCGCGGGCACTGGCCGAGCAGTCGGGACTGGAAATCGTCGACCTGGAGAAGCTCGTGCCCGAGAAGGCCGCGCTCGCGCTCGTCGACGCGTCGGCCGCGCACACCTTCGGTGTCCTGCCGCTGCGCATCGAGGGCAAGACCCTCGTCGTGGCGATCAGCGATCCCTTGAACACGGCGGTCATCGAGGACCTGCGGTTCACGACCGGCGTGGAGGTGAGGGCCGCGCTCGCGGAGGAGGAGAAGCTGCGCGCCCTCGTGCAGAAGCACTACGGCGCGGAGGCGTCGCTCAAGGACGCGATTGCCGAGGCGGCGCGGGCCGTCGGCGGAGGGGACGTCGAGAAGGCCGCGAGCAGCACGCCTGTCGTGCGCCTCTTGAACTCGATCCTGCACCGGGCCATCAAGGACCGCGCGTCCGACATCCACTTCGAGGTCTTCGAAGGCGAATTCCGCATCCGTTATCGAGTCGACGGCGCGCTCTACGAGATCGAGGCGCCGCCGGTCCACCTCGCGCTACCGCTCGTCGCGCGCATCAAGGTCATGTCGGAACTCGACATCACCGAGACGCGCATGCCCCAGGACGGGCGCATCGAGCTTTCGATCGACGGACGGCCGGTCGACCTGCGCGTGGCCACGATCCCCGGCGTGGTCGGAGAAGGGTGCGTCATGCGCGTGCTCGACCGTTCCGCGGTCAGCCTCGATCTCGAGGCGCTCGGCCTCGCGGCGGACGATCACGCTCAACTGACACGGCTCACGCAGCTCCCGCACGGCATCGTGCTCGTCACGGGCCCGACGGGCTCGGGCAAGACCACGACGCTGTACGCGATGCTGCAGGAAGCCAACCAGCCCGACATCAAGATCATCACGACCGAGGATCCGGTCGAATACGACATCGACGGCATCGTGCAGGTGCCCGTCAACGAGGAGATCGGCGTCACCTACGCCCGCGTGCTGCGCACCGTGCTGCGCCAGGACCCGGACAAGATCCTGATCGGCGAGATCCGCGACGGCGAGACCGCGTCCGTCGCCGTGGAGGCGAGCCTGACGGGCCATACCGTCTTTTCGACGTTGCACACGAACGACGCGCCGAGCACGATCACGCGTCTGATCGACATGGGCATCGAACCGTTCATGATCACGGCCACTCTCGAGGCCGTCGTCGCGCAGCGACTCCTGCGCACGGTGTGCCCGGATTGCCGCACGTCGTATGAACCGGGCGACGAGATCCTGATGGAGCTCGGCACCGACGCCGAACGCCTGCGCGGCGCGACTTTCCATTACGGCAAGGGCTGCGAGCGCTGCCACCACACCGGTTACCGCGGACGCACGGGAGTGTTCGAGATCATGACGATCGACGACGCGATCCGTCAGGCGATCCTGCAGCGCGCCTCCACCGCCGACATCCGCGCCGCGGCGATCCGCGGAGGCATGCGCACGTTGCGCGAGAGCGGACTCGCGGCGCTCGCATCCGGGAAGACGACCGTCGAAGAAGTGCTTCGCGAGACGCAGCAGTGAGAAACCATGGCTAAGAAGATCCAGAGAGCCGCTCCGCGTCCCGCCGGCGCACCCGCCAAGGCGCAGAGTCCTGCTCAACAGGAAGCGGGTGGCGGCAAGCAGAAGCGCCGCGGAGGCCGCGTCAGCGTGACGACGGTGACCGACTTCACGATCCAACTCGCGACGCTCACCGAGGCCGGCATCCCGATCGTCAAGTCCCTGACGATCCTCGAAGGACAGACACGTCCGGGGCCGTTCAAGGAGATCCTGAAGGAACTGGTCGAGGACGTCTCGGCGGGCACGCCGCTCTCGGAGTCGATGGCGAAGCACCCGCGCGTGTTCGACCGCCTCTACTCGAGCATGGTCAAGGCCGGCGAAGCAGGCGGCGTGCTCGATCGCGTGCTGAATCGCCTCGCGGTGATCCTCGAGAAGGCCGCCGCGATCCGCTCGAAAGTCGTCGGTGCGCTGATCTATCCGGCCGTGATCGTGTTCGTCGCGATCTGCGTCGTGTCGGCCGTCATCGTGTTCATCATCCCGAAGTTCCAGGAGATCTTCCGCTCGTTCAAGATCGAGCTGCCGGGGATGACGCAGATCCTCCTGAACGTCTCGCGCTTCACGGTCGACTACTGGTGGCTCGTGTTCGGTCTGCCCGTGCTGCTCTTCGTCGCGCACCTCGTCTCGATGCGCAAGAGCTACGCCTACCGCTACCGCGTGCACGGCCTGATGCTCAAGATCCCCGTCCTCGGCGGCGTGATCTCCAAGGCCCACATCGCATCCTTTGCGAGCACGTTCGGCACCCTGATCCAGGCCGGCGTGCCGCACCTCGACGCGCTTGGAATCGTGCGCGACGCCACGCGCAACGAGGTCCTGGCCAAGGCGATCGACGACATCAGGAAGACCGTGCGCGAAGGCGAGGGCATCGCTCGGCCGATGGGGGAGACGAAGCTCTTCGACGATCTCGTCGTGAACATGGTCGACGTCGGCGAGGCGACGGGCGAACTCGACAAGATGCTGCTCAAGGTCGCGGATGCCTACGAGATCCAGGTCGATCGGCGCATCAACGCGATGTTCAAGCTCGTCGAACCGGCGCTCTTGATCTTCGTTGCCATCTTCGTCGGCTTCATCGTGGTCGCGCTGTTCCTGCCGCTCCTCGAGATCATGAACCAGGTGGGGAGCGCCTGAGGCCGGTCCTGCCATGAAACTGTCGCTGCGATGGCGCATTCTCGCCCTGATCGCGGTGATCAACGTGATCACGTTCGGGATCGGACTCGTCGTGCTCGCGCGCGACCTCGAAGGCGAACGTGCGCGGATCTCGGACGAACTGAATACCGTCATCGCGAGCCTCGTCGTGCCCATGATCGACTCCGAGGGCGGCATCGCGGTCACGCCGATCCTGCGCTCGACGGTGTGGAAGTCGTTCGAGGACGTAACCCTCGTGCGGGCCCGTTTCGACGTCGATACGCGCGGACAGCTCAGGCCGCGCGGCGCCTATTTGAACCCGCTCGGACGCTACCGGCGCACGGGCGCGTTCGACGAGCAGACGGTGCTGCGGGACCTCCAGCGCGCCGTCGAAACGCGCGCTTCGGTGCCGAGCCTGTCGGGGTTCGCCATCCCGATCATCGATCAGCACGGAGACGTGTGGGGCGGATGCTGGTTCAAGCCGCCCGGCGGCCAGGGAATCGGCGCCGTGTTCGAGCGCCTGTTGCCCTGGTTCCTAGTCTCGACACTCCTGCTGACCTTGGGCACGTACGTCACGTTGCGGCGCCTGGTCCTCGATCCGGTCAACCGGCTCGCCGAAGGCGCGCAACGCATGGAGCAGGGCGACCTCGGCGCGCGCATCGCGCCGACGGACCGTCACGACGAACTCTCGCGCCTCATCACGAGCTTCAACGCCATGGCCGAGAAGGTCGAGGGCTACAACAAGGAACTCGCCCGTGACGTCGAGACTGCGACCGAGAAATTCCGGAGGGCGGAGGCCGCCGCGATGACGCAGCGGAGGCTGGCGGCGACGGGTGAGCTCGCCGCAGGCATCGCGCACGAGATCAACAATCCCCTGGCGGGGCTCCTGAACGCAGTCGAAACGCTGCAGAAGGGCACGCTGCCGCCCGAGAAGCGCGACCAGTACCACGCGCTCCTGCGCAGCGGCCTCGAGCGCATTCAGGGCACGGTCGGCAAGCTCCTGCGCTTCACGCCGCGCAACTCGAAGCCCGTCCCGCTGGCGCTCGTCGATCCGATCGTGGATGCCATCGCGCTCGTGACCTACCGCGCGCAGAAGCTCGGCGTCGCGCTCCGCCTCGAGCAGGGATCACCGGAGGACGACGCGGTGATCCAGCGCCTGCGCGGTCTGGCGCCCGTGCTCGGACAGGCGAACGAAATCGGCCAAGCCGCCCTCAACGTGTTCGTGAACTCCCTCGACGCGCTGGAAGAGCGAGGCACGGGCGGTCGCATCGACGTCGACATCGTCGCGCACGAAGACCGTCTCGTGCTCTCGATCGCGGACGACGGCCCCGGAGTCGACGGACCCGAGCTGACCCGTGTCGCCGATCTCTTCTACACGACGAAGGACGTCGGCAAGGGCACCGGTCTCGGCCTGTCCATCGTGCACGGCGTCGTCGCGAGCCACGGCGGCACCGTGCACCTCTCGAGCGAAAAAGGCCGCGGATTCCGCGTCGAAATCTCGCTTCCGACGTGGCGCCCGTCCACGGGATCGGGGCACGGAGCGTGACCGGCGCCGACACACTCGCGTGGATCGTGCTCCCGGCCCTGGCGGCGGCGTCCGCGTTCCTGTCGGCGTCGGAGACGGCGCTGTTCTCGCTCGACGAGCGCGGCAAGAGCCAGGCGGGAGGAGTTGCGCGACGCCTGCTCGAGGAGCCGCAGGGCCTGCTCGTGACGCTCCTGCTTTCGAACCTCGTCGTGAACGTGCTGTTCTTCGCGTTCGCGGCCCGCCTCGCGCCGCCGGGCGACGGCTACCACGAGTTCCT
>JBGATY010000182.1:1478-7580 GCA_044228955.1 Planctomycetota bacterium | reverse complement strand
GGAAGCGCTCGATGCCTGCCGCGAAACAGGCGGGCTCCAGTCGGACCTGACGCTGCCGATTCCGCTGCAGCCGAAATCCGTCGCCCTGGTGCTCGTCGCGATCTTCGCGGCGCTTTCGACGATCGCGACCATCGTGTACCGCCCCGCTCGCCGGGCCGAGATCGAAGAACTCGCGGCGGTGGCGGCGTCCAACGCGCGCACGGCCGGGCTCGAGGAGCTGCGCCGCGCCAACACGGAAGCGGCAGCGGCCCTGAAGCAGCTCGACGAGCTCACCGAGCGCAATACCGCCGTGCTCGAGCACGGATGGAAGCTGCGGGCGGTGGCGACCGAGGTGCTGAGCGCCTTCGGACGAGACGCCGCGCTCGTCGGACTCGAGCTCGGCGAAATCGAGAAGGGCGAGATGGAGATGGCCGGCGTGGCGTCGAGCGATCCCGCGAGCGCCATGGTCGGCGTCGATCGCATCGTGAAGGCGCTCGAGGCGAGCGACCGATTCGAGGGCGTCGTGGCCGCGCCCAGCGGAACGGTTCCCACCGGATCCCAGCCGATCGCCTTCGTCATCAAGACGAACCTGAAGGAGGAGCGATGAACCACTTCGACAATCTCCGCGCCGGGAGAAGCGCGCGAGCGGCGACACTCATCGTCCCGGCCGTGCTCCTGATCATCGGCACGTCGGGCGTCGTCGCCAAGCCGGCCCTCGGACTGGAGGCGGCGCGTCGTCAACGGGCCGAAGCGGAACTGAGGGAGCGCGAATTCGCGCTCGAGGCACAGCGCGCCAGCGAGTTCGAGCGCATGGGCGGCATCGAGCGCATCGAAGCCGCGCGCGCGGCTGTCGAATCGTCCGTGCCCACGAGCCTCTCGCGGCTCGATCTGCAGAACATCCTCGTGCTCGTCGCGCGCTCGAAGCACGTCCAGGTCCAGACGATCGAAATCGGCAATCCGATCGACACGGCTTTTGCCGTGCTCGACGACCGCATCGTCGCCACCCAGGCCAACCTGCGCGGCAGCGGCGCACTCGCCGACGTAGTCGCCTTCGTCGAAGGCGTGCAAGCGCTCGACCTGGCTGCTGCCGTAGCCGAGTTCAAGGTGTCGCGCATGACGGCGACGGACCCGCGGTACGAATTCCGCATCACTCTCTCCTTCCATCACCGTGACGCGCTGCGGGCGTCGGGTGGCGAAGAACGTACAGGTGGCCAGTGACTCAAAAGCTCAAGAAGATCCTCGCCGCGTGCCTGATCCTCGGAGTCGGCATCGTGTGGATTCCCCAGATCCTCGCGGCCGGCACGAAGGGTGGTTCGACCCGTCCGCCCGAGGTCCCGGCGCTCGGGTCGGCTGCGGTCGCGCCGAGTGGCGCCGTCCCGGATGCGCCTGTCGCGACCCTCGAGGAGGCCGCTTCCCTCTCCAGTACGCCGTCCTCGACCTCGAACCAGGACGACCTCGCGCGCTCCCTGGAGAACTCCATCGCGCGGGCGAAGCGCATAGCTCCGGAACACAAGGGCCTCGACCTCGAGAAGCTAGCCTCGGCCTTCGAGACCCCGCCGATTCCGACGACTCCCGTGGCGCAGGCGCCGAGCATCGCGATCGATCCCTTGCCCGCGCAGCCGCAGCTCGCGCCCCTCGTGGTCGAACTCGCGCCGACGCGCGACCCCATCGACGACTTCCTCGCGACGCACCCGTTGCAGGGCACTTTGATCGGCGCGACTCAACGGCGGGCGTATCTCGGACCTCTCATCGTCACCGTCGGCGACGAACCGGTCGAGGGCCTCGTCGTGACCGCGATCGAAGCACGCTTCGTGACGCTTTCTCGAGGCGGACGCACCACGCGCGTGGACTTGACCCCGTTCCAGGCTCGTCCTCCGCTCGGGCAGACCTCGAACTCGGTGAAGGACCAGCACGACGGCACCGGCGCTCTGGGCGGAGCGGCGCCGACCGGGGGCGCGCAGTCGGTGTCGAGCGAACTCGAGAAGCTGCTGCCGCTCCTGAAGGAGGCGGGGACGAACACCACCGCTCCCGCAGGCGGACCGAACACGGACACGACGAAACCAGCGACGGGCACGAAGACCGAATCGAAGGACGGCTCTTGATCATGACGAACTCCAATCGACGACTCGCTCGAGCCCTGATCGGCGTCGCGGCAGGTGCCCTCGCCGCGTGCCAGGCTTTCGAGCCGACGGTGAAGTCGTTGCAGGAGGAGCCGCGCGAGCGCCGCGACGCGCTGCGGCCGACGCTCGCCCTGCCGGCCAAAGAACTGCCCGCGGACGAGCCCGAATTCGCCCCGAAGAACGAGCGCAAGGAAGCGCATCTGCCGGCCAGCGAGCCGGTGCGACTCGAGTTGCGCGGAAAATCGCTGGCCGAGGCGATCCACGCGATCTGCGAGGAAGCGCGCGTCAACGTGTACCTCGACGCCGAACTCGATCAGAAGGTCGACGTGACCTTCACGAACATCACCCTCGACGCCGCGCTGCAGACGCTGCTCACGCGCAACAGCCTCAGGCTGGTGGAGGAGCCGCCTGGCATTTTCTGGGTCACGCCCGACGACGAGAATCAGCCGGAAGAACGCCGGTTCAAGCTGAAGTCGGCGCGTGCCGTCGAAGTCGAAGCCAATCTGAAGAAGCTGGTTCCAGCCAGCGCCCAGATCGTCGTCGACGCCGAACAGAACTTCGTGATCGTGCGCGGCAAGCGCGGCGACGTCGACCTGGTGGCCCAGTACCTCGATGCGGCGGACCGCATCAAGGCCCAGGTGCTGATCGAGATGCGCATCGTCGAAGTGACACTGGGCGAGCAGTTCGAACTCGGCATCCAGCACAATTTCAACGGTCTCGACGTGGGCGACGACTCCCTCACGATCCTCCAGCAATTCTCGACCCCGAGCGACGATTTCTCGCTGCACTTCCAGTCGGCGAACGGGGTCGTGGACTCGACCCTTCAGGCTCTCGGGAAGTACGTCGGCGTGGAGCTCTTGAGCTCGCCGCGCGTCGTCGCGGTCAACAACACGCAAGCCTCGATCGACATCACGCGCGAGGTGCCCTACATACAGAGCACGACCAACGTGACGAGCGGCACGAGCGGAGGCGTGGGCTCGAGTTCGACCCAGGAAGTCGCGTTCAAGTCCGTCGGCGTCAAGCTGCAGGTCACACCGTCGATCCGCGCCAGGGGCGTGATCGAGTTCACGGTGACCCAGGACCTGTCCGAGGTCGCCGAATTCCTGAACGGCGTGCCGGCGGTGGACCGCCGCACGTTGACGTCCCGGTTCCAGGTGCGCGACGGCGAGACGCTCGTCGTCGGCGGCCTCATGCAGGACAAGAAGAGCAAGACCGACCGCGGCATTCCGCTGCTCATGGACCTGCCCGTCCTGGGCGCGCTGTTCAAGAGCAAGGAGGACCGGGTGGACAAGCGCGAAATGCTCGTGTTCCTCTCGCCCCGGATCATCGCTCTCGACGCCTCGAACGGGGTGACAGACTCGTGGCGACAGGTTCTCGACTCCCGCCGCCGTGAAATGGGGCTCGAGGAGGGCGTGGCCGAGGAACGACGTGCCACGAGCGAAGCGAAGAAATGACGATCACCGTCAAAGGCCGGCTCGGGGACAGGCTCCTCTCGAAGGGGCTCGTCACCAAGGAACAGCTCGACGTCGCGCTGAAGGAACAGCAGCGCGCGCACCGTCCGTTGGGCGAGATCCTGATCTCGCTCGCGTTCGTCGCGCAGGAGAGCATCACGCGCCTCGTCGCCGAGGACCTCGGCTGCGCGTTCATGTCGGCCGCGGATGTCGACCCCGATCCGCTGCTCGTGTCCGCCCTCGACCCGGCCTTCGTGCGCGAGACGCTGGCGTTCCCCGTGAGGATGCAGCACGGTTCGCTGCTCGTCCTCATGGCGGACCCGGACGACACGGAGAAGGTCAGTCAGGTCCGCGCGCGATTCCCGTACCCGCTCGAGATCGCGCTGACCACCGAAAGCGACGTGCTGGCGCTCCTCGGATCCCACGTGCGCGGCCAGACTGCGCGAACCGCGCAGGTGTTCGCCGACATCGCGCAGGACGGCCTGGCTCGCGACCTGCCGGTCGAGAAGATCACGCAGGCCGTGCTCCTCGACGGCATCTACCGCGGCGCGACGGACGTCCACATCGAGCCCGACGAGCGCGTGACACGCGTGCGCTACCGCATCGACGGCATCCTGCAGCCGGGTGAGAACCTGCCCAGCCAGGCGACCTCGGCCGTGGTCTCGCGCATCAAGATCCTCGCGGGTCTCGACATCTCCGAGCGCCGCCGGCCGCAGGATGGTCGCATCCGCTTCGCCTTCGACGACCGGCACGTCGACTTGCGCGTGTCCATCATGCCGACGACCGACGGCGAGAACGTCGTCATCCGCATCCTCGACAAGAGCGGCACGGGCGGCAAACTCGGGGCTCTCGGCATCACCACCGCCCAGGTGCGCGCGATGCAGACGATCGCCACGCGGAGTCACGGCCTGTTCCTCGTGACGGGTCCGACCGGATCGGGCAAGACGACGACCCTGTATTCGCTGCTCGGCGAAGTCGACGCGATGGGGCGCAACGTGGCGACGATCGAGGATCCGGTCGAGTACCGGCTGCCCCTCCTGCGGCAGAGCCAGGTCGATCCCGCGATCGGTTTCGGCTTCCAAGAGGGCCTGCGCGCGCTGTTGCGCCAGGACCCCGACGTGATCCTCGTCGGCGAAATCCGCGACGCGGAGACGGCGCAGATGGCGATCAAGGCGTCGATGACGGGGCACCTCGTGTTCTCGACGCTGCACACGAACACGGCGCTCGGCGCCATTCCGCGTCTCGTCGACATCGGCATCGATGCCTACCTGATCGAGGACTCGCTGATCGGCGTGCTCGCGCAGCGCCTCGTGCGCCGCGTGTGCAAGCACTGCGCCAGGCCCGCGACGCTCGACGACCACGACCTGCACTGGCTGGACGGGGACGTCGGGCAACCGCTGTTCGGCACCGGCTGCGAGCGTTGCCGCAACAGCGGGTACTCCGGCCGCACCGTGATCTCCGAGATCTTCCTGCCCGACGATGCCTCCGCCGAGGCGATTCGCTCGAGGGCCGACATGTCGATCCTGCGCAGGCTCGCTCTCGAGAGCGGGATGCAGACGATGACGGACGACGGCCGGGCCAAGGTGCGCGCCGGCATCACCACGCGCGCGGAGGTCGACCGCGTCAACCGCAGTCACCGCCTGGACGCGGAAGAGCGCGAGGGCACGCACTCGAAGAGCACGAAGTGAAGACCTTCGAGTACATCGCGGTGACGGCGAGCGGGGAGCGACACCAGGCGCACGCCCGGGCTCGTTCCGAGGTCGAACTGGATCGCGACCTCGAGGCGCGCGGCCTGGCTCTCGCGTCCGCCAAGGTCGTGAAGAGCGAGGGCAAGAAACGCCTGCACAGACTCGACCGTGGCTCGCTGCTCTCCTTCACGACGCAACTCGCGACGGTTTCCGGGGCCGGAGTGCCGATCGTCGAGGGGATGCGCAGCATCGGTTCGCGACTCGAACGTCCCGAAGCTCGCGAACTCGTGTCCGAGATGGTCGCCGGTCTCCAGGCCGGCGAGTCGCTGTCGGACGTCATGAACCGCCATCCGCGGGCGTTCCCTCCCGTGTACCGCGCTTCCGTGGTCGCTGGCGAGGCGGCCGGATCCCTCGACAGCGTGCTCGAACGGCTGGCCAGGTACCTCGAGTGGTCGCAAGGCATGCGGGCGACGGCCGTGCAGGCGCTGATCTACCCGTGCATCCTGATGACGGCGATCTTCGGCCTGATCCTGCTGCTGCTGTACTACGTGCTGCCGCGCATTCTGACCCTGTTTCCGGGCGGTCGCGAGAACCTGCCCGCGCAGACGCGCTTCGTGCTCGCACTGTCCGACTTCCTGCGCGACAACGTGTTTGTGCTCGCCGTCGGCTCGATCTTCGCCGTGTGCGCGTGGATGACCTGGGTACGCACGCCTTCGGGACGGGCGCGATTCCACGGCGCACTGCTCAAGATCCCGCGTCTCGGCAAGGTGCAAAGGCAGCTCGCCACGTCACGCTTCGCCAGCACGGCCAGCATCCTGCAGGCCGCGGGATGCGACGTATTCACCGTGATGGGTGTCGCCGGGA
>JBGATY010000182.1:0-1468 GCA_044228955.1 Planctomycetota bacterium | reverse complement strand
GTGGTCACCGGCAAGGCGCGCGCCGCCATCCGCCGCGCCACGCGCATGGCCATCCGCAAGCAGTATTCGGGTCTCGGCCAGCGCATTCTCGAACGCGCCTTCGAGCGCGCCGCTGAATCCGTGCGACGCGGCTCGACGATCACGGAAGGCCTGGACAGGGAACCCGAGATCGATCCGCTGCTGCGACAGATGGTCGGCGTCGGGGAGAAGAGCGGCGAACTCGATGCGTGCCTGGCCCGGCTCGTGCGCTACTACGACGACGAGATCCCGCGCAGCGTCAAGCGCTTCCTCACGCTGCTCGAACCGACTCTGCTCGTCATGGCCGGCTGCATCGTGGCGTTCATCCTGCTCGCGGCGCTCCTGCCGATCTTCGAACTGTACGAGAAAATGTGAGGTCGATCGTGCACATCCACTCGCTTCGCAAACACGGATCCCGCGCCGGGTTCACGCTGCTCGAGATCATCGTCGTCGTCGCCATACTCTCGATCCTCGCCGGCGTGGCGATCCCGGTCGTTCAGAAGTCGATCGCGACCGCGGCGCGCAAGGCGACGCGTGACGAATTGAACGTCCTCGCCAACGCCGCGATCGAGTACTGCCGCGACACGAACAACATCCCGCTCACGCTCAGGGACCTCGACCGCGACCCGCTCCGCGCGGACTCCGTCGGATGGGCCGGGCCGTACGTCGCCGGGGCGATCGCCGCTTCCAGCACCAAGACGGGCTACGAGGTCGATGGCTGGTCGCGTGACTACCAAGTCGTGCGCACGAGCGTCCTGACCATCACGAGCGCCGGAGACGACGGGACCTTCGGCGACACGAACGACATCGCCATCGTGGTGGACTTCACGGCCGTCCGGCGCCAGAAGACGCTCGAGAAGCTCGCCACCATCAACCAGGCGATCACCCTCTACAACGCGACCTACCAGAGGACCGCGCCCCTGCCCTCGAACTACTCGACCGCGCTGGATCGGCTCGTGTTGCGCGCCTATCTCCCGGACAAGAACACGTATCTGAAGGACGCCTGGGGCGTGCAATTCACCGGCGATCCCGTGGGTCGAACCCCGATGGTGAAGGCGCGCTCGCCATCCATCCCGGCCACGCCCTGATACGCCCGGAGATCGGACAACGGCCGGCGCGCTCGCTATCCTCTGCGGCCCGCGCGAGGAGCGAGCACCCATGGAACGCTGGTCGATCGAACTCGACAAGGAGTACTTCAAGTTCTCCGCCGCACACTTCCTGATCTTCCCGGACGGATCGGCGGAGCGGCTTCACGGCCACAACTACCGGGTCTTCGTCGAGATCGACGCCGCGCTGACGCGCTTTGGGCTCGTCATCGACTTCAAGATGGTCAAGCCGGTCGTGCGCGAGATCTGTGACGAGTTGGACGAGCACTGGATCGTGCCGGGCCGGCACGAGGTCCTGCGGCACACGCTGCGCCCGGACGGCATCGTCGAGGTGCGCTACCTCG
>JBGATY010000181.1:0-7590 GCA_044228955.1 Planctomycetota bacterium | reverse complement strand
ACCTGGGGGCGCCCACCCCCGGGGGGGGGCGCGCCCCACTCGTTTCCCGGGGTAGGACTTCCAAGCGCATGACGACGGGCGAGGTCGCGAAGCACCTCAGTGGTAGGAAGGGGATGTTCACCATCCTTCGAACCACAAGGAAGCCCGCTATGAAGCAGTCTCACTCCGACGACCGCCCGGACCATGAAGTGGAACGCGACGGATAGCACCTCGAAGGAGGAAGACTCGATGCCGCAGTCTTCGGCCGCTGCCTCGCCGGCCGTGCGAGCGGGCTGGCGCTCGTGTCGACGCCGTCGAGGACCAGCACGTGGAAATGCAGGTTGAGATCGAGCGCGCCGCCGAACCGCTGCGCGACGACGACCGCTCCTGAGCGGCCGTTGGGCACACCGGCGCTCGCGGCCCGTTCGCGGATCTCGTCGAGCAACGCACGCACGACGATGCGCCGGACGGCGGAACAGAGCTTGGCGTCATAGGCCCGCAGGTAGCGGATGCAGAGTGAATTCCGTCAGCTGCAGCGTGCACTGGACCCGGTCGACCTCGAGCACGAAGCATCTCGGTTGCCTATCTCGACGAGGACGTCCATGCGACGACGCTTGCCTTGGGCTGCGAGAACACCGCCTCGCAGGCCGCCGATCCGCCAAGTCGGCGAGGGGACCGTTCGGGCCGGGTGAGGTCTGTCCTCAAACCGCCCGGCGGTGCGAGGCTGGCCCCGAGGTCATGCGCTTGGATTTCCAACGCCCAGCGCCTCGGAATCGAGCCGGTAGACACCCGGTTCACCGAAGGCAATCGTGCGGGCCTGAAATGCGATCACCGTGTCCAGGGTCATGGCGACAGCGGGCTCGAGGCCCACGTCGCGGTCGTCACTTCAGCCAGGGGAGCTCCTTCCAGGCCGCGGGCACGATGTGGCCGCCTGCTTCGATCGCTCCGATGGCCGACTTGATCTCCTTGCGAAACTCCGCCTGTAGCGCAGGGTCGGCGGCGTCGTGCGAGGCTTTCAGCACGCTGAACAGGGTCTCGAAGCTCGTGCCGCCCTGACTGGCGTTGAACTTCACGCCCTCGAAAAGCTGCTCGGCGAGGATACGGTTCATGAGCGCGCGGCCGTTGTCGCTCACATGGCATCCGCCCAGGTAGACGCCGGCGATGCCGGTCGACGACCAGACCTGCTTGTAGTACTCGCCGTTCAACACGTTGAACTCGCCCTGCAGGTACTGGGGAAAGATAGCGGCCACGCTCGCGTCGACCGTCTTGGTGAAGGTGAGCGTGACACCGGCCGGGCCCGTGACGGCGAGCGGACGCGCGGTCGCATCGATGAGTTCGCGCGCCAGATCTTCCTCGACCGTGCTGTAATCGGCATCCGACCAAGTGGCTTTCAGCAGCGCGACGATCGCCGGCTGGCCCAGCGCCACCGTGGCCGTGTCGTTCTGGAGTGTGGTGAGCGCCTTGAAGACGGCGTCGTCGACCGGGCCGACCTGCTTGTCGGGCGGCGTGCGCTTCGCGGCTCGGGCGTCGGCGGCGGCCAGTTCGCCGAGCACGGCCACGGCGTTCTTGTGGCCGGCGGCGGCCGCTTTCTCGACCCAGGCCTTGCCCTCGACGACCTTGGCCTCGGTGCCCACGCCGTTCATTAGCGCATAGCCCGCGCGGAACATGCTCTCGACGTCGCCGAGGCGCGCGGCCTGGAGACGCGCGACGTAGGCCTGTGCGGGATCCTTGTCGAAGTCGTACTCGCCGTCCTCGCGACGCTCCGCGACTTCGACGGCGGCGACGAGATCGCCCATGTCCGCCGCGCGCTGGAGAATCGTGCGGTAGGAACGCGTTGCCTCCATCCACGCCTCGCCGTCGTTGCCGAGCTTGATGATGTCCGCGAGCTGGCGCTGGACTTGCGCCTGCAGTCCGAACGTGCGCGCATCGGCGCGGGCGAGTTCCGCGGGGCCGAGAAAGCTCGCGAGAAACAGGATCGGATAGTACGAGTCGGTCGCCTCTTCGTTGAGCGTGGCCCAGGCGAGCGCACCCTCGAGGTCGGTCTTGGTGCCGACGCCGTAGAAGAGCCGCGCCACCTGGATCGCACGCAACGCGACGACGCGCGCCTGGCCTTCGGCATCGTCGTCGTCGGGCGTGTAGAGCGCGGCCGTGACAAACGCTTTCTCCCGAGCCGCCGCATCGGCGGGTCTTTCCGCGAGGCCGGCGAGGCGCAGCGTCCACGGCTGGCCCGCGGGCGATTTCTCGGTCTTCGCCTTCTGCCAGAGTTTTTCGAGATCGTAGATGCGCAGCGGCTCGATCGACTTGGACACGGCGGTGATCTCTGCATCCGTGGCGGTGCCGGCTTCGAGCGCGCTCAAGGCCTGTCCAACTTCCGAGGTGCGCGTGCCCTGCGCAGTGGCGCAGGTCTTCTCGCGCAGCGCCTTCAGGTCGGCGAGGGCCTTCGTTCGCTCGCCTTCGGTCTTGGCCATCGAAACCATCGCCCTGTCCATGAACTCGGCGATCCAGCGGGCGCTGCGTCGGAGCGCCGCTGGTTTCACGAGTGCCGCGTCACTCTCGAACCAGCTGAATGGATAGACGGATACGTCGAATTCCTCGGCGGCGCGGGCGAGCGCCCAGGCTTCGTTGGCGTCCTTGGCCATGCCGAAGCCGCGTCGGGTCATGATCGCCAGTGGAGCGAGAGCCCGGACATTGCCGTCCGCGACTTCGGCCCTGATCGTCGCGTAGGCGGCTTCTGGTTCGGTCGGCTCATTCTCGAGGCCGGCAAGTTGCAGATACCAACCGGCGGCGGCCTTCGGATCGGCAGCCACGCCGGTGCCCGTTGTGATCATGACCGCGAGGTTGGCCATCGCGACCGTGTTGCCGCCTTCGGCGCCGAGCCCGAAGTAGCGCACGGCCGCGGCGTTGTCCTCGGGCACGCCGTAGCCCGTGTCGTAGGAATAGCCGGCCTTCATCTGCGCGAAGGCATTGCCTCCATCGGCGGCGCGTTTGTACCAGGTGAAGGCCTTGGCGATGTCTTTCGCGACCGTGCCGCGGCCGTACTCGTAGATCGCACCCACCTCGGCCTGAGCACCGAAGTGCCCGGCGTCCGCCGCCTTCATCAACAATTCCGTACCGAGCTCCACGTTAGCGGGCGTGCCGCTGCCGTCGTGGATCGACATGGCGTATTGAAACGCACCGACGAGTGAACCCTGGTCGGCGACCGCCTTCCACATCGCCAGAACCGTCTCTGGAGTGTTGCCCACTTCCGGCATCTTCCAACCGTGCGTCTTCGCTTGCGCGAACCACTTGGCCGACTCGCCTCCATCCGCGATCACCCCGAAGCCACCGTTGACGGCGTAGCCCATGTCGTAGCACGCGGCGGCATCTCCGGCCTCGGCCCGGGCACGGCGCGCCGCCACATCGAAGATCGGCCGGCCCGGTGTAGGTGGCTTGAAACGCTCCAGCGCAGTCGGGCGGTAGGTGCCGGCGTCGAGCGCTGCGAGGACCTTCTTCGACTCCTCGTCTCCCGCGTCCGCGCCTTGGTGCAGGAGCACGCGCGCAGCCGCCTCGTCCTTGGCCGCGCCGTGCCCGGCGAGCAAATACTCGGCGACGCGGAGGCGATCGTAGTCAGCTCCCAACTCGGCGGCTTTTCGATAGTAGCCAAGCGCCTTGGCGAGATCACGCGGGACGCCGGCTCCCGCTTCGTAGAACCACCCGAGCACGCTGATCGCGGGAACCGATCCCGAAGCCGCAGCCTGCTCGACGATGCGCAACGCGGTCGCGGGACCGTACGGCACACCCTGGCCATGGAGATGCAGCATCGCGAGCTCGGCGGGGGCGAGCCAGTGGCCCCCGGCCGTCGCGCGCTCGAACCAGCGCGCTGCCTGCGTGGAGTCGCTCGCCGTGCCCGTACCGTCTCGGCACATGCGGGCGACCGCGTACTGCATGGTCACCGAGCCTTGTTCGGCGAGCGTGCGCATCGCGACGAACATCGTTTCGGGCGTATTGGTCGCGCCCGTGTAGAAAACAAAACCCGCGGCCTGCGCGCGGCGGGCCCAATAGTCGGCCGCGACCGTGTCGAGCGGCACGCCGCACCCTTCGCGATAAGAAACGCTGAGATCGTAGGCGGCCAACTTGTCTCCCCCGGATGCGCGCACACGCAGGGCGGCGATGTCCATGCCCGCCGGTTTTTTCTGCGGCTGCACCGGCGTGGTCCGGGGCTGGACGCGCGCAGGATGCCCGGGATCGTTCGGTTTCCACCTCGCCTCGTTGTCAGCGACGACGTCGGCGGCGATCTGACCGATGAGGGCACGCTGCGCCGGATCCATCGAGGCGACGAAGTCCTTGCTGAATGCGTCGGAAATCATGGACGGACCCAGGATGAACTTGGATATGACGTGGTCGTTGGTCTCGTAGCCGAGCACGCGCGCATAGACTTCGTTGACCCACGCGAGGGCCTCGTCGCGCGTGTAGTTCGGATGCGCGTATTCCCACTCGCGGATCAACGTGTTGCAGAGTTGCTGGCGCTCGTCGGCCGTCTTTGCCGCCGTCATGCCGGCGTCCCATTCCGCCACGGCGCGGGCGAATTTCTCGGCGGCCGACGGACCCGCGGCCGGCGTCGGGCCCGCTGTCGCAACTGCCGGAGCGACGACAGGCACAGGTGGCGTGGTCGCCACGACAGCCGGAGCCGGCTCGTGCACTTCGCCCAAGGCAACGACTGGTTTCTCGTTCCACGATAGGTCCGTGACCGAACTCGCTGCCAGCACGGCGGCCTCGATCACCTCGCTGCTGGGTTGCGGCACGAGAACGATCACGCCATCCTGCCCGCCCGCGATCACGGACGAACCTGCGTCGATGACGGCGGACAGCACGGCGCCTTCGGCGACATGCAGTTGCCAGAGATCGTCCCTAAACGTGCCGGCGATGAGGCCGCGCGAGGTTACGATCCACTGGCCGTAGGACAATGCCGGTGCGATCGCCGTCGCCCGGCCCGCCACCTCGACGTGGCGCAGGCGCCCGTTCGCCTCGAGCGGACCGAACGTGATGCCGCTGGGCGTGTCGAGTAAGGCGAGTCCGTCGGCGACCGAGAGGTTCTTCCCCGTGCGCAGTGGAGTCGGCTCCGACGAGTAGGATTCATCCTCGATGGAGAAGACGCGCACTCCCGTCGTGGTCTCCGCGAGCACTTGCGGAACGCTCGTGCGGCTCACATCGAGACCCACGATCCTCGTGACGCCCTCGAGCCGGATCTCGCGCCAATTCCTGCCCTTGCCGAGCACGAGCTTGGTCTCGTCGCCGATCGCGACGAACTCGTCACCGAAGTTCCGCAGATCGCGCACGTGGAAGCGGCCGAGGGCCACGGGTGCGAACGTGCCGTCCGCCGCGCGCCCGATGCTGAGTCCCTCTCGTCTCGCGATCACGATCTCCTCGGCCGAGGCATCGACAAAGTCGACAGGAGTGGTGATGCCTCCGAAACGCTCCCACGTCCGGCCATCCTTCGACTTGAACAGGCCCTTGCTCGTGGCGGCGTAGAGCGTGTCGAGACTCACGCCGAAGCGGTTGATGGTGGCGCCGTCGCACGCGGTGATTCGCTGCGGACTGTCGATGGTGACATCAAAGTGCGGGTCACCCGCGCCCATGTCGACCTCTGCCCAGGCGCCCCGAACCGCGGCGGCCCGGCTCTCAACTTCGGCGACCGGCACGATCGTGCGCGCCTCGTTCTCGTCCTGATACACGACGTAGAGCTCCCCGTCGCGCACGGTGGGCGTTTGGACATAGGTCGAGTCCACTTGCAGCAGCTCCGACCATTCGCCGGCCTCATCACGCACGAACAGATGCTCGCCCAGAACGAAGAAGCCGTCATCCGTCGCGAAGATCGCGGTGATGTCATTGCTGCCCGCGAGCTTCTCCGAGGTGGAATTCGCCCACTCCCTGCCATCGTGCGAGGTCAGCACGCGGCCCGCATGCCCGACTACGAGAAACTGGCCCTTGCCGTAGGCGATGCCATACGGACCGGTATCTGAAGGGATCGTGCCACGCGTCCACGCGCCGGCGGGATCCTTGCTCGTGAAGAGTACGGCCCCAGTCCGGTTGTCGTTGCCGACGGCGATCCATACGCCGTCGCCGAAGGCCACGCCCTTCCACTCGATGTTGGCCGCGATCGGCGCGACCTTCCACGCCGACGCGCCATCGCTCACATGGGCACGCCCCGCGGCATCGAGCGCGACGAACGTCCCGCCACCAAAGGCGAGCTTCACGAATTTCGCATCGGGCACCGACCGCTCGGCGAACTTCAACGCCGCCCCGGCGCCGCCCGCCGTGAAGACCACGCCATCCCCGGCCACGACGACGCGACCGTTGCCCACGGCGACGAGATGGACTGCGTGCTCAGGCGATGACTGCACGACGGTCCACGTCCCGCCATCCGTGCTGGTCTGGATGGCGTTGGTCTCGACGCCGACGAAGGCTCCGCCAGTCCACGCGAGGTCGCGGAAGTACGGCACGTTCGGAGCCTCGCCGCGCGAGGCAGACGGCGACGCGCCATCGCCGGCCAGCGCGAATGCGTGGGCGAGGATCAGGCTGGCCAGTGGAAGGCAGAGGCGGACGAGACGACCGAACACGGCGAGGCTGGGGCAGGAGGGCATGGGTTGTCGGGAGGATCGAATGAGCTGGCCGAGAAATCACAGGCGTGCCGCCTGCGCACGTCGCAGCAGGCGATGTCGCACGCTGGCTGCAGGGAGTCAGCCATACTCTCGGCGAAACGAACAGGCGTTGCGGAGGGAATCCTCGGCGAGCAGGTGGCGGCAATGCGAGTACACGCTGGCCTACGCCCCGACGATCATGCAGGAGCTGATCCAGTGATCCGGATGAACCCACCCTGATCGCCCCTGCGTTCCCCATCGATGCCAGCCTCGCCCGCACAGGGCGTGGGACATGCAAGCGCACGTCCATGGGAAGCATCCTGCCGCGCTGGTAGCCCCGCGGGCTCCTCGCCCGTCCTCTTCTCCCATCTGCCCGGGGTGCCTCCGCTGTCCGCGAGTGGCCTTCCCGCGGGCCGTTTCGCGCCACGAAAGCCTGTCGATCCCGGGATGGTCGAGGATCCTGCGCACGACGTTGCCGTCGTGAGGAATGCGATGGTCCTGCGCGTCAGTGCGCGTTGGAGGCCGTGCCCGAGCGCGTGCCCTGCGTTTCCCGCGGACACTCGGGAGCGGTCAACTCGTCGCGTTCGGTGGGGCCCGGTGGGCCTCCATCGACTCGGCGTGCAGTTCGCCGACGCGAGCGGCGTGATCGTGCGTCCAGCTGGAATCGTCGCCTATTCCCAGACGCTCGGCGGCCTCGGTGCGATCAACGCCGGGCAGTCTTGGAACCTCCAGTGCTGGCATCACAACGTGTTCTCGCCGTGCGGGATCACGAACAAACCCTCCAACGGGTTGTCGGTCCAGTTCACCCCGTGATGCAGAAACGGCGACCTCGAGGGTCGCCGTTCTGATTGGGAGCGCAAGCCTTGGGAGCGCACCTTGCTGTTCGCGTCGGTCAGTGTGCCTTCGCGCCAGCCGGCTCGGACTTCTTCGCCGTCGAGCCGATCTTGGTGGTCGCACGCTCAGGGTGCGGCACGAAGAAGGGGCCGATCGCGAG
>JBGATY010000180.1:0-7598 GCA_044228955.1 Planctomycetota bacterium | reverse complement strand
GTCGCGGCATGCGCCTGTGCACGGACGACGCGACGTTGCGGACCGGCTACTCGTCGGCGAACGCGGAAGCGATCGCGGCCTTCGGCAACGGCGCCCTGTACTGCGAGTCCTACTTGACCGGCGGACGGCACATCGAGGTTCAGATCCTGGGCGATCGCTTCGGGCGCGCGGTGCACCTGTACGAGCGCGAGTGCTCGGTGCAGCGCAATCACCAGAAGTTGATCGAGGAGAGCCCGAGCCCGGCTCTCTCTCAGGATCAGCGCGAGGAACTGGGCGCCCGCGCGGCCCGCGCCGCGGCCTCGATCGGCTATGCGGGCGCGGGGACGATCGAGTTCCTGCGCGGCGCCGACGGCCGCATCTTCTTCATGGAGATGAACACGCGCCTGCAGGTCGAGCATCCCGTCACCGAGATGACGACCGGGCTCGACATCGTCAAGGAGCAGCTCGCGATCGCCGCCAATCGTCCGCTGCGCCTGTCGCAGATGGACGTGCGCGTGCGCGGCCACTCGATCGAGTGCCGCATCAACGCCGAGGACCCTGCGGCGGACTTCAAGCCGAGTCCGGGGATCGTCTCGCGCATGGACGTGCCGCTCGACCGCGGTCCAGGGCAGGTCCGGGTCGACACGCACATGTCCGCGGGCTACGAGGTGCCGCCGTACTACGATTCCCTGCTCGCGAAGGTGATCGTGCACGCCGATTCGCGAGGAGCCGCCATCGAGACGATGCTGCGCACGCTGCGCGCGGCCAAGGTGGAGGGCGTCGCGACGACGATTCCGCTGCATCTCGCGGTGCTCGAGAGCGCCGAGTTCGCGCGCGGCGAGTACGACACGCGCTCGATCCCGGGTTGGAAGACGCAGACGAAAGTGCGCGTGTAGACGATGGCCAAGGTCCCGCTCTCCCCGATCGGCAGTCCGCGCGATGCGTTCCTCGACGCCGCGACGTTCGCGAAGAACCGCGCGGCGATGCAGCAGAAGGACGCGGATTTGGCTGCGAAACGCGCCAAAATCGCGCTCGGCTGGGGCCAGAGCTACCTCGAGCGCGTCCATCAGAAGGGCAAGCTCTCCGCGCGCGAACGCGTCGAAGCGCTGAAGGATCCGGGCTCCCCCGTGCGCGAAGTCGGCACGTTCGTGAACCACGGGCGGATGTTCGGCAAGCTCGAATCGCCGGCAGCGGGTGTGGTCACGGCCTTCGTGCGGGTCGAAAACCGCTGGACGATCGTCATCGCGAACGACAACACCGTCGCGTCCGGCTCGTGGTGGCCGAAGACGCCGGAGAAGATCGAGCGCGCGCAGGAAATGGCGCTGCGCCTGCGCTTGCCGGTCGTGTACCTGGTCGATTGCAGCGGCTTGTACCTGCCCGAGCAATCGGCGTCGTTCCCCGGCCTCACGGGCGCGGGACACATCTTCAAGAAGAATGCCGAGCTGTCCCGCGCCGGCGTGCCGCAGATCGCCGGTGTCTTCGGTGATTGCATCGCCGGTGGCGGCTACATGCCGATCATCTCCGACCGCGTGTACATGACCGAGTCGGCGTACATGGTCATCGCCGGCGCCGCGCTCATCAAGGGCGCGAAGAGCATGCACCTCTCGAGCTTGGACATCGGCGGACCCGAAGTGCACGTGCATCAATCCGGCTGCGCCGACGTGCGCGTGCCCGACGACAAGACGGCGCTCGCGATGATACGCGCGGAAGTCGCGCGCTTGCCCAGCTCGGGCGCGGACTACCACCGCCACGGAGCAGAGGCCGCGGCGCCGCATCACCCCGCGCACGAAATCGAGGGCCTTTTCCCCAGTGACTACCGCATGACGTATGCCGTCGAGGAAGTCATCGCGCGCCTCGTCGACCGCAGTCTGTTCTGGGAGATCTTCGCCGACCGCGGACGCGAGATGCTGGTCGGCATCGGACGCGTCGACGGTCTGTACATGGGTTTCGTCGCGAACCGCCAGGGCGTCATCGACGATCCCGAACACCACGGCAGCAAGAAACCGGCCGGCATCCTGTACCGCGAGGGCATCGCCAAGGTCGCGGCCTTCAGTCGCGCCTGCGACGCCGACGGCATTCCGATCGTGTGGCTGCAGGACATCTCGGGCTTCGACATCGGTGTCGAGGCCGAGCGGCTCGGCCTGCTCGGCTACGGCTCGAGCTTGATCTACGCGAACAGCACGAACACGGTGCCGATGTTCACGGTGCTCCTGCGCAAGGCGTCAGGTGCCGGCTACTACGCGATGGCGGGACTCCCCTACGAGCCCGTCGTGCAGCTCTCGACGCCGATCGCACGGCAATCCGTCATGGAAGGCCGCACGCTGGCGATCGCCGCGTTCAACACGAAGCTCGACGACGATTTCCAGATCGCCACGCAGGATCCGAAGGAGCGTCAGGAGATCGAGAAGGGTATGCGCGACACCGAAGCGCGCATCGAGGGCGACATGGATCCGTACAAGAGCGCGTCCCAGATGGACACGGACGAGATCGTGTCGCTCGGCGAGCTGCGGGGTTGGCTCGAGACGTTGGCGCAGTGCGCGTACCAGGCGAGCGGCTGTCGCACTCTCAAGAATCCGCGCATCTGGTCGCTGCACGACCTGGCTGCCTTGTCGGAGCCGCGCGGATGAGCCACACGAAGCTCGAGATGCTCGTCGTGAACGAGGGCGAGGTCGTGTGCCTCGCGGCCCCGGAGGTCGGCCTCTTCACGCGCGCTCTGTCACGCGGCTCCATCGTGAGCGTCGGCGAGACCGCCGGCGTGATCACGGCGCTGGGGCGTCACTACGAACTCGTGGTGCCCGAAGGCGCCGTCGGCGTGGTCGCCAACGATCCGCCGGATCTCGTGCGCAAGCCCGTCGGGTATCGCGACGTGCTCTACCGCCTCGCACCGATCGGCGGCATCGCCACATCGGCGGCGAAGCCGGGCGCAGGCGCTCGAGCGAGCACGAACGAGCTCGTGATGCGCGCCCCGCAGAGCGGACGCTTCTACCATCGCCCCGCGCCCTCCGAGCCGCCCTTCGTCGCGCTCGGGGCCGTCGTTGCCGACGGCCAACCGATCGGCATGATCGAAGTCATGAAGACCTTCAGTCACGTGCTCTACAGGGCCAGCGGGACCATGCCGAAGCGCGCTCGCGTCGCGCGCTGGATAGCGGGCGACGGCGCCGACGTGAAGTCGGGCGACGCGCTTTTCGAACTCGAACGGGCGGAGTAGGACCATGTACGTGCTCGTCACCGGCGGCACCGGGTTCGTCGGCAACATCCTCACGAGCCTCTTCTGCGCGCGAAACGACCGCGTCGTGATCGTCACGCGCAACCCCGAACGCGCGCGCACGGCTCGCGCGGGGGTCACGTTCGAGCGCTGGCTGCCGGACGTTTCGCGCTTCGATGCGGTCGTCCATCTCATGGGCGAACCCATCGTCGGCAAGCGCTGGACGCCCGAGCAGAAACGGCTGCTCGCGTCGAGCCGCATCGATTCCACGCAGGACCTGGTGAAGGCGATCGAGAAGAGCCAGAAGAAGCCGCGCGTGCTCGTCAGCGCCTCGGCGGTCGGATGGTATGGCGATCGCGGCGAGGAGACGTTGACCGAGAGTTCGGCCCCGGCGCGGGATTTCCTCGGCGATCTGTGCGTGCGGTGGGAAGCGTCTGCTGACCCCGCCGAGGCGCTCGGCGTGCGCGTCGTGCATCCCCGGATCGGCATCGTGCTCGGCCGGTATGGCGGCGTGCTCTCGAAAGCCCTGCCGATCTTCAAGCTCGGTCTCGGCGGACCCCTGGGCCCGAGGAAGGCGTGGTTCCCGTGGGTGCACGTGCAGGATCTCGCCCGGTTCATCCTCTTCGCGATCGACGACGGGAGAGTGCACGGCTCGTACAACCTCGTCGCGCCCGGCATCGTCCGTCAAGGCGAGTTCTCGTCCACGTTGGGCCGCGTGCTGTCGCGCCCGGCGATCCTCCCCGCGCCGAAATTCGCGCTGAAGCTCGCGCTCGGCGAGGTCGCGAACGCGATCACGGCGAGTCAACGCGTCGTCCCGGAACGCACGCTCGCGTCCGGCTTCGAGTTCAAGCATCCGACGCTCGAAGCTGCGCTCGAGAACGCGCTTCAGAAGGCGTGAGCGCGTGGCGATCGTAGGACTCGGTCTCGACCTGGCCCAGATCGAGCGCTTCGAAGCCGCGTTCGACCGCCGCGGACAGCGCCTGCTCGAGCGCCTGTTCACGCAGGCCGAGCGCGCGTACTGCGACCGGAAGAAGGACCGCCTGTCGAGCTACTGCGGCCGCTTCGCCGTGAAGGAAGCCGTGATGAAGGTCCTCGGCACCGGCTGGGCGCGCGGCGTGCGCTGGGTCGACATCGAAGTCGTGCGCGCACCTGGTTCCGCGCCGAAGTGCGTCCTCCACGGCCGGACGGCTGAAATCGCCCGCAAGAAGGGCATCCGCACGATCCACGTCACGATCACGCACGACGCCGGAATTGCGGCGGCGGTCGCGGTGGCGGAGGATTGAGTGCATGTGGATGCGCTCGAGCAGCCGGCGATCGATCCTCCTCCTTTTCGCACTCGTCGTCCTGTTCACGGCGATCGGTGTCCGCTTCGCGCAACGAGAGGAGACGGACCGCGAAGAGTCGCTCGCGCCGACGCCCGTCGACGCGGCACCGGACGCGAGTTCGAGCCTGGCTGTCGTCGAAGCGCAACACTCCCGGCGCGAGGCCTCGTCCGCTGTTCCCGCGAGCGAAGTCGACGAGATCGTGTCCGAACTGCCGCCGCTCCACGAGCCGTTCCCCCGGGTGAGCGGCCGGGTGCTCGATCTCCTCGGCGCGCCAGTGGCGGACGCGCGGATCACGGTCGAGTGCGCCGCTCCCGAGGCTGCGCCAGAGCTCGCGCGATCGGGGAAGGACGGGCGCTTCGAGTTCGCCGCACGCGAGCACGACCTCGTGCTGACGGCGAGCGGACCCGGCCTGGGCGCGCTGCGCACGCAGGCTTGGCGTTCGCAGGCGCCCCGTGACGGATTCATCGTCGTTGCGCCGTCCATCGACGTGGCCGGCGACGTCGTCGACGAGGCCGGCACCGGCCTCGCGCAGGTGACCGTGCTCGTCGAGTTCCCCGAGGCGATCCTGGCGGGCTTTCCGCTCCCGCTGGAGACGTCGGAGAGCGCGTTGACGTGGAGCACGACCACCAACGTGTCGGGACGGTTCGAGCTCCGCCGGGCGATCTGCGTCGAGGGTGCGCGGATCACGGCCTCGCGCAGCGAGTTCCTGCCCGCGAGCGTGCCGATGCCGCGCGATCCCTCGACTCCCGAGCACTTCGTGCTCAAGCGTGATCCAAACTCGAAGGAGCGGCTCGTGACCGGGGTCGTGATCCGCGCGAACGGGATGCCCGCCGCCGGCGCCAGCGTTCAGTTCGGCGATCAGCGCGGCGTCTGCGACGACCGGGGCGGGTTTGTCGTCCGCGTTCCCGAATGGCTGCAGGACCCGTGCCCCCTCGTCGCAACGGAGCCCGGCTCGCAAGCCGCGATCGTCCCCGACTTCGGACGCGTCGTGAGGCTCGCGCCCAGTATGCCGCCGTCGCAGCGCCTCTTGCTCGGACCGCCGGCGCTCTCGATCCGCGGCCGCGTGTTCGACGATGGCGGCCAGCCTCTCCCGAACTGTTCCGTCGCGCTCCTCGACCCCGTGGTCGCGAACATCCGCACTTCGCCTCCGACGACGGCAGAAGACCTCGTCGCCGGAACACATGGCCCGGTCACGACGTCGGCGGACGGCGAGTTCGAACTCGGCGGACTGTTCGAGCGCGAGTATCGCCTGCAGATCGTCGACGCGGAGCGCCTCGGCCGACTCGAGACGGATCCGATCCGCGCCGGAGCCGAGGACGTCGCCGTGAGGTTTCCCGCTGACACGATGGTCCCGGAGATCAGCGGCCGCGTGTTCGATCACGCCGGCACTCCGCTCGCAGACATCACAGTGGACATCATGGTCGTGACGTCGCGCGTCGGAACCAGGTCCTCGTCCCACGGACGCACGCAGGTGAATACGCGGAAGGACGGCTACTTCCGCATTCTCGACGTGCCGCGTCACGCTGCGGAGCTGTCGATTCGGCACACGGACCTCGTCCCGAAGCGCATTGCCGTGGAGGACCTTTCTCCCTGGCACGACGTCCGGATCACGGCCGATCGCTACTGCTCGGTGAGGTTCGAGGGCTTGCCTGGCGCGAGCGAGAAGCACTGGATCGCTGCCCACGACGCGGACGGGAGGGAGCTGCCCGTCTATGTCGTGAGCGGACGCAATCGGAGCGGAACGAACCGCGTGCAGACCGACATCAATCCAGCTCAGGTCTACTCGGTCAGCGAGGCCGCCGTCGAATTCGTGCACTACTTTCCGTACGACACCGTGATCGCCCGGCGCGCGCTGCACCTCGTACCCGACGAAGTCACAGTCGTGAATTGGTGAGCCAAGATGCCGAGTCGCAGCAAACAAGCCTGGATCCTGCTCGTGCCGCTCGCGTTGCTCGTGGGGTTGGGCGTGTGGTTTTCGGGTCACGAGCGAACGCCACGCGCGATCGACGTGCAGCCCGCGAAGATTGCGCGCGAACCCGTTCGCGTCGGCGCGGAGAACTCGCTGGAGAGTTCACCGACGGGGCGCGAGGCGGTGGCGCCTGAGCGCGCGACGAACGCGGACGCGCCACCCGCGCCGACTGCGACGCAACCTGCCGACAGAACGCTCGTGCACGGCCGCGTTCTCGCATTGGACGGGACTCCCATCGCGAATCAGGAAGTCCGCATGGCCGATGTCGACCGCACGATCCTGGCGCGCTCGCGCGGCGATGGTTCGTTCGAGTGCGAGGTTCCGATCGGGGACGGCGCGCTGGTCGCGTCGTCGGCCGCATTCGAATCCGTGAGAGGAATCCAACTGCCGGTCCGCACGGACAGACCATTCATCGTCGTCGCTCCGGTCGTCCCGGTCGCCGGCGTCGTCGTCGGAGAAGACGGAATCGGCATCGCCGGCGCGATGGTGTCGATCCAGTTCGACGAGGCGTCCTACGCCCAGTTTCCCGAGCCGCTCGACGCCACGCAACGCCTGTCGCTTCCCAGCGTGACGAGCGACGCCGGCGGTGCATTCTCGATGCCCCACGCCGTCAGCGCTTTCGGAGCGCGCCTCTGGGCGCAGGACAAGGATCACGTCCCCGCATCGCGCGAGATGCCGGAGACGACTCGATCGGACATCCGCTTCGTGCTGAAGAGGAGTGCTTCCCTGGACGTGCGGATGCTCCGCGGAATCGTCGTGCGGGCGCAGGGCGAACCGGCGACAACGGCGGAGGTCCGGCTCGGGGACGCGCGCACGGACACGGACGCGAAAGGAGCGTTCGAGCTCATGCTGCCGAAGCGCGTTCAGAAGGACACGCCGCTCGTCGCGACCGAACCCGGATCCCAGGGCGCATTCATCCCCGACTTCGGGCGAATCGTGCGCGATTCGAAGGGTGATCCCGATCCCGTTCACCTCGTGCTCGGTCCGCCTCCGTTGTCGATCCGCGGCCACATCCTCGACGCGATCGATCAGAGCCTCGGGCGGCTCGGCCTCGATCACGTCGACCTGTACCAGATCCACGGCGTCGATCCGGCGACGCCGCTCGAGGAGACGGTCCACG
>JBGATY010000017.1:0-32417 GCA_044228955.1 Planctomycetota bacterium | reverse complement strand
ACGAAGACAGGAAGCACATCGAGAAGGACGGCGCGCTCGAACGCCGCTTCCAGGCGGTCAACGTCGAACCACCGACTCCCGCGGAAACGATCGAGATCCTGAAGGGTCTGCGCGACAAGTACGAAGCGCACCACCGGATCACCTACACGGACGAAGCGCTCTCCACGGCGGTCGAGTTGTCGACGCGTTACATCAACAACCGCTTCCTCCCCGACAAGGCCATCGACGTCATCGACGAAGCCGGCGCGCGCGTGCGCATCAAGGCCATGGTGGCTCCGCCGGATTTGCGCGATCTCCAGATCGAGATCGAACGTCTCGAGCGCGCCAAGGACGAATCCGTTTCCAGCCAGGACTTCGAGAAGGCCGCCAAGCTCCGTGACCAGGCCTACCAGCTCAAGAAGAAGCGCGAGGAGGCCCAGAACAAGTGGCGCTCCGAGCAGAACGAGAAGGAGCAGGTCGGCGAGGTCACGGCCGAAGTCATCGCCGAGACGGTCTCGAAGATGACGGGCATTCCCCTGACGCGTCTCGAGCGCGCCGAAGCCGAGCGTCTGCTCCAGATGGAAGCCGAACTCGGCTCGTCGGTCATCCACCAGGACGACGCGATCAAGGCCATTGCTCGCGCCGTGCGTCGTTCGCGCTCAGGTCTGAAGGACCCGCGCCGCCCGATGGGCTCGTTCGTGTTCCTCGGCCCCTCGGGCGTGGGCAAGACGTACCTGTGCAAGCAACTCGCCAAGTTCATGTTCGGCAGTGAAGACGCCGTCATCACGATGGACATGAGCGAGTACATGGAGAAGCACAACGCTTCCCGTCTCGTCGGCGCGCCTCCGGGCTACGTCGGCTACGAGGAGGGCGGGCAGCTCACCGAAAAGGTGCGCCGCCGTCCGTACTCGGTGGTGCTCCTCGACGAAATCGAGAAGGCTCACCCGGACGTGTTCAACATGCTCCTTCAGATCATGGAGGAAGGCCGTTTGACGGACTCGTTCGGTCGCCACGTCGACTTCCGCAACGTGATCCTGATCATGACGAGCAACTTGGGCAGCCAGCAGATGAAGCAAGGCTCGAAGGTCGGCTTCGACCGCGCGGCCGCGCCCACGAAGCTGTCGGACGACGAACGCGGCAAGCGGATGCGCGCCGACGTCATGATCGAAGTCGAGCGCTACTTCCGCCCCGAGTTCTTGAATCGCGTCGACGAGTTGGTCGTCTTCAATCCGCTGACGCACGAGGACTTGTCGCGCATCGTGCACCTGCAGCTCAACGAAGTGCGCAAGCGCCTCAGCGAGAAGGGCGTGACGCTCGATCTCGACCAGCCGTCGGTCGATTTCCTCATCAAGCAGGGTTACAGCGAGGACTACGGCGCGCGTCCGCTGCGTCGCGCGATCGAACGCTTCATCGAGGACCCGCTGGCCGAGCACCTGCTCCGCACCGGCGTGGCCGAGAAGGAACCGCTGGCGGTGCACGTCGCCGCCGACGGCCTGAGCCTGACGTTCGACCAGTCGGCGCCGAAGGAACCGGTCACGACCGGCGCGACGCCCGAACCGCAGTAGGTACCCGGACGTGATTCGAAGAGCCCGGCTCGCTCGCGCGCCGGGCTCTTTCGTTTCGGGGGGTGAGCGTGGACACTGTGCGGAAGGACTCCCGATGCTCGCGTGCCTGCTCGCCCTGATGCCGTTTTTTGCCGCCCAGACTCCGGCCGCCGAGGCCGCCAAGGCGAAGGCTGCCGTCGTCGAACTCGACCGAGTCTTCAAGGAAGGCTCGAGCTCGGACCGCGTGAAGTCGATCCAGGCCGCGGCGCAGATCGTCGACCCCGAAGTCGTCGGTCGCATTGCGAAGGGCCTGCGCGACAAGGAGGCCGACGTCGAGCGTGCGGCGATCGAGGCGCTGCGGTTCATGAACCATCCGGAGGCGACGAAGTCGCTGATCGACGCCGCGAAGAAGGAGTCGCGCCTCAAGAAGGATCACGATCTGTACGCCGCGCTGCTGCGCGCGATCGGCCAGCACGGTGACGCGAGCGCCATCGACGTGCTGACGGACGACATCTGGAGCACGCTCGAGAATCCGGTGATCCAGGCCCGTATCCTCGGCCTCGGACGCATCCGCGCGAAGGCGTCCGTCGAGCGTCTCTTCGACCTGATGAAGTCGGCCGGGCCGAGCAAGACCGAACCGTACATGGAACATTTCCGCGTCGCCTTGATGGTGCTGACGGGAGCGGACCAGGGCACGTCGGCGGAGGCGTGGCTCCAGTGGTGGACCGCAAATCGCACGAAGCTCGTGATCGCCCCGACGCCCGCGCCGCTGCCGAAGACGGCGCAGTACCTGTGGGACGTCTACTGGGGCGAGAACAGGGAACTCGATCGACCGACGAAGCGCGGGGATCGCGGGCGCGGCGATCCCGAGAAATGAGCGGGACGAACCGCAACCGATCGACGAGCCGTTCGTCGATTGGACGTGGACGTCCCGCGGCCGCCGCTGTGTCTCGAGCCCGATTCGAAGTCGTGGCCCGAGGAGTTGAACTCGATCGAAGGCCGTCCTGAGCGGATCTGGCTCGCCGGGCGGATCGAGTGGCTCGGTTGTCGGCCGCGCATCGCGATCGTCGGCTCGCGCTCGCCGACGCCGTACGGGGAGGCCCAGGCGCGCCGGTTCGCGCTCGCCCTGGCCGAAAGCGGGGCCTGCGTGGTCTCGGGCCTGGCGCGTGGAGTGGACCACGCGGCTCATCGGGCCGCGCTGGACGTCGGTGGCGCGACGATCGCGGTTCTCGGAAGCGCGGTGGATCGACCCTGGCCCGTCGGTCCACTGACCGAGGAAATGGGAACACGGGGCCTGCTCCTCTCCGAATTCCAGCCGGGACAGTCACCTCGACCGCACCACTTCCCCCTTCGCAACCGGCTCATCTCTGGACTCTGCGTGGGTGTCGTCGTCATCGAGGCCGCGCACGCTTCGGGCTCGCTCATCACGGCGCGCTGGGCCGCCGATCAGGGCCGTTCGGTGTGGGCCTTGCCGGGACGCGTGGACCATCCCATGTCACGCGGTTCTCATCGCCTGATCCGCGAGGGCGCCGGTCTCGTCGAATCGCCCGACGAAATCGTCCGTGAGCTCTTCGGCGACCGCGCGGGGCGAGAGAGCGAACACCCGCGTGTCCCCGTCGAGGTCTCGAGCGAAGCCCAACGCATCCTCGCAGTGCTGCAGGGCGAATCCTTGAACACGGACGAGATCTGCACGCGCTCCGGACTCGAGCTGCAGCCGGCCCTGGCCGCGCTGGTGGAGCTGGAGGTCGCCGATTGCGTCGTGCGCGCGCCGGGAGGGATCTATCGACTCGCGAACCGCTGAGGGACCGCCGGGCTCAGGAGACGCGGGCCACGGTGTGCTCGATCAGGAGCACGACAGCCACGAGGATCAGGCAACCGCCGACGAACCACAACAGGCGTCTCGGCACGAGCGCGAGCGCCTTGCGGTCGTCGGGCTCCGAGTAGAACGCGCCGCACACGACGATGGCCGCGCTGACCGCGAGGAACAGTGCGATGTGAACCCCGAGATCGTTCATGCCGCAACCTCGGAGACCTCGACGCGGGTCGCACGTTCGAGTCCGGACTCCTCCAGGAGACGCCGCATGCCGAACGCCTGCAGATCGAGGAGGCAGAGGATGTTGAGCAGGCCGGCGAGGCAGCCGAACACGAGCCCGGCGTCCGCGTACTCGATGTCCCCCGTCACGAGGGCGTGGCCGTGCAACGCCTCGAGGATCATGACCGGAGCGCCCGCGAGGAACTGGCCGCTCCAGTAGTAGAAGTGGCGCTCGCGGTCGAGGTTCGAGCCCTGCGCGAGCCAGGTGCCGACGAGGAGCAGGCCGACGAGCGTCGCGAACACGATGACTCCGCGAGCGCGACGGCCTTGCAGCACATGGCCTAGACCCGGCACGAGCCAGCCGGCGAGGAGGTGCGCAGCCGGGGCCAGCCCGCGCGCGACGCTGCCCCGCGGCATGCGGGCGAGCGCCGAGGCGTGGACGGCGAACACAACGTTCAGCATGCCGCTCGACGCCATCAGCCAGGAACCGAGGTGGATGTGCTCGGGCCAGCGTCTCGGAACGAGCCCGCCGAAGCCGTGCACCTTCATGTAGTAGACGAGGCCGGCGACGTTCCCCACTTCGGGCGTGAGCGCGCCCGCGAACGGGCTGCGCAGGTCGGCGTCGAGGAACTGGAAGGCCATGCCCTCGGACAGGTTGATGCCGAGGAGCATCAGCCCGAACACCGAGAGGAACGCGACCACGGCCACGATCGGCGATCCGACGTACAGGTGACCAGCGCCCGGGACCAGCCAGCCGAGCCATGACGCGAACGTGGGGTCGCCGCGCGGTTCCTGGACGTTGGATGGGGACCAGCTCATGAGGGCGACGCGGACCGCACGGTTTCTATCAGGGCCGAGCAGGGAAGGCCAGCACGGGGGCACGCCGACTGTTCCATGGCCCCTCCCCGTGCCATGATCGCGCCGATGTCCGCCCCGATCCACGAGACTCGCCTGCGCGTGCGCTATGGCGAGACCGATCAAATGGGAGTCGTGCACCACGGCAACTACGTCCTCTACGTGGAGGAGAGCCGCACGAACCTGATGCGGGATCGCGGCTGCTCCTATGCCGAGCTCGAGCGACGAGGCATCGGTCTGCCCGTTCGCAAGCTCGACGTCCGCTATCGTGTACCGGCCCTCTACGAGGACGAGCTCCTGGTGCGCACGACGGTCGGGCGCATCGGTGCCGCCTCGGTCGCGTTCGTCTCCGAACTCCATCGCGTGTCCGACGGAGCTCACATCGCCAGCGCGACGGTGGAACTCGCGTGCATCGACCTTGCGGCCCGCGAAAAAGGGCCGATTCCGCTGCCGGCGGACCTGCGCACCCTGCTCGAGAACCCCGCCTGAAGCCGTGTGCTCAGTGCGTGCCGTAGCCGGGCGGCGGCCAGGGGCGTGCTTGGAGGTCGTGGTGCGTCTCGCGCGACGCCTCGACTTCGAGGCGCATGTCGACGCCGGAGCGCGAGACGTGGCTGGGCAAGGCCGCGGGAATCGCGTCGAGCACGCGCTCGCGGCAGGTCGGACAGACTTGCCCGTTGTTCATGCGGTTCAATTGCGTACCCGAGCCGACCGCGAGGCCACAGGTGATGCACACAGGAGAAGCAGAAGGCGCCATGACCGGCAAGGATCGACCGTTTCGGGGGACGAACTGAAGCCTTCAGGGACGACGGCCGGCGGACCGATCGACTCCATGGTCTTCCGTGAACGGCAGATTTGGCGCCACGGCCCTGGCGCAGGACCCGCCTGGGCACTACACTCCCTCAAATAGCACTGATTCAGTGCTCTATCCCGATGCTCCAACTCACGAAGCGCACCGAGTACGGCCTGATCGCCCTGGTCCACATGGCCGACCAGGCTGGCCGCGTCGTCAGCGTGCGTGAAATCGGCGAGCACTACCCGGTTCCGCGCCGGCTGAGGGCCGAGGTGCTGAAGGACCTCGCCCACGCCGGCATCGTCGAGTCGCAGCGCGGAGCGAGCGGCGGCTACGTCCTGGCTCGCTCGCCCGATGCGATCACGCTCGCCGAGATCGTCGGATCGCTCGAGGGCCGGCCCTCGATCACGAACTGTGATGCGCACGAGCCGCTCGGCCACGAAGGCTGCGACATCGCGCCGACCTGCCGCATCCGTTCGCCGCTGCACCGCATTCGCGAAGGCATCTTCGGTTTGATGGAGCGCACGACATTGCGTTCGCTCACGACGCCTTCGATCCCCGTCCCCTTGCGCGCCCCCACTGCGACCACCACGGACAGTGACGGCGCGCTCACGGCATGAACTCACGCCCTCGCACATGAAGCTCCCGATCTACTTCGACTACCAGGCCACGACGCCGATGGATCCGCGGGTCCTCGACGCGATGCTCCCCTACTTCACGGAAGACTTCGGCAACGCGGCCAGCCGCAGCCACGCCTTCGGCTGGAAGGCCGAGGAAGCGGTCGAGAACGCGCGCGCGCAGATCGCCGCCGTGATGAACGCGAATCCGAAGGAAGTCGTGTTCACCTCGGGCTCGACCGAAGCCATCAACCTGGCGCTCAAGGGCGTCGCCGAGATGTACGTCGAGAAGGGCAAGCACATCGTGACGAGCCTCGTCGAGCACAAGGCCGTGCTCGACACGTGCAAGCATCTCGAGAAGCAGGGCTTCGAAGTCACCTACCTCGAGCCGGACAAGAAGGGCCGCGTGAGCGTCGACTCCGTGCGAGCGGCGCTGCGTCCCGACACGATCCTCGTCGCGCTGATGTGGGCGAACAACGAAGTCGGCACGCTCAATCCGATCCGCGAGATCGGCGCCTTGTGCCACGAGAAAGGCGTCTTGTTCTTCACCGACGCGACGCAGGCCATCGGCAAGGTCCCCGTCGACGTCGAGGCCGATCACGTCGACCTCCTGTGCCTGTCGGGCCACAAGATCTACGGTCCGAAGGGCGTCGGCTGCCTCTACGTGCGCCGCAAGAACCCGCGTGTGCGCCTCGTCGCGCAGATGGACGGCGGCGGACACGAGCGCGGCATGCGCTCCGGCACCCTGAACGTTCCCGGTATCGTCGGCCTCGGGAAGGCGTGCGAATTGGCTCGCGTCGACCTGGAGAAGGACGCCCGGCACGCGAGCGAACTGCGCGACTACTTCGAAGCGAAGATTTTCGCGGCCCTCGACCACGTGCACCTGAATGGCGACAAGGAACATCGCCTGCCCACGAACTCGAACCTCTCGTTCAGCTACGTCGAGGGCGAATCGATGATCATGGGCATCAAGGACATCGCGGTCTCGTCCGGTTCGGCGTGCACGTCCGCAAGTCTCGAACCGAGCCACGTACTGCGTGCGATGGGCGTTGGAGACGAACTCGCGCACAGCTCGATCCGCTTCGGCTTCGGACGATTCACGACCAGGGAACAGGTCGACTTCGCCGTCGAACACGTCATCACGGCGGTGAAGCGACTGCGCGAACTGTCACCACTCTACGAGATGGTCCAGGAGGGCATCGATCTCTCCACTGTCAACTGGCAAGGCGGCGGAGCTCACTGAACACACGCGTCACGCGTGCTGGAGGAACGAATCATGGCGTACAGCAACAAAGTCATCGACCACTACCAGAACCCGCGCAACGTGGGCTCGCTCGACAAGTCCAAGAACACCGTTGGCACGGGAGTCGTCGGCGCACCCGAGTGCGGCGACGTCATGAAGCTCCAGATCGAAGTCGAGGGCGACCGCATCGTCGACGCGAAGTTCAAGACGTTCGGCTGCGGCTCGGCGATCGCGAGTTCGTCACTGGCCACGGAGTGGATCAAAGGCAAGACGCTCGACGAGGCCATGCAGATCAAGAACACCCAGATCGTCGAGGAGCTCTCGCTCCCGCCGGTCAAGATCCACTGCAGCGTGCTCGCCGAGGACGCGATCAAGTCCGCGATCATGGACTACAAGACCAAGCAGCACGCGAGCGAACTCGCGGGCACGGAGAAGAGCCAACCGTGATTTCCTTGACCGAACGCGCTGTGCACGAAATCCGGCGCATCATCAGTGAACAGAAGCTCCCCGAAGCGACCGCACTCCGCGTGGGTGTGAAGGGCGGCGGCTGTTCGGGCTTCTCGTACACGCTCGGTTTCGACGACCAGGTCAGCGAAGTCGACCAACTGAACGAGATCGAGGGCGTCAAGGTCGTGTGCGACCCGAAGAGCTTCCTCTACCTGAACAACACGCAGATCGACTTCGAGGACAACCTGATGGGTCGCGGCTTCAAGTTCGGCAATCCGAACGCGGCGAAGAGCTGCGGCTGCGGTGAGTCGTTCTCGGTGTAGGACAGCACGACCGTCGATGACAGTCTGTCCGCACTGTGCCGCGCCGCTCGATTCGCCGGCGAGATGCGCCGCGTGTCGGCGTCCGCTCGCCGTGGACGAGCAGGTGAACTTCTTCGAGTTGCTCGGCCTCGAGCCGCGTTTCGGGATGGACGTGGGAGACCTCCGGCGGCGCCTGCTGCGCATCACCCGCGACATCCACCCCGATTTCTTCGGGACCGCGGCGCCGGAGCTGCGCGCCCTGGCCGAGCAGAACAGCGCACGGGTCAACAAGGCCTTCGAAGTCCTCGCCGACGACGTCGAGCGAGCCGATTGGATCGTCACGCACCTGGGCGGCCCGGACGAGCAGGCGGAGCGCGCGATGCCGCGCGAATTCCTGATGGAAGTGCTCGACTGGAACGAGGTGCTCGAGGAAGCGCGCGCCCGGACGGACGCGCTCGATCCGCGACTCGCAGCGCTGGCGGCGTCGCTGGCCGAGCGCCGCGCGGGATCGCTCGCGAAGATCACCGCGTTGCTCACGCCACTGCCCCCGCGCGGCTCGCAGGATCTCACACGCGCGCGCCAGGAACTCAACGCCGTTCGCTACGTCGATCGCGCGCTCCGCGAAATCGAAGCTCTGCGCCTCGCGCGCGCGGCGACACACTGAAGACCTCCATGGGCTATATCCAACTCAACGTACTCAACAACAGCGCCTCACAGCTGGCACTCGGAATCGATCTGGGCACGACCAATTCGCTGGCAGCCGTGTGGCGCGAAGGTCGCCCGACCGTCCTCAAGGCCGACGGACGGACCTCGTTGATCCCCTCGGTGATCCACTTCCCGCTCGAGGGCCCGCCGATCGTCGGCCGCGAAGCGCGCGATCACGCGGTCGTCGATCCGAGGAACACGGTCTTCAGCATCAAGCGCTTCATGGGCCGCGGGCTGAAGGACGTGGCCCAGGAGCTCGCGTCGTTGCCCTATCGCGCGACCGAGACCGCGCGCGGCCTCATTCAGCTCGAGGTCCACGGCAAGAAGTACACGCCCGAAGAACTGTCCGCGCTCATCCTGATGAAGGTGCACGACGTCGCCTGCAAAGCGCTCGGCGGCCTGGAAACCACGAAGTGCGTGATCACCGTTCCGGCATACTTCGACGACACGCAACGCCAGGCCACGCGGGACGCGGCACGCCTCGCCGGCCTCGAAGTCCTGCGCATCATCAACGAACCGACGGCCGCGAGCCTCGCCTACGGCCTGGATCAACGCGACAAGGGCAACGTCGTGGTCTACGACCTCGGCGGCGGCACGTTCGACGTGACCGCGCTCTCGATCGAGGACGGCGTCTTCCGCGTCCTGTCGACCGCGGGCGACACGCACCTGGGCGGCGACGATTTCGATCAGCGACTGGCGCGCCTGGCGCGCGAAGAGATCTCGCGCCTGCACGGACCCTTGATCGCCCAGGATCCGGGATTCCAACAGGCCGTGCGCATGGCCGCCGAGCACACGAAGATCGCGCTATCGACCGATCCCGACGCCGATTTCCACGTGCACGTCCCCGAGCTCCGGCTCAATTGGCGCCGCCGCGTCACGCGGTCCGACTTCGACGAGATCACGAAGGACCTCGTCGATCGCACGATCGACGCCTGCCGCCAGGCGCTCTCAGACGCGAAGCTCGATCCACGCTCCATCGACGAGGTCGTCCTCGTCGGCGGCAGCTCGCGCATCCCGGCCGTGCGCGCGCGCGTCGAGAAGTTCTTCCAGAAGGTGCCGCACACCGAGCTCAACCCCGAAGAAGTCGTCGCGCTCGGAGCGGCGGTGCAGGCTCACATCCTGATCGGCGGCAAGCGCGACATGCTCCTCATGGACGTGACCCCGCTCTCGCTCGGCCTCGAGACGATGGGCGGAGCCGTGTCGAAGATCATCCAGCGCAACTCGACCATTCCCTGCGAGGCGACCGAGGGTTTCACGACCTACGCCGACAATCAGACCGGCATCGACTTCCACATCGTCCAGGGTGAGCGCGAGCTGGCGAAGGACTGTCGCAGCCTCGGGCGCTTCAAACTGACCGGGATTCCGCCCATGCCGGCAGGAATGGCGCGCGTCGCGGTGAAATTCCACATCGACGCAGACGGCGTGCTCACGGTCGGCGCGAGAGAACAGTCGACGGGTGCGACGGCCAAGGTGGAAATCCAGCCGATGCACGGCCTGACCGACACGGAAGTCGAAGCGATGCTCATGAAGTCCTACGAACACGCGCAAGCGGACTTCGATGCGCGTCGCGTCGCCGATCTGCGCACCGAGATCGGCACGATGGCAAACGCCACCGAGAAGAATCTGAACGCGGCTCGAGCGGGGCTCGACAAGGAGAGCGTGCTGGATCTCGAAGACGCGCTCGCGATGGCGAAGAAGGCGGCTCTGGGCGACGACCTGAAGGGTCTGCAGAAGGCCCGCGACGAGTTCGAACGCGCCACGCTGCCGCTCGCTGCCCTCCTGATGAACAACGTCGCGCAGAAGGCGCTCATGGGCAAATCACTCGAGGACGTGTGAACGAGATGAGCGCAGCGAAGCTCACCTGGACCGACGTGCGCGAGATCGCGATTCGCCTGGCCGACTCGAAGCCCGAGGTCGATCCGCTGACGGTGCGCTTCACCGACCTGCACCGCTGGATCACCGAGCTCGATGGTTTCGCCGGCGATCCGAAGAAGAGCAACGAATCGCTACTCGAAGCGATTCAGATGGCGTGGATCGACGAGCGTGACTGAGCGCGCGGCGCTCGGCCCTTGTCGTGCCGGTGCAGAACCGCGAAGAGTGCCGCAATGAACTCGAAGTTCGCTGTCCATGACTGGTCATGGACTACCCGCGGCGAACGAACTCAGGGTTTCGCCTTGCCCTGTGATGCGACGGCGTGCGTCGCGGCGGCGATCTCGGCGTCGCTGGCGAGGTAGCGATTCGAGAGCGGCTTCAAGTTCGCGTCGAGTTCGTAGACGAGCGGAATGCCGGTCGGGATGTTGAGCGCCACGATCTTGTCATCAGGAATCTTGTCGAGGTGCTTCACCAGCGCGCGCAGTGAATTGCCGTGCGCAGCGACGATCAAACGCTCGCCCTTCTTCACGCGCGGCGCGATCTCCGATTCCCAATAGGGCACGACGCGCGCGACCGTGTCCTTCAGCGACTCCGTCAACGGCCGCTCGCGCTCCGACAGCTTCGCGTAGCGCCGGTCGTTCGACGGATCGTCCTTGTCCCCTCGCGCGAAGGCGGGCGGAGGGATGTCGTAGCTGCGGCGCCAGATCAGGACCTGTTCCTCGCCGTGCTTCGCCGCGGTCTCCGCCTTGTCCAGTCCGGTCAGGGCGCCGTAGTGCCGCTCGTTCAAGCGCCAGTCGCGCGTCTCGGGGATCCACATCAGGTCGAGTTCCTCGAGCACGACCCACAGGGTCTTGATCGCGCGCCTGAGGTAGGACGTGTAGGCAGCATCGAATTGGAACCCCGCTTCACGCAGGCGCTTCCCGGCCTCGCGCGCCTCGGTCATGCCCTTCTCCGACAGCGGCACGTCGCGCCACCCGGTGAAGCGATTCTCGCGGTTCCACTGGCTCTCGCCGTGACGGATCAGAACGAGTTTGTGCATGGATCGGCCTCTAGTGCGCGAGGTGTCGCGCGGCGGCGGTCTTCGCTGTAGCAAGGAGGCGATGAGCTTCCTCGGCAAGGGCCAGGCAATGGTCCAGCCGCGCCTGCGCCCATTCCCTGTCCTGAATCGAAGCCGCGTTGATGCGGACGTTCAAGAGCGCGCTCTCGGCGGCACTCCACAGACAAGTGGCTCCCGTCGCGCCGTCGGACACGAGATTCGGATTCACCGCGCCGAGCGCCTCGGCGACGATTCGCATGGCTTCGAGCGCGCGCTCCAGCGTCTCGGCCGGCACTTCCAGGGCTCCCTTCATCGCCGACTGGATCGCCGCGCTGCGCGCCGCCTTTTCACCATCGTTCGTCTTTGGGAGCTTGTAGGCGGCCGTCACGGCGTCGTACGAGCGCGCGTCGAGGTCGACCAGCTTCAGGGCGCGAGTCCGGATCCCCTCCAGCGCCTCGACTCGCCGCGCCATGACGCCTTCCACCGCGGCGAACTTCTCGCCGGAGGTGAAGCGACAGGCCATCGCCCCGAGGGCGCTCCCGGCCGCGACCAGGTAGGCGGCCATGCTGCCCCCGCCGGGCGTCGGCGTCCGCGCCGCCAGTTCCTGCGTGAACGCGGTCAGAGAGAGGTCGACGAGAGCCGGATTTTGGGTCATGCGGGTTTCTGGGAGGGCGGATCGGGGGTGCGGAGCCGCGGATTGTAGCCGCCGCGCACATGCTGAAGAGGTCCTCATGTGCGGCTGCCAGAGTGGCCTTCCGAAGCGCTCGCGAGCCACCCTCGCCACCCCACTCGAGCGCGATCCGCCAGTATCTGTTGTGACATAAGTCTATATTCCATAATATGGTGCAACCACATTGCAATTGGCTCTTGGGACTGGCACCGCGAGTTTCCTACGTTGGCGAAGCAACGGGCGCACGTCCTCGTGGCGGACGGCCGCGGCTCGATCTCTTCGTCAATCCATCACCGCTCGAGGGGCCCCCTTTCGGAGTCTGGCCAAGGCCGGACGCTTGAATCCACGCGCAGTCCACGCACGTCCTTGAGAATCGCCTTCGTAACCCCGGAACTCAGCGCCCTGGTGCGACGCACCAGTTTGGCGGAAGTTGCCGAGTCACTCCCCCGAACCCTGCGTCAGGAGGGGGGCGACGTGCGCGTGTTCCTGCCCTACTCGCGCGACGTGAACACAGAACCCCTCCAGGACCTGACCCTGGTCGGCGAAGTGCGCGTCAAGGACGGGGCATCGAAGATCACGCTGGGGGTCTTCACCGGCCAATTGGGCGATCTGCCCATCGTCCTGATCGATCATCCGACGCTGTTCCGCTCGCGCTCCCCGTACGGCGACGAGGAGGGCCCCTACGCCGACAACTGGCGTCGCTACGCGGTGTTCTCGCGCGGCGTCCTCGAGAGCCTCGTGCTGCTCGAGTTCGCGCCCGACGTCATCCACTGCATGGATTGGACGACCGGACTCATCCCGGTCATCCGCGAGCTCGAGTACGCGCAGAAAGAACCCGACCATCCGGCGTCCGGCGCCGGCACGTTCTTCGCGATCCACAACCTCGCGATGCAGGGTCAATTCGAACGCGAAGTCCTGCCGCACATCGGCATCCCCCACCGCGTCTTCAAGAACGTCGGGGGCGTCGAATTGCAGGGCAAGGTGAACTTCCTCAAGTCGGGCGTCGAGTTCGCGACGATCGTGGGAGTGCATTCGCCGAGCTTCGCGGAGCGCGTGCAGTCGACCAAGCGTGGCGACGGCCTCGACGAGGTTTTCCGACGCCGGGCGAAGGAACTCGTCGGCATCACGAACGGCATCGACTACAAGGCGTGGGACCCGAGCAACGACCCGCTCCTTCCGCACACCTACTCCCTGAAGGACAAGGAGCTCAACGGCAAGCGCAAGTGCAAGGAAGCGCTGCAGAAGAGCTGGAAGCTCGACACCGGCGCGCGCCAGCCCGTCGCCGCGGTCATCGGCCGGTTCGACGCGGACAGCGGCTTCGACATCCTCGCCGAGGTCTTGACGCAGATCCTGGAGCGCAGCGTCGAGGTCGTGCTCATCGGTTCTGGCAAGAACGAGATCCTCGAGCGCGTCCGCACGATGGAAACGACGTTCACCGGACGCTGCCGGCTGATCGAACAGTACAACGCCGGCGCGGCGCACGCGCTGCTTGGCGGCGCCGACTTCCTGCTCCTGCCGTCGCACTACCACAGTTCGAACTCGCTGTGCGCGATCGGCATGCGCTACGGCGTCGTGCCGATCATCTACAACGGCAGCGGGCTCGAGGACACGGTCGTCGACGTCGAGGACGATGTGCGTCACGGCACGGGCTTCACGTTCAAGAGCTACAGCGGCGACAGCCTGCTCGAAGGTCTCGATCTGGCACGCAAGCACTACAAGGAAGCGGCCGATTGGCGCACTATCGCGCTGCGGTGCATGAAGCAGGACTTCTCGTGGGCCGCGACGGCGCAGAATTATTTGAAGGCGTACCGTCGCGTGACGCGTCGCTCGAAGAGTCCGGTCGACGAGTGACGGACAGATGAGGCTCGTGGGCATCGACCTCGGCGGCACCGGCATCAAGGCGGGTGCGTGCGACGAGGAGGGCCGGATCCTCGAGCGCAGGTCGATTCCGACCGGCCTCTCCGACGGACCCGCGGCCGTCCTCGATCGCATGGCTCAGCTCGCGCGTGATCTCGGAGCGACCCGCGGAGTCGGCGTCGGCTCGCCAGGCTTGATCGACCATGCCGGGGGTCGCGTGCTCGAGAGCCCCAACCTGCTCGCGATGCAGGGCGTTCCGATGCGGCACGAGATCGCGCGCCGGCTCGGCTTCGCGGAAAAAGACGTGATCCTCGAGAACGATGCGAATTGCGCCGGATTCGGCGAGCACTGGTGCGGGGCGGGCGTCGGCGAGAACGACATGCTCATGGTCACGCTCGGCACCGGCGTCGGCGGCGGGCTGGTGCTCGCGGGACGGATGTACGGCGGCCCGGGCGGCATGGCGGGCGAGATCGGACACGTTTGCATCGATCCCGACGGTCCGCCCTGCGGGTGCGGGCGCCGGGGTTGCGTGGAGCAGTTCGCGTCGGCGACGGCGGCGATCCGACGGGCCAAGGCCGTGAGTCTCCCGCGCGAGAAACCCGGTGATCTGGCGTTGCTCTCCAAGCTCGCGCGTGAGGGTGAAGGCCCCGAGCGCGCGCTGATGCACGACATCGGCCGCGATCTCGGTCGTGGTCTCGGGATCGTCGTGTGCCTGCTCGATCTGCGCGTGTTCGTGATCGGCGGCGGGTTCGGCGCGGCGACCGACGTCCTCGAAGCGGGCGTCCGCGCGGGGCTGCGCGATCGCTCGTATGGGGATCGCCTTCAAGCCGTGCGCATCCTGCCGGCCAAGCTCGGGCCCGATGCAGGCTGGATTGGCGCGGCGCGACTCGCGCTCGACTGATCCCGTTCGCGGCGCACGAGTTCGCGCTCCAATCGCTATTCTGCCCGCCCCATGACGTCTACCGATTCCATCCTGGAGGTCCGAGACCTGCGCAAGGTCTATCGCTCGGGTTTCCTGTCGAAGAGGAGCGTCGCGGCGATCGACGGTGTTTCGCTGCAGGTCGGTCGCGGGAGCGTGTTCGGTCTGCTCGGACCGAACGGCGCGGGCAAGACCACGATGATCAAGTGCCTCCTGGGGCTCGTGCGCCGATTCGAGGGTGAGGCGCGGTTGTTCGGCCTCACTCCCGACGATCCGATGTCGCGGCGGAAGGTCGGCTACCTGCCCGAAGCGCACCGCTTGCCCGGACACTTGACCGGACGACAAGTGCTCGAGCTCTTCGGAGCCCTCGCCGGCTCGGCTCCGGACGACGTGAAGAAGCGCATCGATCCGCTGCTCGAACGCGTCGACATGACGAAGGCGGCCGATCGCAAGGTCCGCGAATACAGCAAGGGGATGCAGCAGCGCATCGGACTCGCGCAAGCGCTCGTCAACGATCCCGAACTCGTGTTCCTCGACGAACCCACGGACGGCGTCGATCCGATCGGTCGCGCGGCGATACGCGAAATGGTGATGGAGTTGAAGAACCGCGGAGTGACGCTCTTCATCAACTCGCACCTGTTGATGGAAGTCGAATTGATCTGCGACCGCGTCGTGATCATGCACAAGGGCCGCATCATCCGTCAGGGCACGATCGACGAGCTCACCCCGCGCACTGGCGCCGTGCGCATCGAACTGGGCAGTGCGCCGGCGAACGTGGCTCAGATCCTCGCCGGGATCGGCTCGGGCCTCGTGGTCGACGGGAATGTCGTATCGCTCCACGTGAGCGATCAGGAGCTCGATGCCGCGATCGACCGGCTGCGCGCCGCGCGCATGTCCATCCGCGGCATCACCCAGCGTCGCGCGACGCTGGAGGAGTCCTTCATCGGCCTCGTGCAGAAGAACGCGCAATGAACGGACACACCGCCAAGGCGCTGATCCAGGACGCGTACTACCAGGTCCTCGACAACAAGGTCTTCAGGCTGCTCGTCATCCTGTCGATCTGCCTGGTCGCACCCACATTCCTGATCGCGTTCACGCCGACCGAGGTGAACGTGCTCTTCGGGTGGAAGACACTCCGCTACGACGACATATCGATTTTCGCCGGCCTGACCCGCTCGGGCACGAAGGACATCCACGTGCTCGCGATCCAGGGCATCCAGTCGGCCTTCGTCCAGGGTCTCGCGGGTTCGTTCGGGATCATGCTCTCCCTCGCCGCCACGGCGTTCTTCGTGCCGCGCATGCTCGAGAAGGGCGAGGCGGACATCCTGTTCTCGAAGCCGACCGGGCGCTTCGTGCTGCTCATGGCCCGCTACTCGTCGGGCGTGCTGTTCGTGGGCGTCCTGGCGTTCCTGCTCGTCCTCGGCATGCACCTCGGATTCCTGCTGCGATCGGGTTACAGCGATCCGGCGTTCCTGTGGAGCGTCCTCACCCTCGTGTACGTGTTCGCGTTGATCCATGCTTTCTCGACGCTGGTCGGCGTGCTCACGCGCAGCGCGATCGCGGCACTGCTCGCCGCGATCCTGTTCTTCGGTTTCAACGGCTGCATACACGCGTTGTGGATCAACAAGGAACACGGCGTGGCCAGGCTTCGACAGGAAGTGGAAACCAACGACAGCGCCGACGCTCAGCGGGAGATCGCCGAACTGGATGCGCCGCTCCTCGGCACGCTCATCACGTTCCTGGACGGCGTGCACTTCGTCCTGCCGAAGACCGCCGATGCCGACTACATCACCAACCAGTTGCGCCGCGCGGTCAGCAAGCCCGAGTTCGTACTGACCGACCCCGTGGGCGGAGTCTCCTTCGCGATCGATCCGCAGGGCCTGGTCCGAGCGCATCCCGAACGGGTCGGGGACCTGGCCTCGACGCCGGCGATCTGGACCACGCCGAACGACACCGGGGCCACGGCGCGTGTCATCGTGTCGCGACGCCCACGCGAGTCCGAGGCGGCGACCAACGGCAAATCCAAACCCCCGCGACCGTCGGATACGAGCACCGCGCGCGAGTTCCTGAAGTCACTCGAAGGACGCAGGGACCTCGAGGGCAGACCCGATTTCCGCCGCGACACGGCGGGTCGAGCGGTACGTGCCATGGTGAACTGGACCGAGAAGAGGGACGGCGGTCTCGTGCACCACGTCCGGGCCTTCTACGGCAGCGGCGACTGGATGTACGAATTCGACCTCGAACACAAGCCCTCGTGGAAGCCGCAGGACGAGGGACAGGACGCCTTCCGCGAGTTCCTCGCCGGCGTCAAGCCACAGCGCGAGTCCGCGGCCGAACTCGAGTCGTCGGAGTGGTACGCGAAGCAGTTGACCTGGAGCGCACCGCTGCGATTCAACGCCGCGTTCTCGATCCTTTCGTCGATCGCGTTCGCTCTGGTCATGCTGCTCGTCGCGCGGTGGAGACTCTCGCGCATCGATTTCTGATGGACGCGCGGATCGTCGACGGGCTGCGTGCGATCGTCGGCGCGGACTGGCGCACGTGCGACGCGTGCCCGATCTGGTGCTGCTGCCGCGCGACACGCACGAGACGGCCGCGGCGTTGCGTTTTCTCGCCGAATGGAAGGTGCCCATCGTCCCCCGCGGCGCGGGGACGGGTCTGTCCGGTGGAGCGACGCCCGTGGAGGGTGGCGTCCTGATCTCGACCGCCCGCATGCGCGATGTCCTCGAAGTGGACGTCGAGAATCGCTTCGCGCGCGTCCAGGCCGGCGTCGTCAACGTCGACCTCACCCACGCGTGCGGGGCGCACGGACTGTTCTACGCGCCCGATCCGTCGAGCCAGAAGGCGTGCACGATCGGAGGCAACGTCGCCGAGAATTCCGGCGGACCGCACTGCTTCAAGTACGGTTCGACGACGCAGCACGTCTTGGGCCTCGTCTTCGTGACGCCCGACGGCCGCGTGATCGATCTCTCGCGCCCATGCGTCGATCCGACAGGGCTCGACCTCGTCGGGGTGTTCGTCGGTTCGGAGGGACTGCTCGGCATCGCCACCGAGGTGACGGTCCGGCTGGTACCGACGCCTCCGGTCGTCGAAACGCTGCTCGCGATCTTCAAGACACTCGACTCCGCGTGTGACTCGGTCACGGAAGTGATCGCGGCGCGGCTCGAACCTTCCGCCCTCGAGATCCTCGACGAGAACACCATCCGCGCGATCGAAGCCAGCGTCCTCGCCGCCGGCTATCCCAAGAACGCGCGTGCGGTGCTGCTCGTCGAATGCGAGGGCAGCGAAGTCGAGGTCGCCTCGAATCTGCGGGACATCGAAGCGATCTTGTCTCGCCACGGAGCCTACGACGTGCGTCGCGCCCGCACCGCCGTCGAGCGCGCTCAACTGTGGGCCGGACGGAAAGGCGCGTACGGAGCCATGGGTCGGATCGCACCAGACCTGTACGTGACCGACGCCGTGGTGCCCCGTACGCGTTTGCGCGAACTCGTACGCGCGACGACCGACATCTGCGAGAAACGCGGTTTGAAAATCGCGAACGTCTTCCACGCGGGCGACGGCAACCTGCACCCGAACATCAGCTATGACCGGCGCGACGCGAACGAACTCGCCCGCGTACTCGACGCGGGCGACGAGATCATGCGCGTGTGCCTCGAGGCGGGCGGTTCGCTCACGGGCGAACACGGCGTCGGACTCGAGAAGATCGCGGGCATGGAGCTGCTTTTCACGCAGGACGATCTCGCCGCGATGTGCAGCGTGCGCGAGGCCTTCGATCCGGATCGACGCATGAACCCCGGGAAGCTCCTGCCCATGCGCGCGTGCATGGAAACGCGCTCATCTCGACACGGAGATCGGGCATGAGCGACACGCGAGACGTGCTCGAGCGTGAACTCGGCGTGCGCGCGATCGGAACTGCGGTCGTCGACGAGCGCGAAGTCCCGGTCGCGTTTCCGGCAAGCGAGGCCGAGGTCGTTGCGTTGCTCAGGATCGCGGCGGAGCGCGATTGGCGCGTCCTCCCCATCGGCTCCGGCACGAAACTCGAACGTGGAATGCCGCGCGAGAAGCCGAAGTTCGCCATCTCCTTGCGCGGCTACTCGGGCGTCACTTCGTTCGAGCGCGGCGACGGGACGATCACCGCACGCGCCGGCAGCACGATGGCGGCACTCACCGAGGTTGCGCGATCCGCCGGCAACCATCTGACGCCGGACGTGGCGAGCGCAAGGCACGCGACGCTGGGCGGCACGATCGCAAGCGGCACCTCGGGTATCGATCGGTTGCGCTACGGCCCCCTGCGCAATCACGTGCTCGGCCTGCGCGTCGCGCTCGGCGACGGGCGCGTCGTGAAGTCGGGCGGACGGCTCGTGAAAAACGTCACCGGCTTCGACGTGCACCGCTTGTACACGGGTTCGCGCGGCGCCTTGTGCGTCGTGCTCGAGGCCTCGCTGCGCCTGTTCCCGCTGCCGGAGCACGAAGTCGCCCTCGAGACGGAGTACTTCGGCCGGACGGCGGCTCTCGAAGCCGCGCGCTCGATCCTCGCCGGACCGCTGAAACCCGTCTGCGTAGCGGTGGTCGGGCCGCGGGAGGGGCGTTGGAATCTCGTGGTCGGGCTCGCGGGACGGCGCGAGGTCCTCGAAGTCGAGAGCGAGCACGCGCTGCGCCTCGTCGGCGACGCACGGCGGTTCGACGGACTCGAGGCGCGGCGGCGAATCGAGGAACTGCGCGATCTCGAAACGAGGTCCACCCTGAGCGCCGCACTCCTGAAGGGGGAAGTGGCGAACGCGCTGGCCATGATCGATGCGGTCTCGGACTCGACTCCCGTGCTGATCCATCCGGGGGTCGCTTCGATCTTCGTGGAGGCGGCGACGCCCGGCCTGCCCGATCTGGCCCGAGGAATCGCGGGTCTGGGCGCTTCGGTGGAGATCGGTCACGTCCCCCTCGCGACTCGTGCGGCATTCGATCCGCTCGAACTCGTTCCCGCGCCGGCCAGGGAATTGATGGCGCGCTTGAAGGTCGCCCTGGATCCCGCGCGGCGATTCGCGTCCCCGCGCCAGCCGGAGACGTCTCGCCGTGGATGATGCGCAACTCGTCGACTACGCGAAGAGCCTGGACTGCATCCATTGCGGCTTGTGCCTGAATGCCTGTCCGACGTACGCGCTCACCGGCGCTGAACCCTCGAGCCCGCGCGGACGCATTCACCTGATGCGGTCCGTGGCCGAGGGCAGGCTCGCTCCCGATCGAGAATTCGCGGCCGAGATGGACTTCTGCCTCCTGTGCAGAGCATGCGAGAGCGCGTGTCCGTCGGGCGTGCAGTTCGGCGCGATGATGGAGCGCACGCGCTTCGGTCTCGACGCGGTCCAGGCGCGGCCATGGCCGCAGCGCATCGCGCGATGGATCGGTTTCCGCGTGATCCTGCCCTCGCGTTTCGCCTTGCGCGCAACGGCATTCGTCGGACGGCTCACGCAAGAGAGCGGCGCCGTGAAATGGGTGGGAAAGCTCATCGGTTCGCGCACGCTGCGCGACGCGCCGGCGATACCACCGCTGGAGGAACGTGCCTTGTTGCCGCGTTCGACGCCGGCGAGCGGCACGCGACGGGACGTGGTGGCCGTGTTGCAGGGGTGCATGATGCCGGAGCTGTTCGGTCGCGTGAATCGCGCCACGGTGAACGTCCTCGCGCGCGTGGGCATCGAATCACGGGTGCCGACGGAGCACGTCTGCTGCGGCTCGTTGCACGCGCACAACGGGGATCGCGAGGGCGCGCGGCGATTGGCGCGCTCGACCATCGAGGCATTCGAGCGCATCGAGAACGACGCTGGCCAGCCTGTGCGTGTCGTGGTGAACAGCGCCGGCTGCGGCGCGCACATGAAGGAGTACGAGGCCTTGTTCGAGGAAGACGCAACGTGGCGAGAGCGAGCCCGCCGCTTCTCGGCCAGGGTCGCCGACTTCAGCCAGCTCCTGTGCGAACCGTCGCACAAGCGCGAACTCGCGAGCGCGCTGGCGCGAAAGTCACCGCCTGCCGGTCGAGAGCGCATCACCTGGGACGATCCCTGCCATCTGTGCCATGCACAGAAGATCCGCGACGAACCGCGCGCGCTGCTGGACCTCGTCGCCGGCGTTGAGCGCGTCGAAATGAGCAACGCGGAAGGCTGCTGTGGTTCGGCCGGCATCTACTCCCTGCTGCGGCCCGATGACGCCGCGGCGATCCTGGAGCCGAAATTGCGCTGTCTCGCGAGCACGGGCGCGACGACGCTCGTCACCGCGAATCCGGGCTGCCAGTTGCAGTGGTCCGCCGGCATCGCACGCTCGAACATGGACGTGCACGTCGTCCACATCGCGGAACTCCTGGAACGCGCGCTCGACCGCTAGCGGGTTGAGCCGAGCCTGGCGAGCAGTTCGGTCAGCGCCGCTTCCGACCCGGCTTCGCCGCGGGTCCAGAACGCGCTCATCACGCAGGGTTGTCCCGCGAGACTCAGATTCGCGCTGATCGAGTCTCGAAACGTCAGCGGCCGTTCGTACGCGCGCTCGTGCACCCAGGCAGCGTCGTAGCCACGCCAGGCGATCTTCTTCGCGTTCACCACGACCTTCCCGCCGCTCGAGTCGAGATCCGCGACGTCCTTCCATTCGCTCTTCTCGAAGAAGGCCTCGACGGTGCTCTGCTTGGCTCCCGGCTTCGGCAGCGTGAAGACGACCATGCGAGGTCTCGAGGTGCAGGGTGGGATGACGACCTTGCGCCAGTCCACGCGTTCCTCCGCTTTCGGCGGATCCACGGCTTTCCCGGCTTCCGGCGGCGCGCCCTTGTCCTCGAAGATCACCAGTCGAGAACCGTTCGGCAGCTCGCGTGCCTGGACGATGCCGTACTCGGGACCGAGACCGCCCACTCCGAAGGTCTCCTCGAGCAACGCCGCGCCGTCGATGTCTCCGCCTCGCGACATGTAGAGGAACGCGAAGAGCGTCGCGCAGAGCATCAGCGCTGCCGCGACGCCGATGATCACACCGGCGCCCCCGACCGGCTTCGAGTCAGCGGACGGGGCCGACATGGAACGGCTTCAAGAACGTCTCGATCGCTTCGTCCGATACCTCTTCCTTCGAGTGCAGGCTCACGAGTTGCAGGATCAGGAAGCCTGCCTCGCCCTCGGGGGTGAGATCGACGAGCGCGCTCGGTCCGGCGCCGACCTTAGGAGCGCCACCCGAGGATTCGCCACCCGCATCCGACATCTGGTGGAACTTCAGGACGTCGAGTTCGCGACCCTGGATCTTCAACTTCGAAGCCTTGGCGTCCTTGCGCTTGCCGAAGTTCATGAAGCCGGTCTCCGCATCGGGGTTCATGAGCTTGTCCCGGTCGGCACTGCCCCCCCCTGGCAGGTGCATCAGGATCGCGGCGTACCCACGCGAGTCGTCGAACACGTACATGCCCATTCCGATGTCGCTGCCCCACTTGAGGTCGAGTTCGGGCGGGCGCTCGTCATACGGCAGAATCTCGGCCACCTTCGGCCACTGCTTCTCGGGATCCGTGGAACCGGCCAGCTTCGAGGCCGCCCAGGTCACCACGACGATGGCCAGGACCACCGCGAGCAGGCAGCCGCCACCGCAGAACCACAGCCAGGTCGGAATGCCCTTCTTCTTCGGCGGCGGCGCGGAATCGGCCTCGCCCCAGCTTCGCTCGCTCATCGAGTGGATCCTCTCTTCTGGGTGCGTGTCTTCGCGAGCCTCCGCGCGGAGGCGGCCAGTCGGGAAGACTCGCGGTCGTACAGGTGCTTCAAGCGCTGACGAGTATTCCCGACGCCGGCCGAAATGTCGAAGCCGCGCGCGCATTCGAGCATGATCGCGACCAGCCCCTCGAAGTCGTTCCAATCGACGAACTCGGGATGAATGGCCTGGTTCGGGCCGCAATTGTGATAGTTGCCGAGCGCCAGACACATGGCCCCGGCACGCAGGCCCCACGCGTTGTAGGCCGTCGACTCACAACTCCCACCGTCCATGAGAGCGCGCTGACGGCGCATGGACGGGGCGCGAGCACAAACGCGTCGCGCAGCCGCTTCGAGTTCGGCCGTGATCGAGGGATCGAACACGGACAGGCGATCCCCGACACGAATCACCGGGCCACGACCGACGACGGCGGCAGCGCGACGGGGCGAGCACTCGAGCCCCACGACGATCGTGTCCTTGGCGATCGACTTCGACTCGAGGAGACCGATGCAGCCGATGAAGCCCGTCTCCTCCGCGCGCGTGAACACCCCCACGATGCTGTGCTCGATCTCTTCTCGCACGCACTCGTCGAGCAGCGCGAGGATCGCCGCGGCGCCCATGAGATCGTCGCACACGCGTGCCGACAGGCGCGATCCCCGCAGGACGCCGTCCGCGAGATCGAAGACGCCGAACGATCCGGGCGCGAGCTTGCCGCGCACGTCCGTGAGCACCGCAAGGATGCCCCCTCCGGCCTCGGATTCAGCCGACTTCACGACCGCGGTAGCCGAGGCGCTGCCGTCAGGACCGAAGAACCGCACGCACGAACCCGGCATGAAGCGCGCGGGAACGCCGCCGTGGAAGCGCGCGATGGTCCGTCCGGATCTGCGACCCAGGTAGTGGAAACCGGGATGATCGAGATGCGCGCTGAAGGCCAGGGCCGGCGATCGCGCCCGTCCCCGCGTGCCCCTCCACGTGATCACGACGTTGGCGTGCTCGTCCTCCCGAATCGCGAGCGCGGGACGATCAGCGGCGAAACGACGCACGACGGCGAGCGTCAGGTCTTCGAAGTAGGGCGCGGTCGGAGCCTCCAGCAACGAGCGCACGAACCCGAGCGCACGCTCGCGTTGTGCCTCGCCCAGGACACCGTGGTGCTTTTTCGGGAGCGCGAAGCGCGAGCGCGGAGCGGGCGGAAGGTCACTCCGTCCAGTCATAGAAGCCCTTGCCGCTCTTCTGCCCGAGTTCGCCGCGCGCGACCTTCTCGCGCAGGAGTCGCGGCGGTTCGAAGCGATCTCCGAGTTCGCGCGACAGGTACTCGGCGATGGCGAGGCGCACGTCGAGACCGACCATGTCGGTCAGCTTGAGCGGCCCCACCGGGAACCCGTACCCGAGCACCATCGCCTTGTCGATGTCCGCCGCGCTCGCCACGCCGCTCTCAACCATGCGGATCGCCTCCATGCCAATCGCGATGCCGAGCCGCGAGCTCGCGAAACCGGGGGCGTCCTTCACGCGGATCGGTTCCTTGCCCATGCGCGTGCCGAGTTCCATCGCGCACGCGACTGCCGCATCGGAGCTCGAAGGCGTCTCGACCACCTCCAAGAGCTTCATGATGTGCACGGGATTGAAGAAGTGCATGCCCACGACGCGCTCCGCATGGCGCGTGACCTCGGCGATCTTCGAGATCGGGAGCGAACTCGTGTTCGTCGCGAGCAGCACGTCCGGCCCCAGCTTCGATCCGAGCTCGCGGAAGATCGACTGCTTCAGCTCGAGCTTCTCCGGCACGGCCTCGATCACGATGTGGACGCCGCGCACCGCCTCGTCGAGGTTCGAACTGCCGGAGAGCCGCGCGAGCGCGCCGTCACGATCGGCGGCCGACACCTTGCCCTTGGCCACGCCCTTCTCGAGGTTCGAGCGTACCGAAGCGAGCCCCTTCTCGACCGCAGCGGGCGCGATGTCGAACAGTCGCGTCTCGATGCCGATCGAAGCGAGTACGTGCGCGATGCCGTGGCCCATGGTTCCGGCGCCGAGGACGGCTGCCGTGCGAATCGAGCTGGATTTCATGTGTGTCTCGCTGCGTTCAGAGGGTGAGCACGATCTTGCCGAGGACCTGCCTGGATTCGAGCAGCTCGTGCGCCGTGCGCACTTCGGCGAGCGGCATGACGCGGTCGACGACCGGCGTGTACACGCCGCGAGCGACGTGGTCGATGATCGTGGGCAGGGCGGAGCGCGGCCCCATCGTGGAACCCATGATGGTCTGGTTCTTGATGAAGATGTGCGGCAACGCCAGTTGCACCATCGGCCCGGTCGTGCCTCCGCACGTCACCAGCCGTCCGTTGCGCGCGAGCACCCGCATCGATCCCTCGAACGTGGCCGGCCCGACGTGTTCGACGACGACGTCCACGCCTCGTCCAGCGGTGATCTTGCGCACTCGAGCGGGCCAGTCTGGCTCTGCGTGGTCCACGACTTCGTCGGCCCCGAGTTGCCGCGCCAGCTTCATCTTCGCCGGCGTGCCGGCCGTCGCGAACACGCGCGCACCGCGATCGCGCGCGACCTGGATCGAAGCCGAGCCGACGCCGCTCGTGCCGGCGATGACGAGCACGCTCTCACCGGCTTGAATGTCTGCGCGTGTGACGAGCATGCCCCACGCCGTCAGGAATACGAGTGGGACGGCAGCTGCGCGCACCGGATCGAGATCCTTCGGAATGGGCAGCGCGAATCGGGCCTGTACCGCGACGTACTCGCACGCCAGTCCGTCGCTGTGCTCGCCGCGGATCTTGTAGTCGTCCGAGAGGTGATCGTTGCCGGCGAGGTCGTGTACCGAGGCACCCGAGCTGTAGCCGGGTTCGACGAGCACGCGCGTTCCCGGACGCAGGTGCGTGACGCCCGGCCCCAGTTTCACGATCTCGCCGATGCCGTCGCAACCTGGGATCATCGGCAACGGCAGCTTCAAGCCGGGCATGCCGCGCCGCACCCACAGGTCCAGGTGATTGACGGACACGGCTATCATCTTCACGAGGACCTCGCCCTCCGTCGGGTCAGGGACGGGGAGATCGACGATCTTCAGCACGGAGGTGTCGCCGTGCGCCGTGACGTGGACGGCCTTCATCGTGGTCTTCATCGGCCTGTGAATTTCGCCGTGCGCTTTTCCACGAACGCGGAGATGCCCTCCTTCGCGTCGAGGGACGAGAAGAGGCGGGCTTGCAGTTCGCGCTCGAGCGCGAGACCACTCTCGAGCGGGATTTCCGCGCCGGTCTGCACGGCGCGCTTGATCAGGCCGACCGAGAGAGCGGCCTTGTTCGGCGGACAGAACGACCGTGCGTAGGCCAGGACGTCGTCCATGAAGCGCGCGTCGCTCTCCGCCGCGCGGATTTCGGTCACCAGGCCGAGCGCGAGGGCTTCCGTGAAGTCCACGAGCCGTCCCGTCGCCATCATCTCGATCGCCCGGCTCTTCCCGACGATGCGCGCGAGGCGCTGCGTGCCACCAGTGCCGGGCAAGACGCCCAGTGCGATCTCGGGCACGCCGCACTTGCCCGAGTCCTTGCGGGCGATGCGCAGGTCGCATGCCATCGCGATCTCCAAGCCGCCACCCACACAGTGTCCGCCGAGGGCGGCGATGACGAGCTTCGGGGTGTGTTCCAGCCGCAGCAATGTCTCGTTCGCGTGCAAGCAGAACTGATACTTGAAGCTCGGCGTGACGTCGTTGAGCATCGCGATGTCCGCGCCGGCGCAGAAGAACTTCTCTCCCGCGCCGGCGATCACGATCACGTGCACCTCGTCGTCGAAGCGCGCTTCCAGGACGGCCTCGTCCAGGTCGCGCATCATGGCGTGGCTGTACCCGTTCGCCGGCGGATTCGTGAGCGTGAGCAATGCCACGCCGCCGCTCTTCTTGTACTTGACCTTGCCGTTGGGCAGGGTCTTCTCGCTCTCTTCGGGGATCGTCGTCATGGCGTGGTTCCGCAGTTTTTGGGCCGCTTTTTCTAGCAGAACCGCGCCCCGGCTGAAACGACTACTGCATGCTGATCGAGAGCATCCGACCGCCGGTCGACTCGCACCAGGATTTCCACTTGTCCTGCAGTCGCTTCGAGGAATCGACCAGGATCGCGTCGATGGCCACGTGGCGGAATCGATTGCGATCGATGTAACGGTCGCGCATCAGGTCGATGTTCCAGTGGAATCCTCCAGTCGGGGCTCCATCCGTCAGGACGAGGAGCGTGTCCACGCGCGGGTCCTCGAGCGCGAGTTCCATCGCGCTCCACACGTTGCCCTTGCCGCTCGACCGGTTGCTCGTGAAGAACTTGAGCGCACGTTGCACGTTCGACGGCGTCGCCGGCAAGAGGGACTTCTCGAACGGGATGGGCTCCGACGTGTACGGGATCACGTTGAACAGCGTCTCCGGAGGCAACGCCTCCAGCGCCTTCTGCAACTCGACGTCGAGCCGCTCCTTGCGCGTCTTGCCGTCGGCGCGCTTCTCCCAGGTCGATCCCGAGAAGTCGACGAGGATCGCGACCGCGCTCGACACGATCGGGAACCCGACGATCTTGGGCGCGGTCGTCTCCCCCGCGCGTTCCGCCGACGGCCTGGCTCCCGTCGCGGGCTTCCACTCCGGTCCGAGGTTGTCGACCCAGGCGCGCCAGAAATCGGCCTTGCCCCCGCCCGAGAGTCCCGAGAGCTTCTCCAGCGCGCCGTCGATCGTCCACGCGATGCGACGGTTGTGCTCGTGCTCGAACATCGCGACGAGGAGCTTCAATCCGTCCGCGTCCGGCTTCGAGACGATGGTGTCCACGACCTGTGAACGCACCGAATGCTCGGGACTCGTCGAACACTTCGCGAGGAACGCGCGAGTTCTCGGATCCGCGGCTCCGGCGAGCATCGCGAGGATCGCACACGTCACCGGCGGCGGATCGCCTTCGCGAGCGAGGTCGACCGGTGCCGCCGGGATGTGATCGGGGATCCGGACGAGCGCAGACAGTCCGGCGGCGCGCACTTCGTCGTCCTCCGTGTTCTTCAACCACGTTTCGAGGCCCCCCACCAGCCGATCCGGCGCGGTCACGCGCCCGGAACCGATCAGGCGCTCGAGGCTCGCGCGCAACGTGCGGCGCACGTTGGCGGACTTGGCCGCGAGCCCGGCCGCGAGTTTCGGGCCCGGCAATGAGCCCTGCTCCAGCGAACCCAGCAAACCGGCCGCGCGCAGTTGCACCTTCTCGTCGCTCGACAACAGTCCGCGCTTGCCTAGCAGGTCGTCGACCAGCTCGGGCACGTTCAGTTTCGCGAGCTGACTCTCCGCTTCGTCGCCGACGTTCGAAGCCGGATCGCGCAGCGCGTCGATCACCAGTGTCCAGGCCTCCTTCGATCCGAGCTTCGCGAGCTCGGTGACCGCCGACGCGCGGTCGCGATCGTTCGACGACTTGAGCTTCTTTTCGAGAGCGGGGAGGTCGTCTCCGGCGACGAGCGCCGCGCACAACGCGAGGGCGGCGATCACGGCCTGGTCACCGCGTAGCGGTTGTCGGTCGCGGCCGTGACCACCTTCTTGTGGACGAAATGCTCCTCGAGCATGTCACGCAGGAGGGTCACGTCGTCCGTGCGCTTTTCGCCGGGCGGCACCTTCTCCATGTACGCATCGCCGCCGTCCGCCATGAAGGAGTTCATCGCGACGCGGTACGTCTTCGCGGTGTCGACAGGCTCCGCGCCGACGCGCACGCCGGCAAGCGTCCGTTCCCCACTCGCGGCGACTCTCACCTCGATCGTGATGCCGCTGACCTCGATGCCCGAGTGGGACTTGCCCTCGACCGCGTTCCGCACCAGCGAGGTCAACTCCGCCCCGGTGAGCTTCACCACGACGACGTTGTTGTCGAAAGGCATCACCTCGAACACGTCGCGGCGCGTGATCGGGCCGGCCTGCAGGTCCGCGCGAATTCCGCCGCGATTCATGAGGCCGACGTCGGCTCTCGCGAACTCGCGCACGATGTCCGCCAGCAGGTTCCCCATCGCGCTCGAAGCCAGCGGATCTTTCGCGCGCTCGGCCGTCACGGCCAGCTCGCCGATCTTTTCCTTCATGCGCTGTTCGGTCCGCTTGACGAGGTTCGCGGCGATGATCGACACGGGCTGCTCGGCGAAGGCGGCGGGCGGCTCTTCGTCGAGGTCGATCAGGGTCGCGCTCGTTTCGAGCACCTTCTTCGTCGCCGCGTCCAGCCAGACGTCGACGCGGCCGATCGCGCTCGCCTTGGAACCGGTCTGCACGATCAGCGTCGAGCCCTCGCGCACGCCGGACTTCAAGAAGGTGTGACTGTGTCCGCCGACGATCAGGGGGAGCTCGGAGTGCGCCCGAGCGAGCGCCTTGTCCTCTTCGACACCGAGGTGCGTGAGCGGCACGACGAGATCGACCTTCCCCTTCAAGTGATCCTCGGCGAGCTGGAGGGCCGCCACGGGATCGACGAAGTCGATCGTCTTGGCGTCGGGGTGCGTGATCTCCGGCGTGATCGGGGTGACGAGGCCGACGAAACCGATCGTCACGCCGCCGCGTTCGACGACACGCCACGGCGCGACCCAGTCGACGCGCTCCGACTTCCCCTTCACGTTCAAGTTCGCCGCGACCGCGGGGATCTTCGTCTCCTTCAGGATGGAAACGAGGTTCGGGATGCCGTGGTCGAAGTCGTGATTCCCGATGCACATCGCGTCGTAGCCGGTGAAGCCGAGGGCATTGGCGAAGCCCATGCCGTCGTCGATCAGGCCCTCCGGCGTACCCTGGAACCAGTCGCCGGCATCGACGGCGAACACGATCTCGTTGTTCTTGCGCGCATCGGACCTGACCCGATCGATGTAGGCCGCGACGCGCGTGATGCCGCCGACGAGCGGGGCAGGGTCCTTCTTCAGCCACGTGGCCTTGCGCGGCAAGACCTGGCCGTGCAGGTCGTTCGTGTGCAGCACGACGACGTGAATGCGATCGTCACCCGCGCGGAGCGGAGCTGCACAGGCCGCGACGACGAGTGAGACCGCGGCCAGGATTCGTTGAGGGCGATTCATGTCGCACAGTGTCCACGACGGAGCCCGAGATGGAAACGGTGGACGTCCCGGCCCCCCGCGAGACGGTCGCCGCGCGCTGAAATCCAGGCTCGTTGCTCCAGGAATTACAGGCGCGCGTCGGTACTCGGCGCACAAAGGCGCCGTGCGCCGCTCACTGCCGGACCAGCTCGCCGCCCTTCGGGTAGGTGATCGTTGCCTGCCACACGAGGTCTGTCGAGCTGTCCTTCGGCACGCGCAGGACCCACGTGTGGATGCCCTTCTCGCTCAGGTCCTGTTTCCAGCGCTCGTCCTTCGACTCCTTGGGCTCGCACTTCGAGAGTTCGACGTCGATGCGCTCGTCGTTCGATCGCGGCAGGACTTCGCGCACGATCACTTCGACGGAACCGTCTTGCGCCTTCGTGACGGCGCCGTGGTTCTCGAAGTGCACGCGCCAGCCCTCGATCTTCTCGGCGCGCGAGGAGAGGAAGCCTGGCCCCTTCGACATGTCCTCGGTCTGGGTGCGCTTCACGGTGAGCATCGGATCCGCGCCGAGGTGCAGCGTGAACTCCTGCCCAACTTGAACGGCGTCCAGTTGCGCGAGACCGAGGTAATCCGCGCCGAGGAAGACAGAAGCCTGGCCGGGCAGGAGCGTCCACTCGCTGGTGTTCTTGGCCTTGCCGCGCAGCCACACGCTGGTGTCGAGCGCGGGTGTGCAGTGGCGCTCGGCTGTGATCGCGAGCGAAGCACGTCCGACCAACACGGTCGTCGGCAGCTCGCGCGATTCGATCGTCTCGCGCCGCGCGAGGGCGAAGCGCACGGACAGTCCCTGATTCTGCACGGTCGCGAACACCCGCTTCGGTTCGGCATTCTTGTCGCTCGAGGCATCCGCCAGGTCCTTGCGATCATAGGCCTTCTCCGCGGCCGTCTCCCGGCCGGGAGCGGGAGACGACAGGATTCCGGAACTGGCCCTGACTTCGGCGAGACCGATCCACTGCGGCACCGGCTCAGGTCCTTGCGCGCCGCGCTGCGGTTCAGCCGTCGACAGCGCTACGGCGACGTCGTTCCAGTCCTCACCCGTTTGCTGCCAGATGCGCGCACGATAGCCGAGTTCGACGCTCGCCAGATCGCTCGACGCGCGCAGGTCGTAGTAGGGCTGCCAACCCGTGCCCGACACCATGTACTCGAGATCGACCACGGCCTGTCCGTTCGATTCGACGTCGACCAGGATGTCGCGCACGGTGACGTTGCCGCCCCGCGAGAGGCTGCCTATCTCGGCCTCGATGGCCTTGTGGGCGAGTTCCAGTTCCTCGAGCTTCCAGCGCGCGTCGCGCAGGGCTTTCGTGTTCTCGAGTAGCTTCGCCTGCAGGAACGCGAGACTCTGGCTCCAACTCGCGGTGTCGCCCTTCTTCGCGTCGAGATCGGCGCGGTAGTCCTTGGCGTCGAGTCCGGCGAGCTCCTTCAAGTGACTCAGCATCGCCTCGAGCACGGCCACGTCGTCGTGCGCGGCTTGCACTTCGCGCGAGCTCGCCTTCAGCTTCGCGCGCAAGAGCTCGAGCCGTTCGCTCGGCGCGGTGGGCTGCTGTCGATCGCGCACTTCGACGCTGATCACGTCGCCGCCGACGCAGCGCACGCGCACGTTGTCCTTGTCCATCGTGAGCGGCAGGCCCGTCACGACGAACGAGCCCGTTCCCGGCACCTTCGTCGTGCGGTGGACCAGCGCGCTCCCTCCATAGAGCGTCACGTCCTCGATCCTGGATTGAAGCGGGGTCGGATCGGCGAATACGGCGAGGAGCAGCGGTGTGAACATGCGAATACCTGGTTGGAAAGCGAGCCGGACCGGGAAGAAGTGTCCCAGTCGCAGGCGGCGCGTTCAAACGCCGCTCGCCTCGCCCCCCTTGGAGGTTCGACGAGCGAACGCGATCATCCAGACCGTCCCGAGCGCGCCGACTCCGGCGGCCAGGCCAAACCCGAGTCCGGGACTCCCGGCCTCGATCAACAGTCCGACACCGACGCTCGAGATCATGTCCCCGACCGCGTTCGCCGTGCCGAGAATGCCGAGTCCGAGGCTGCGCGCTTCGCGCGGGAGCAGTTCCGCGCCGGTCGCCTTCTCCAGAGTCTCTTCCGCGGCGATGTACACGCCCGACAACACGACGGCGACCACGAGCCATGCGATCGAGTGCGAACCGAACGCGAGGACGACGTTCGTCACCACTCCGAGCCCGTATCCGGCGCAGAGCAGGTGCGGCCGCGAGACGCGATCGCCCAGTTTCCCGATCGGATAGGCCGCCAGCGCCGAGACGCCGTTGTGCAGGACGTAGAACAGCACCGCGATGGAGAGCGTGGCCGGCGTGGACTGACCGGACTCGCCGAGCGCCCGAGCCACGAGCAGGATCAGGAACGTGCGCGAGAAATCGCCGAGTCCGAACAGCACGACGCCGCCGAGGAACTGCTTGAACTCCCGCGGCAGGGGTGCCCGAGAGGGCGCCGTCCGTGCTCTCGCTTCCGAACGCCGGTCATGGGTGAGGAACCAGATCGCCAGCACGGGCACGAGCGCCGGAACGATCGTCCAGGCGATGATCTCGCGCGCCGAGAGTCCGATCCACACGCACAGGATCGCGAGCAGCGGACCGACGAGCGCGCCGAGCATGTCCGCCGCGCGCTCGAGACCGACCCCACCGACGTGATCGCCCTCGACGCGCTCGACGGGCTCTACACCCAGCGCAACGACGCCCGCGCGCTCAGCGAGGTCCTCGGCCAGCGCCTGGACATCGAGAGCGACCCCGAGATCCGCCAGCAGACCGCCCTCCGCCTCGGCAAGCTCTGGGAGACCGAGCTCTCCGACGTGAACCGCGCGGTCGACGCGTACCGCCGCT
>JBGATY010000179.1:0-7599 GCA_044228955.1 Planctomycetota bacterium | reverse complement strand
CCGACCCGCCGGCGGACCCTCGAAGCGCGGCGCGACCGCGTGACGATGGCGCCTCGGCGCGGCCGAGCTTTCGTTCCCCTCGCTCACCTCCACGACATCCTCCCCCCGGAACCGGTTGCATGGACCTGAAGCTGATCCAACGCCTGATCGCGATGATGAACCGCGGCGGCCTCGCCGAGATCGACCTCGAGGACTCGAACAGCGGATTGAAGGTCCGTCTGAAGCGCGAGAGCGCGGCGCCTGCAGCCGCGGCCCCGGTGGTGCATTTCCTCCAGGGCGGACCGGCACTTGCGGCGCCGATGATGCACCAGCCCTCCCCGGGACCCGCCGCGAGCGCCCCGGCCGAGGCACCGGCGAAACGCGAGATGATCGGTACCCCCATCCCAAGCCCGATGGTCGGCACGTTCTACCGCTCCGCGTCACCGGAATCCGAGCCCTTCGTCCAGGTTGGCAAGCGCATCACCACGGACTCCGTCCTGTGCATCATCGAGGCCATGAAGGTGATGAACGAGATCAAGTCCGAGGTGAACGGCGAGGTCCTCGAAATCCTGGTGGAGAACGGCGAGCCCGTCGAGTTCGGCCAGCCGCTTTTTCTCGTGAAGACGAGCTGACGCGCGCATGTTCCGACGCATCCTCATCGCGAACCGCGGCGAGATCGCGCAGCGCGTGATCCGCGCGTGCCGTGAACTCGGCATCGAGACGGTCGCCGTGTACTCCACCGCCGACGCGGACGCCATCTACCTGCGCCAGGCGGACGAAACGATCTGCATCGGCCCTCCGTCGAGCGCGAAGAGCTACCTCGACATTCCCTCGATCATCGCGGCGGCAGAGGTCGCGGACGCGGACGCGATCCATCCTGGCTACGGCTTCCTGTCGGAGAACGAGCACTTCGCCGAAGTGTGCCGCTCCTGCAAGATCACGTTCATCGGGCCGGAGCCGGAGACGATCGCGATGCTCGGCGACAAGGTGGCGGCGCGCGCGCTCGCCAAGGCCGCCGGCGTCCCGATCGTGCCCGGCTCGGACGGACCGGTCGAGGACGAGTCGAAGGCGATCTCGATCGCCGCGAAGATCGGGTACCCGATCATGATCAAGGCCGCCGCGGGCGGTGGTGGTCGCGGCATGCGCATCGCGCGCAACGAGCCCTCGCTCGTCACGGGCTTCCACGCCGCGAGTTCGGAAGCGAAGGCGGCCTTCGGCGACGGCACGGTGTACCTCGAGAAGTTCGTCGAGAATCCGCGGCACATCGAGGTGCAGATCCTCGCCGACAAGCATGGCAAGGTCGTGCACCTCGGCGAACGCGATTGCTCGATCCAGCGCCGTCACCAGAAGCTGATCGAGGAGTCGCCCTCGCCGGCCCTGACCCCGGAGCTGCGCGAGCGCATCTGCAAGTCGGCCGTCGCCGTGGCGAAACAGGCGAATTATCACAACGCCGGCACGGTCGAATTCCTGCTCGCGCGCGACGGGAGCTACTACTTCATCGAGGTCAATGCGCGCATCCAGGTCGAGCACTGCGTCACCGAGCTCGTGACGGGCCTCGACCTCGTCCAGCTCCAGATTCACATGGCCGCCGGCGAGAAGCTGCCCTTCGAGCAGTCGGAGGTGCGCTTCAACGGACACGCCATCGAGTGCCGGATCAACGCCGAGGATCCCGACCGCGATTTTCAGCCGTCGCCGGGCAAGATCGAGCTCTTCGTGCCGCCGGGCGGTCCGGGGGTGCGCCTCGACAGCCACGGCTACAGTGGCTATCGGATTCCGCCGAACTACGATTCGATGATCGGCAAGCTCCTCACGCATCGAGCGCGCCGCGATCTCGCCATCCGCACGATGGTGCGCGCGCTCGACGAGTTCGTGATCCAGGGGCCGAAGACGACGATCCCGCTGCTGCGCAACGTGCTCAACCACTCCGATTTCCGCGCCGGCGACCACGACACCGGATTCGTCGAGCGCTACTACGGCAGCCGCCCGGCGATTCCGATGGGCCGCAAGGAGAATGCGTGAGGCGACTCGCGGTACCGATCCTCCTCGTCGCGACGCTCGGTTCGTGCGCCGGCTGGACGCGTTGGCCGTGGGGCACCACGCAACGCTGGCCGGGTGCGATGGGGAACTCGGTCGAGCCGCTCCCCGCCGGGGAGTCGCATCTCTTCGAGGAGGGGCCCGAGGAGGTGCTGGTTCTGCGGCACGCCGATCCCGTGAAGGTGCGTCCGACCGGGCTCTCGGCGGGATACCCGCTGACCTTCTATCGCAAGAGCGTGCGCGTCCACGCCGGCTCGGAAGTGTCGAGCGCGCCCGGCGGTCGCATCGAAGTGTTGTGGCCGAACGGCAACTCGATCGTCCTGTTCGACGGCGGAACCGGCGTGGTCGGCTCGCCGTCGAAGGGCCAGTCGAGCTTCCTGTTCCTCGGTTGCGAGCGCGCGCGCATCGACCTCAAGGAAGCCGACCAGATCGAACTCCTCTCGGGTGCGCGCCTCTCCGCTTCGACCGGCCCGTTCGTGCTCGAACGCACGCGCGAGGACGTCTTGCGCGTCTCGAACCAGTCGAAGGGCACCGGCGAGGTCCTGTTCCGCGACGCCGCGATCCGCCTCGATCCCGGACAGGAAGTCGAACTCGCCCTGCTCTCGGCCGGCGGAAAGCCGATGCAGGTCGACACGGGCCAGAAACAGATCGAGGGCGCGGGGTACACCGTGCGTTGGTCGGGCTCCGTCGACGCAGCGCGCGAGGGCGACTCGGTGCGCGCGCGTGCACTCGGCGAGAACGAGATCCAGGCCAACGGCGTGCACGTGCGCCTGGAAAAAGACGAGACCGTGCGCTTCGAAGGTCTCGGCGGCGGCCGATAGGAGTCGCTGTGTCCGAGGGCCAAGTTCGACCGCGCATCCTGATCACCGGCGGCGCAGGGTTCCTCGGCAGTCACCTGTGCCAGCGCTTCCTCGCGGAAGGTTTCGAAGTGATCTGCATGGACAACCTCATCACGGGGGACGTCCGAAACGTCGAGCATCTGTTCGAGAACCGCTGGTTCCACTTCGAGCATCGCGACGTCACCGAGTACATCCACGTGTCCGGCGCGCTCGCGGGCATCCTGCACTTCGCCTCGCCCGCATCGCCGATCGACTACCTCGAGCTGCCTATCCAGACCCTCAAGGTCGGCTCGCTCGGCACGCACAAGGCGCTCGGTCTGGCGCACGCCAAGGGAGCGCGCTTCCTCCTGGCGTCGACGAGCGAATGCTACGGCGATCCGCTCGTGCATCCGCAGAGCGAGGACTACTGGGGCAACGTGAACCCCGTCGGCCCGCGCGGCGTGTACGACGAGGCCAAGCGTTTCGCGGAGGCCATGACCATGGCCTACCACCGGTTCCACAAGGTCGACACGCGCATCGTCCGCATCTTCAACACCTATGGGCCGCGCATGCGTCTGCGTGATGGCCGCGCGCTGCCGGCCTTCATGGGACAGGCTCTCGCCGGCGAACCGCTCACCGTGTTCGGCGATGGTTCGCAGACGCGTTCCTTCTGCTACGTCGACGACCTCGTGGAGGGCATCTGGCGCCTCTACAACTCGGAGGAGCACCTGCCGGTGAACATCGGCAATCCGCGCGAGATGACGATCCTCCAGTTCGCCGAAGCCGTGTTGAAGGCCACCGGTTCGAGGTCGAAGATCGAGTTTCGACCCCTGCCGGTCGACGATCCAAAGGTGCGCCGTCCCGACATCTCGAAGGCGCGCCGCCTGTTCGGTTGGGAGCCCAAGGTGAGCCTGGAGGACGGTCTGGGGCGCACGGTCGAGTATTTCCGGGCGAAGCTCGCGCGTGGCGCGAAGGGAGGCTGAGGCATGTGCGGCATCGTGGGAGCGCTCGTGCGCGAAGGGTCGGTCTCCGCAGGGCTGATCGAGGGCCTGCGGCTGCTCGAATACCGCGGCTACGACTCGGCCGGCATCGCGCTCATCGACGAACGCGGCATCACGATTCAACGCAAGGCGGGGCGCATCGAGAACCTCGAAGCCGCGCTCGCGGCGGCGGGCGAGAGCGCCGCGAAGGCCGGCATCGGACACACGCGCTGGGCCACCCACGGCGTTCCGAGCGACACCAACGCGCACCCGCACACCGACGCCGAGGGGCGCGTCGCGCTCGTGCACAACGGCATCATCGAAAACTACGCGGAATTGAAGGCCGAACTCGTCGAGGCCGGCGTGCAGTTCACGTCGGACACGGACACGGAAGTGCTCGCGCACATGATTGGCCGCGAATTGTCGCGCGGTCTCGATCTGCTGCAGGCCGTGCTCGCGAGCCTGCGCCGCGTGCGCGGCTACTACGCGATCGCGGCGCTGACGAAGACGCCGGAGGGAGCACGCCTCGTGTGCGCCCGTCAGGGTCCGCCGCTCGCGGTGGCCACCACCAAGGACGGCGCCTGGCTCGCTTCCGACGTGCTCGCACTGATCAAGCACACGCGCGACGTCGTGTTCCTCGAGGACGGCGACGTCGCGGACCTCACGATCGGCCGCGTGAACGTCTACAAGATCGACGGCAAGCCGGTCGCGCGCAAGCCAAAGCACGTCGAGTGGGATCCGGAGGAAGCCGGCAAGGGCACCTTCCCGCATTACATGCTCAAGGAGATCCACGAGCAGCCGGACGTGCTGGCGAACACCGCCTTCGAGAAGGTGAACGAGAGCGCGGGCGACGTCGACTTCAAGGTCCGCGGGTTCGCGGACGCCGATCTGCGCGGCATCGAACGCATCGCGATCGTCGCGTGCGGCACGGCGCTGCACGCGGGGTACATCGCGCGCTACCTGTTCGAGGGGCTAGCTCGGCTGCCCGTCGACATCGACTACGCGAGCGAGTTCCGCTATCGCGATCCGGTGTTGGCGCGCAACACGCTGGCGCTGGCGATTTCGCAGTCGGGCGAGACGGCCGACACGCTCGCGGCGCTGCGCAAGGCGAAGGAACTCGGCGCGCGCACGGCGTCGATCTGCAACGTCGCCGGGAGCACGCTCGTGCGCGACGCGGACGCGACGATCCTCACGAAGGCGGGTCCGGAGATCGGCGTCGCGAGCACGAAGGCCTTCACCGCGCAGGTGGCGGCCGCGTTCATGCTCGCTGTTCGCCTCGGCCGCGCCCGCGGCGTCCTCACGCCGGCTCAGGGCCGCGAACTCGTGCAGGAGCTGCGGCTGCTGCGGCCGCGCATGGAGCAGATGCTCGGCGAGCGAGCCGTCGCCGAAGTGCACGAGATCGCCGTCGAGAACCAGCACCAGAAGGGCTTCCTGTTCCTCGGCCGCGGCATCAACTATCCGGTCGCCCTCGAGGGCGCCTTGAAGCTGAAGGAGATCAGCTACGTGCACGCCGAGGGGTATCCGGCGGGCGAGATGAAGCACGGCCCGATCGCGCTCATCGAGCCCTCGATGTCGATCGTGGTGATCAACTCGAAGGGACACGTGGCCGAGAAGGTCCGCTCGAACATCGAGCAGGTGCGCGCCCGCGGCGGACGGGTGATCGCGATCGGTTCCGACGCGCCGAGCTGGGACCTGTCCGACGAACGCGTCGAGGTGCCCGAATCGAGCGAGTGGTTGTCACCGATCCTGAACGTGATCCCGTTGCAACTGCTCGCGTACCACATGGCTAGCCTGAAGGGTTGCGACATCGACAAGCCGCGCAACCTCGCCAAGAGCGTCACGGTCGAGTGAGGCATCGATGCAGAAGGTCCTGATCACCGGCGGAGCGGGTTTTATCGGCAGCCACGTGGCGAACATGCTCCTCGCTCGAGGCGACGCCGTCACCGTCCTCGACAACTTCAACGACTTCTACGATCCGGCGTTGAAGCGCGAAAACGCGCGCGGCTTGCGCGGCGCGACGATCGTGACTGGGGACATCCGCGACGCGGCGCTCGTGGCGCGGCTCTTCGCGGAAGGGGAGTTCGACGCCGTCGTCCACCTCGCCGCGATGGCCGGCGTGCGGCCTTCGCTCCTCGATCCGCTGCACTACCAGGACGTCAACGTGCGCGGAACGGTCATCCTGCTCGAGGAGCTGAAGCGGCGTCCGAAGACGCGCTTCGTCTTCGCGTCGAGTTCGAGCGTGTACGGCTCGAACGAAAAGGTCCCGTTCGAGGAATCCGACGACATCCACCATCCAGTGTCGCCGTACGCCGCCACGAAGCGCGCCGGCGAACTGATGTGCTACACGCACCACCACCTGTACGGCATCCGTACGACCTGTCTGAGGTTCTTCACGGTCTACGGTCCGCGCCAGAGACCCGAGATGGCGATCCACAAGTTCGTGAAGGCGGCCTTCGAGAAGAAGCCGATCCCGTTCTTCGGCGACGGATCCACGCGGCGCGATTACACCTACGTCGACGACATCGTGGACGGCGTCGTGCGCGCGCTCGATCGCTGTGAGGGATACGAAATCTACAACCTGGGCGAATCGGCGACGACCTCGCTCAGCGAACTGGTCGGCATCATCGGCGAGACCTGCGGCATCACGCCGATCCTCGACCGGCAGCCGCTGCAACCCGGCGACGTGCTCATCACCTACGCCGATGTGTCGAAGGCGAAGCGGATGCTCGGATACGAGCCGAAAGTGGCGGTGCGCGAGGGCATAGAGCGATTCGTGCGCTGGTATCGGACGCAGAGAGGTTGATCTCGCGAGGGCGGAGCTTGGGCTGTCCCTGCGTTGCGGGAGCCAGCGAATTCGGCGGCTCGAGCGCGTTGCCGATCCCGCCCCGCGCCGGTATCCTGTTTCGCCCGATCGATCGCGAATCGAACGTCCGTTCCGACCCCACTCCGACCCGAGACCAGAGCGAAGAATCACCATGAAAGGCGTCATCCTGGCCGGGGGCCTCGGCACCCGCTTGTTCCCGCTGACGAAGATCACGAACAAGCACCTCTTGCCCGTCTACGACAGGCCGATGATCTACTACCCGATCGAGGCGCTCGTGAAGGCCGGGATCGACGACATCATGATCGTCACGGGCGGCCGCAAGTCGGGCGACTTCCTGTCGCTGCTCGGCAACGGCAAGGACTTCGGGCTCAAGCACCTGAACTACACGTACCAGGAAGGCGAGGGCGGCATCGCCGAAGCGCTCGGACTCGCCGAGCACTGGGCCAAGGGCGATTCGGTGTGCGTGATCCTCGGCGACAACCTGATCGAGAAGAACATCAAGAAGGCCGCCGACGATTTCAAGAAGCAGGGGAAGGGCGCCAAGATCATGCTCAAGGAAGTGCCCGATCCGGAACGCTTCGGCGTGGCCACGATCGCGAACGGCAAGGTCACGAAGATCGTGGAGAAGCCGCAGAATCCGCAATCGAACTACGCGGTGATCGGCATCTACATGTACGACGGCCGCGTGTGGGACATCATCAAGACTCTCAAGCCCTCGGACCGCGGGGAACTCGAGATCACCGACGTCAACAACTGGTACCTGAAGGACGGTTCGATGACGTACGAGATCCTGGATGGCTGGTGGACGGACGCGGGAACGTTCAAGTCCCTGCACCACTCGGCGACGCTCGTGGCCCAGGGCGGCGCGAACAAGTGAAGCCCGGTCGCGGCCTGGTGACGTGGAGCGAGTGGCGATGAAGCGCGCTCTCGTCACCGGCGCGTCTGGAATGCTGGGGAGCGAGCT
>JBGATY010000178.1:0-7603 GCA_044228955.1 Planctomycetota bacterium | reverse complement strand
GGAGGGGGACGCGAAGGTCGCGAATCCTGACATGCACATCTGCACGCTGACGACGAATCGCGCGCTGAACATCGAGATGACGGTCAAGAAGGGCCGTGGCTACGTGCCCTCGGAAGACAACACGAACGAGTACCAGCAGCTCGGCACGATTCCGGTCGACTCGATCTTCTCGCCGGTGCACCGCGTGCGCTACTCGATCGAGGCGACGCGCGTCGGGAAGCTGACGAACTACGACCGCCTCGTGCTCGAGATCTGGACGGACGCGACGGTGACGCCCGAGCTGGCGCTCGTCGAGGCCGCCAAGATCTACCGCAAGCACCTGAACCCCTTCGTGCTCTACAGCTCGACGCGGGACGAGTACCCTGTGATCGAGGACCCGACGACTTCCGAGTTCAACCAGAAGAACCGCGAAACGTCGGAGCTCAACAAGATTCTCCAGAGCCCGATCAGCGACCTCGAGTTGTCCGTGCGCGCACGCAACTGCCTCGACGGCGCCAATCTCCAAACGCTGCGCGACCTGGTCGCGATGAGCGAAAACGAGGTGATGAACCTCAAGAATCTCGGCAAGACCAGCCTGACCGAGATCAAGAGCAAGCTGGCCGAGCGCGGACTGTCGCTCGGGATGCCGATCTAGAGATCCAAGCGAGTCAAGACATGAGACACCGTTGCGCAGGAAATCGACTCGGACGTACCACGAGTCACCGTATCGCCATGATGAAGAACATGGCCAACTCGCTGCTTCTCCACGAACGCATCGTGACCACGCCGGCGAAGGCCAAGGTCGTGAAGCCCTTCGTCGAGAAGCTGATCACGCTCGCCAAGGTCGACAACCAGGCGACTCGCCGTCAGGCCTTCGCCGCGTTGCGCGACAAGGCGACGACGACGAAGCTGTTCGACACGATCGGACCCCGCTTCAAGTCGCGCCCGGGCGGCTACTGCCGCATCCTGCACCTCTCGAAGAACCGCCTTGGTGACAACGGCGAGCGCGTGGTCTTCGAGCTGGTCGAGCGTTCGGAGATCACGCCGGCGAACTGATTTCGGCGGCCAGGGTAGAAATCCACGAGCACCCGTCCCACCTCGAGTGGGACGGGTGCTCGCGTGTTTGGCGTGCAGCGTGAGGGCGCGCCGCGCAGCACGCGCCGGCGGACGCCGTTGGGCTCTTCGCCCGCGGCCGTCGCACGTGCCTCGCGCCCGTTCGCGCGACCACAGGAGCGGTGGCACCCGCTCCGTGATCGCCGCGTCTCAGGCCGCCTTGGGGAGCCCGTTCTTCAATCCCGCGAACTTCACCAGCACGACGATCAGCAGGATCACCGCCGCCGGAAAAGCGATGCAGTTCACGAGCGGAATGCAGGCAGCCACGCAGGAGATGCAGAAGATCAGCGCCAGCTTCTCCCCGCAATCTCCCTGGTCCGTGCGGCCCATGGCCGCGTACGCGCCTTGGAAGGACTTCGCGAGGCGGACATACACGAAGAAGATCCACACCAGGCTGAAGAGCGGAATCAAGAGCAGCCACACGAGACCAGGCTCCATCTTGCGGTGCGCCTGTGGGATGGCTCGGTAGCACGACTGCAGGAACAGGATGATCCCGATCAGGATCAAGAGGAAGACGGCGAAAATGCCGAGTCCCAGCACCGACGAGAACAGCTCCATCATCTTCTCTTGTTGATCCATGCGTCTCCTGGCGAGAAAGGGAACGGGGGGGGCGGAACGGCGACAAGCCTAGTCAACGTGGCTGCCACGCGGAACCCCGAGCCCTGGACGAGTCTCGGGCGTCCACGGCGAGCAGGACATGGATCTCCCGCGCCCCCATGGCGCCGCCTACAGCGCCTCAGACCTTCGCGAGCTTCACCCGTCCGCGGCCGAGCAGAAGGTCGATATCCCTGGCGAACGCTTCACTGATCGCGACGCGGCATTCATTGCCGGCGCGCACGCGGCGCAGGCGCCCGTCTTGTCCCGTGACTTGCAGGTAGAACGGGTTCTTGCCCCTGTGCTTCGCGAGCAACGCGCGCAGCGCGTCGAGCTGACCATCGTCCTCGGGGGCCACGCTGACGAGGACGCCACCCTGGAAGCGCGCGAGCGCCTCCTCGATCGTCAGGATCTCCTCGAGCAGGAGCGCGGGCTCTTCCGCGCCCTCCTCGAGCTTGGCGCGCGCCACGACGATCTGACCTTCCTCGATGCGGTGTTTGTTCTCCTCGAAGGTGCGCGGGAACACGGTGACCGAAACGCTGCCCTTCAAGTCCTCGAGGCGGAAGCGGCACATGCGGCGACCGGCGAGCGAACCCGATTTGACGATCGTCTCGCTCTTCGAGAGGATCAGTCCCGACACCGTCACTTCGGTTCCGCCCGGAATTCCGTGCAGTTCGTCGACCTTGACGGTGGAGAGCAGCGCGAGCAGGCCGCCACGCTCCTCGAGCGGGTGACCGGAGAGGTAGAAACCGAGCGCCTCGAATTCGGCGCGCAGTGTCTCCGCGCGCGTGAATGCTTTCGATTCGTCGATGCCGTCGCCGACGACTTTCACGCTCACCGAGGCCGGCGCGGGGCCGCCGAACAAACTGCCTTGGCCGCTGCGCCGATCCGCGGCGAGTCGAGCACCCTCGGCTTGCGCGCGGTCGAGCGCCGCGAGGATGGCGCCGCGATTGTGTCCCTGGAGATCGAAGCAGCCGCTCTTGATGAGCGCTTCCCAGGTCACCTTGCCGACTTCGGTGCTGTCGAGCTCCGCGCACAGCTCGTGGAGCGTCGCCGGCGTCCGCTTCTGCTGCAAGCGCGAGCGTGCGGCGATCAACGCCTCGATTGCCTTTGGGCCCGTGCCCTTGATCGCGCCGAAGCCGTAGCGGATCGCGCCGTCCTCCGGGACGAACTCCCATTCGGATCGATCGATGCTCGGCGGCCGGATCTCGACGGTCGAGCGGCGCGCGTCGTCGAGGAAGTCCTTCACCTTCGCCGAGGAGCTCATTTCGCACGAAAGGTTCGCGGCCAGGAACGCCGCGCGGAAGTTGGCCTTCAAGAACGCGGTCTGGTACGTGATCACCGCGTAGGCGGTCGAGTGCGACTTGTTGAAGCCGTAGCCTCCGAATTTGAGGATGTTGTCCCAGATCTCCTTGGCCACGTTTTCGGCGCAGCCGTTCTTCACGGCGCCCGTGACGAACTGCTCGGAGAACTTGGCCATGATTTCGGGCTTCTTCTTGCCCATGGCCTTGCGCAGATTGTCGGCTTCGTTGAGCGCGAAACCGCCGAGCGCGCTCGAGATGAGCATGACCTGTTCCTGGTAGACGATGCAGCCGTACGTGTCGCGCAGGATCGGTTCGAGCGAGGGGTGTGGGTACTGGATCGCTTCCTGGCCGTGCTTGCGGCGCGTGAACATCTCGACCATGCCCGACTCGAGCGGTCCCGGCCGGAAGAGAGCGAGGATTGCGATGATGTCCTCGAAGCAGTCGGGCTTGATGCGCGCGAGCAGCTTCTTCATGCCCTCGGATTCGAGCTGGAACACGCCGAGGGTGTCGCCGGCCATCAAGAGCTTGTACGTGGCCCGGTCGCCTTCCGGCAGCGCGTCGACGTCCGGCGGGGTCCCGCCGAGCTTCTCGATGTTGCGCAAGCACTTCTCGATGATCGTCAGGGTCCTAAGACCCAGGTAGTCCATCTTCAGGAGCCCGAGTTCCTCGAGCTGCGGCGCCGGCCACTGCGTGCACACGTCGTCACCGTTCTTCGCGAGCGGCACGTACTCCACGATCGGCTTGTCGGCGATCACGACGCCCGCGGCGTGGGTCGAGATGTGGCGGGCGAGGCCCTCGAGCGGCATCGACAGGCGGAACATCTCCTGGATGTCCGGGCGGTCCTTCTGAACAGCCTTCAGATCGGCCTCGGATTCGAGCGCTTCCTTCAAGCTGGGCGCGTTCGGACCGGCGGGGATCTTCTTGCTGATCTTGTCGACCTCACCGAGCGGGATGTCGAGCGCGCGTCCGACGTCACGCACGACCGTGCGCGACGCCATCGTCCCGAAGGTGACGATCTGCGCGACGTTCTCGTCGCCGTAGCGCCGCCGCGTGTATTCGAGCACGCGCGGACGCCCGTCCATGCAGAAGTCGATGTCGATGTCGGGCATCGACACGCGCGAGCTGTTCAAGAAGCGCTCGAACAGGAGGTCGTAGCGCAGCGGATCGACGCGCGTGATGCCGAGCAGGTACGCGACGATCGATCCCGCCGCCGAGCCGCGGCCCGGGCCCACCGGGATCCGCTGTTCGCGCGACCAGCGGATCAGGTCCCACACGATCAGGAAGTAGCTGACGAATCCCAACTCGCGGATCACGCGCTTCTCGTAGGTGAGTCGCGCGCGGGCGGCGTCGTGCGCAGCGCCGTACAGGCGCACGAGGCCTTCCTCGAGCAGGCGATCGAAGATCTCGTCCGCGGTCTCCAAGGTGTCGGGGGTGAAGATCGGCAGGTGGTACTTGCCGAACTCGATTTCGACGTCGACCTGGTCAGCGACGTCCATCGTCGAGCGCACGGATCCCTCGAGATCGCGGAACATGTGCGCCATCTCGGCGCGCGTCTTGAAGAACAGCGTGTTCGTCTCGAACCGGAAGCGCTTCTCGTCCTTGCGCTTGGCGCCCGTGTTGATGCAGAGGAGCACGTCCTGCGCCTGACAGTCTTCCTCGCGCAGGTAGTGGATGTCGTTCGTCGCGACGAGCGGGATCGCGGTCTTCTGGTGGATGCGCACCATGGCCTCGTTCACGCGTGTCTGCATGTCGAGGCCGTTGCGCTGCAGCTCGAGCCAGAAGTGCTCGGGACCGAAGATGTCGCGCCACGTGGAAGCGAGTTCGAGCGCGTCGGTCTCGTTGCCCGCCAGGCACAATTGCGACAGTTCGCTCGCGAGGCAGCCCGACAGGCACGTGATGCCGCGCGCGTATTGCTTCAGCACTTCGCGGTCGATGCGCGGACGGAAGTGGTAGCCCTCGATGTACGCGATCGAGGCCAGCTTGATGAGGTTCTTGTAGCCCTCGGCGTTCCGTGCGATCAGCGTGAGATGGTGGTAGCCGTTGCCCTTGCCCTTGTTGTGCGGCTCATGTCGCGATCGCCGCGCGATGTAGACCTCGCAGCCGACGAGCGGCTTGATCCCGCCCTTCTTCGCCGTCTGGTACAGCTCGATCGCGCCGAACATGTTGCCGTGATCGGTGAGCGCGAGCGCGCGCTGGCCGTCCTTCCGGCAGGCCTCGACGAGGTCGCCGATGCGATTCGCGCCGTCGAGGAGGCTGTACTCCGAATGGACGTGGAGGTGGACGTAGTCGGGCGCGGACACGGGAACCAGCTCGCTTTCAAGCGCGGTTGAGCTTGACGAGGACCGCTTTCTGCGTGTGCAGCCGATTCTCGGCCTGGTCGTACATCAGGCTGCGCGGCCCGTCGAGCACCTCGTCGGTCACTTCGAGATTCCGGCGCACCGGCATCGCGTGCATCAAGCGCGCGTCGTGCCCGATCTTCATCAGCGCCTCGTCGATCATCCAGCCTCCCGCGCGGGCGCGGCGGCTCGCGGACAGCGTGGGGTTGCCGTAGTCCTCGAGGGACTGCCACGAACGCGCGTACACGACGTGGGATCCGTCGACGGCATTGCGCGCGGCGAGTCCGCTCTCGAACTTCGTGCCCGCCGTCTCCGCCGTGCGCGCCGCCTGGCCCAGCACCTCGTCGTCCAGCTCGTAACCGGAGGGATGCGCGACGCGCACGTCCATGCCGGCGCGCAGAGCGGCCAGCAGCAAGGAGTTCGTGACGGCAGAACTGGCCGGAACGGGGGAGTGCGTCCACACGATGGCAAGCTTCTTCCCGCGCAGCGCCCCGAGCGTCTCGCGCAAGGTGAGCAGATCGGCGAGCGCCTGCAGCGGGTGCCAAAGCGCGCTCTCCATGTTGATCACCGGGACTTTGGCGTGCCGCGCCCACGACTGAATGCCCTCGTCGCGTCGATCGATCGCCCACGACTGTCCGCCGAGCGCCGGCCGGATGGCGAGCACGTTCACGTAGCGCGACAGCACCGCCGCCGCGTCCTTCACGTGCTCGGGCGCCTTGCCGTCCATCTTCGCGCCGAGCGTCGTTTCGAGGTCCCAGAAATCCGAGCTCGCCGTGAGGTTGATCGAGTGGCCGCCGAGCTGATTCATCGCGGCCTCGAAGCTCGTGCGCGTGCGCAAGCTTCCGCGAAAGAAGAGCAGGCCGACGCTCTTCCCGTTGAGCTGGAATCCGCCCGCCCTGCGCTTGATGCGGCCGGAGAGGTCGAGCAGATCGTCGACTTCTTGCTCGGCCAGGTCCTGGAGGCGGATCAAGTGCGCGATCGGCTGTTTCTCGGACATGCGGCCTAGACTACCCCTCCACGGCGTGATTCCAAGCTCACCGTGCGGACACCGGCGCTCGCCTTGACACTCCGGGGGGGCGCCGATACAACCTTCGCCCCGCGCACCCTTAGCTCAATTGGATAGAGCATCTGACTACGGATCAGAAGGTTAGTGGTTCGAGTCCACTAGGGTGTACCAGTCCACGCTCGAGGCGTACCTGCCCCGAGCCCTTGAAAGTCCGACATCCGGGCCCGCCCCGCCAGACGCCCGACCCGCGACCGAAACCTCCTGCGACGAGTCCCCATGGAAGGCACCGCACGAGACGAGGAGCAGCGAGTCGAGGACGAAGGCTGGATGGACCTGGCGCTCGCGGCCGCCCGCGACGCCGAAGCCGAGGACGAGGTTCCCATCGGGGCCGTCATCGTGCTCGACGGCGTCGTGATCGGTCGCGGTCACAATTTGACGCGCACGCGCCTCGACCCGACCGCGCACGCCGAGATGGTTGCCCTCTCGGAAGCGGCTCGGTCGGTCTCGGCCATGCGCCTGCCCTCGGCCGTGGTCTACACCACGGTCGAGCCGTGCTTCATGTGCGCCGGCGCCCTCAGCCACGCACGCGTCGCACGCGTGGTGTGGGCGGTGCGCGACCCGAAGTTCGGAGGCTGCGTTTCGTTGGGCCGCGTGCTCGACGATCCGCGCATGAACCATCGGGCCTCGATACAAGAGGGCGTGCGTGCCGACGAGGCGCGCGCGCTGCTCCAGGAGTTCTTTCGCAAGAAACGCGTGTGATTCCCCGTGCGCATCCGATCCCGGATGCGCGCGGAGGCAGGAACATGGAGAGGTGGCTGAGCGGCTGAAGGCACCGGTTTCGAAAACCGGCATGTGCGCAAGTGCATCGAGGGTTCAAATCCCTCCCTCTCCGCCATCTTGTCGTCGCGTTTCGGAGGATCACGGAGAGGTGTCTGAGCGGCTTAAGGTACGCGCTTGGAAAGCGCGTGTGTCGGAAACGGCACCGGGGGTTCGAATCCCCCCCTCTCCGCCAACCTCGACGAGCGAGCGCGAGCCACGCTCCGCACGACCGCCTTCCTCGCGGACGACGAACCCTCCGCGAACCGCACGGACCTCGCCGTCCCCGCGCGCTCCCCTGACAACCAACGCCTTCGAGTGGGTCCGGTCCCATGCAATGGGACGAGTTCGAACCGGGTCAGGCCGGGAACGGAGCAGCCCTAAGGGCCCCGTTCCATGCGTTGGGTGCCCGGCCCCAATCGCGGGCTCGCGTTTCTTTCGCGCCGGTCTACCAT
>JBGATY010000177.1:0-7743 GCA_044228955.1 Planctomycetota bacterium | reverse complement strand
CTGGAACGTCGATCCGGCACACGGGAGCGGTGGCACGGGATTCAGCTACGGCGCCGCGTACTTCGCCGCGTCGGGGATGTTCTACGACGGCTGGTCCGGCAACCCGCAGTCCAAGGGGCGACGGGCTGCGGTCTCTACCTCGCTCACTGGCCAGACGACCCCTGCGCCGATCGCCATGATGCCGCGCGCGATCGAGATCAGCGATGCGGACGTCTCCTGCGGGATTCAGCTCGAGGCGAGCGACATCACGTACATCAACGCCAACGGCGCGACCTTCTGCGCCGGCGTCGGGGCTCGGCTCTCCGGCGGGACGGTGACCGGCTCGACCGTCGAGACGAGCCGCCTGGGCGGCGGCAACGGGTACTGGTTCGTCCTGTTCATGGACACGGCCGCCGGTGGGGCGAAGTACGAGCTGCTGCGGGTGAACGGCTCCACTGTCACGCGGCTCGCGGAGACGCCCAGCGGGGCCACCACCTTCGATGCATTCGGCAGCCTCGCAGCGTCCTCGCCACGCACCCTTCGACTGACAGTCTCGGCCGAGAGCGGGAACGTGCGTCTGCGCGCCTACACGATGAGCGCGGCCCTCTTGGACCTGGCTGGAGGCGAGACGCTGGTCTTCGATGTCCTGGACAACTCGGGGAGCAAGCTGACCGGTGCGGGACGCTGCGGGCTGCTCCTCGGGAGCGAGTACCAGAGGACCACCTCGCCCGTTCGGCGAGTCGCCCCGGTGTGCTCGTACTTCCAGATCCGGTCGGGATCCGACGTCCTGCACCGCGACGAGTGGGTGCGCGCGCACGCTGCCTACGGGCTCCTACGCTACCCGGGCTTTTCCTCCCACGAGGCTGAGTACCTGGGCAACTCGCTCATGTCCGGCTGGTCAGGCGACGCGCAGTACTCGAACACGCCGACGATGACCCACGACGCCGCCGGCGGGCGGATCTCCCTGTCCTCGGGGGGCGCCCTCCGCGACCACTGGTGGTTCTCCCAGCGCCCAGCCGACGACCCGCGCCGCCAGAACCGCACCGTCGTCGCGCGCTTCGACACGAGCGGTGGGTCGGCGAACGCGGCCGAGCGCCACGTCGGAGTCTTCCTCCGCGGTTCCCCGCAGGTTGCGGTCGCAGACGCACGGCCAGTGTCCTGCTACTACGCGACGATCTCGATCAGCGACACGACCGGAGTCGTCACGGTCCAACTTCGCCGACGCACGCAGGCACTTGGTGACCAGCTGCTGGCCCAGAACACGGCACTCACGGTCACCGTGGACGCGAACATCACGTTCGGGCTCGGTGTCCAGACCCTCGCTCCGGACCTGATCAACGGCTACGCGCAGCTGAACGTGACCGTGAACGGGTCGGCTGTCGTGCTCGTGGCGCCCCCCTCTCCGCTTCCTGGCGTGCTCATTGACGCGGCCGGCGCGGTCGTGGACGCGACGTCGCAGCGCGTGTTCCAGGGCTCGTGCGAGGGCATCCGCGCCCTGATCCAGAACGCGAACCCGCGCACGCTCTACATCGACACCTGGGCGCTCGGTGCGGGCGCTGGGGCGATCGATCTGCCCGAGAGCGATCAGGTGGGCATCGCCGTGCGTCCGGAGTACACGGCCACCGTGGGCACCCTGACGCTGCCCACGGACACCGCATGCACCGTGACGGCTACGGACACCACCATCCGGCACGAGCTCGACTCAGACCACGTGCACACGAGCGTCGCCCACGCGTTTGAGCGCCGCACCTGGGACGTCACCGTCAACGCGTGGACTGCGGACGAGCGCGCGGAGTTCCTCGATCTGCTCGACGCGGTCGAAGCGGCCGAAATCACCGGCCAGGTCGGCGCCTTCCACTGGACGCCACCGGGCCTCCACGAGCCGGAAACCGTCGTGCACTTCCTCGAGGAGTTCTCCGACATCGACACCGTCGTTCCGGGATCTGCGTTCTCGACGCGATTCAAGCTGGAGGAGCTTCATGCCCCGTGAACAGACCGACGTCTCGTCGGCCCATATGCGGCAGCTCCGGGACGAGTTCCCCTGGGTGTGGCTCTACGAGATCGAAGCGCCGACGGATCCGCTGACGCGCTTCCGCCTCACGAACTACACGGAGCCGATCCAGTTCGGGACGAACACCGCGGGTGACCCGCTCGTGTACTCGCCGTTCCCGATCGTGCACACGGAAATCGACCAGACGGCCGAGGGCGACCTTCCTCAGTTCCAGATCCAGGTCGGGCACGGTTCACTCGAGCTGGCGCTCCTGCTCGAGCAGACGATCGGACTGTCGGGACAGCCCGTGGTGGTCCGCGTCGTGAACCTGCAAGACCTGGCGAGTGGGACCGGTGGATTCGAGATGCGCGGCGAGACGGGCGGGTGCAAGGTCTCGAAGGACCGCATCTCCCTGCAGATCAGTTCCCTAAACCTGACCGAGGCGATCATCCCGCCGAAGCGCTTCAGCCGCACGCACTGCAATCACGCCTACGGCGGGCCTGGTTGCGGATACGACCTCACCAATCCGACGCTCCAGGCGGCCTTTCCAAGCTGCGCATACACCTACGACGCGTGCACCGAGCACGGCGACGCGGAGGTCGCGGCCGGGCTCCCGCGCCTGCACCCCTTCAACTGGGGTGCCTTCCGCAACATCCCGAGGCGCTGACGTGAAACCTCTCTCCCCCGCCCTCACGTTCGCCGACCTCCGCGACAAGCCCTTCGTCGTCGGAGGGATGACGCCAGATGGCTTCGACTGCCGCGGCTGCACGTACATCGTGCTCGCGCGACTCGGGACAGTGCTCGCTCCAGACGCCATCCCGTGCGCGCAGTCCGTCGCGCCGAGCCCGGTCGGCGTTGTGCCTACCGATCTGCCCGAGTCGCCATGGGCACGTCACTGGCGCCGCGTGCGCGTGGCCGACGCCATCGTCGGAGACGTCGCCTTCTTCGCGTCGGGTGACGAGAGCCACGTCGCCCCGATCGTGAGCGTGTCGACGAACCGCCCCATCCTCATTCTGTCCGCCTCCAAGAATCACGGCGCGCACATCCTGCGCCTGACCGACAAGCGCGGCCTGGTGGGCATCTACCGACCGAGGTCTGTTGAATGATCCGCGTCCACGAAATCGACAACCCGTTCGAGGCGCGGGTGAAGGCGACCTCGACGGTTCCGAAGCGATTCGCTCGCATCTCTTCGCTCGCGCCGACGCGATGGCGCGGTCGTTTCGGACTGGCCGCATATCGAAATGGCCTCCGCGCCGAACTCACGGACCTTGCGTTCGGTGGTGACCACGTCACGTTCCTGCTTTGCCCCACGGGGCTAGAAGGAGTGGAACTGACGTTGTTCCTGGTGAAGACGTCGCTGCTCGTCACCTTCTCTGTCCTGCTGTATGCACTCCGACCCAAGCTGCGGCGCCCCACGAACCCCGAAGACCGCGCGTCCCCGCTCTACTCGTTCGAGGGGATCCAGGCTTCGCGCACCGAAGGGCTTCCGATCCCCCGATACTACGGGCGCCACCGCGCCGGCGGGCAGATCGTGCGCGAGTTCACCGAGGACCGTGGCGACCTGGGCAGCTGGTACAACGTCGTCATCTGCTACGGCTACGGGCCCGCGAAGTCGATCGCAGGCGTCACTTCGGACACTCTCTCGTCGCAGCCTCTGCGCACGAACGGTCCGCCTGGCTTCGAACTCCCGGCCGGAATCTTCATCAACGAGACCGAGGCGACGCAGTTCGCGGACGTCGAGGCGCACATTCGGCTTGGCAGCGTCGAGCAGGAGTCAATTCCCGGCTTCGACCAGGACGTACGCACGATCGGCCTGACGCGCGATCTGTCTGCGCCCGAGACCACTTCGCTCACCTTCCAGCCGTTCGTCTCACTCACGACGCCGGGGACGTCGGAGGACTCGCTCTGGGCCGAGCACGGTCAGTACTACGACGTCATCGACCAGGAGATCGACGCCTTCACGGTGAAGCTGCGCTTCCCGCAGGGCATCGGCTACCAGGACCCCGCGACGGGATCGTGGTTCCCGCTCCAGTTCGCGCTCGCCGTCCGCTACATCGAGCTGGACAACTCGAACAACCCGATCACGACGGGCGGCCCGCAGGGCGACGGCTACGTGCGCCTGAGGCCGACGCAGCGCTGGGGCGGAGGCGTCCAAGGGGACGTTCGCATCGACTACACGTTCCGGACGTTCAATCCCCAGACCTTCACGCTGCCGACGCAGGTAGGGATCCTGAAGGCGAAGCCGAACGAGTCGATCACATCCGACGCATCCTCCTACGCCGTGCGTGCCTCGTCGTTGATGGACGACCTGTCGGAGTACCCGAACGGGTGGAACATCCTGACGGGCGAAGTGCGCGAGATCACAGTCATGGGCTGGGTCGCGCTCCGCCCGAACGGCACATCGGCCGGCTACAACGGAAACGACGTGGGCCCCGCGCACCTGGCCACGAACGCGCCCATCCTCTCGTGGTTCCGGGAAGCGGCGCCTCGAGGCTTCGACCTGCTCTTGGCTGCAAAGGACATGCAGATCGAGCCCGGCCAGCTGCGAAAGCGCGTCGTCCCGATCGTCCGGGTCGGCAATGGCACATCGACCAAGGAGTACTACCCGCGCAATCGCGCCGGCGGAACAGGTCCGACGCCGGGCGAGCTTGGCGACACGCCGATCCCGATCAACGTCAACCAGCGCGACGATCCCTCGGCCGCGGTCTGGTATCACATCGCGTTCGCGTACAAGGCCGATGCGAGCGGCACCAATGACAGGCTGCGCATCTTCGTCGACGGAGAGATCGTCTTCGAGCACTACGCATCGATCGGTCTCTGCGTCCCGCTCACGACCGTGCCCGCCGACATGCGCCTGGGTTCGGACATGCGCAACACGGGTACGACCGACTTCTTGCACTGCTTCCGAGGATGGATGGCGGAGGTCGGCGTCTGGAACCGCGAGTTCACGCCGGCAGAGATCGAGGCGCGATTCAACAACCGCCAGGGCATGTACGAGCCCGCAGCGTCGGTTGCGCAGGCATTTGCTTTCTTCCACTTCGGGGAGAACTACCCCACCGGCGTCAGCGGGAACGGAGCGACGATCCTCGACAGCTCGCCCGGAGGCACCACGCTGTCCGGGCTCGTGCCCAACAATCTGACGATCTCCCTGCCCTCCAACGGATCCCCATCGCAGTCCTCGTCCATGTACCGCTCCGGTGTGGACAAGGGCTTCATCGACCGCGACCTGGGAACGAACACGCAGAAGAGATCGAAGTATCGCATCGAGGTGATGCGCGCGACGCGCGACTACACGAAGCCGGACGGCATCGACGAAGTGCAGTGGGAAGCGTTGCAATTGCACGTCGACCAGCACTTCCGCCACCCCGAATGCGTGCTGCTGGCACTGCGCATCAAGGCCCAGGAGCAGCTCGCCGGCGCGGCACCCCGGATCACGGCCATCGGCGAGTGGTCGCTGGTTCGGGTGTGGGACGGCGTCGATCCTGACAATCCGCACCTGCCCCTGGTGTACTCCCAGAACCCGGCATGGATTGCGTTCGACCTGTGCACGCACACGCGCGGAGGCATGGGCTCCTACATCCGGGATCGCGACGTCGATCTCGTGAGCACTCTGGCGTGGGCGCAGCGCAACGACGAGTGGGTCTACGACCTGCGCGGGAACGTCCTCGAAGTCCACTCGACCGACTCTTCGAAGGCGATCCGGGAGATCGGATACAACTCGCTCGGAGGGCACGTCTCGTCGTTCTTCCTGCTGCTGCGTTCCTCCTTCATCGGCAACGTGCCGCGCAACTACAAGGTCGGTGGCTTCGTCGGATTCACCGGCCTGCCGACCCCCGGCTCCGACGCCGACGTGCAGCTCGACATGAACCTATCGAGCTTCGGCGCATGGGAGATCGTGGCGATCGACGACGGGGTGATTTCCGGCAATCCGCGCATCTACCTGAAGTACGACTTCAGCGTCAATCCGCCGTACCCATGGACCAGCGGCGGCTCGCCCAGCGGGGCGCTGAGCGGCGTCGTCTCGTCCCCCCTGACCGGCACCGTCCGGGGCGTGGAGGTCCGAAATCGATTCGACGGCGGATTCGACGAAGCCGAAAGCGGGTGGGACGCGCTGATCGAAGTCTGCGACGCGTCCGGCGCCGCACCGATGCGCAGCGGTTCGAAGATCTTCTTCCTGGTCGACGGACCGCGCGACCCCATCGACCTGGTCACGGTCGCGAACATCCAGAAGGACTCGTTCGAGTTCGAGTACCTGAATCCGCGCGCGAAGGACAACGCGCTCGACGTGGATATCCTCGACGAGGAGATCAACTGGGACCGAACGACGGTCCACGATGAACACCCGAGCGTCACCGGCACGAACTCGCTCTCCGACATCAGGACCGGACAGGCGCGCCTCCGCGGCGTCACGCGGCGCAGCCAAGCGAAGCGCTGGGCTCGTGAGAAGCTGAACCAGAACGCGCTTCTGCTCCGCGCCGGGAAGTACACGGCGTCGATCGACGCTCTCCCACACGAGCCCATGGACGTTCTCCTCGTGAGCCACGACCTCATGCCCGGTCGCGGCCGCGGCGGGCGGGTGCTCGAGGGAAGCACAACGACCGACGTGCTCCTCGACCGACCGATGGTCATCGAGAGCGGAAAGACGTACACGCTGGCGGTCCGATCGGCCGTGGCCCCGGGCGGGAGCACGTTCGAGGCGCGCACGGTCACCAACGCTGCGGGCACCTACTCCGGTCTCGCGGCCGAACCGATCACCGTGTCCGGGGGATTCTCCTTAGAGCCACAGCTCGAGGACCTGTACGCGCTCTACGAGGCGGGCACGGAACTCCCGATCTCGATCCGCTCGATCGGCTTCACGAGGGATCTGCGCCGCGAGATCGCCTGGCTGGAGCACTCCGACGAGGTCTACATCGTCGACGGGACCGAGCTCCCGGATCTGGACTCCTCGTCGACCTCGAGCGCCTCGGCCGCCTCGTCGTTCTCGACGGATGGGGACAGCCAGCAGCTCCCCGACCGCGTCGAAGCTCTCGAGGTTCGGCAGGAGTCTTTCCGTGCATCCTCAGGCGCCCACGGCTACGCCCTGCGCGTGTCGTGGCAGTTGCAGAACGACCGGGCCATCCGCGAGCAGATCGTGTGGATCGCGACCGTGCGCGGCGCCTGGCGCGAGGGCGCGCGCGTGGGACCGGGCGCGAACAGCGCCTTGATCCAGGTCCCCAGGTTCACGCCAGGCACGACGGTGTCCGTGGCCGTCCAAGTCGTCACGCGCGCTGGGGCGCGGCGGGAGATCGAGGCCTGCGGTGCGCGCAGCGTCTCCCTCTCGGGCGTCGGGAGCGCGCCGGACGCTCCGGACGCGTTGGCGGCCGCAATCGTGAGCGAGCGCGCGGTCTACTCCTGGCAGCCGTCGGACGACGCAGTTGCGGTCGAGGTCCGTCGCGGCGGATGGATCCTGGGCCTTCCAGTCGCAGTCGTACCCGCTGAGTCCTCCGGGATCGGTCCGACGCTCGACTTCGTGACCGTGCCCGCCTCGAACCTCGGGGCCCTGATCGTCTTGCGAGCGCGCAACGGCGCCGGCTCGTGGAGCCCTCCGACGAGTCTCCGCTTCGCCCCGTCCATCCTCGACGCGACGAGCCTCTCCGACGTCGAGGCCTCGACGCTCGCGAGCCAGGAGTGGAGCGAGTTCGGCGATGGTTGGATCGACGACGCCATGCCGGACCAGAACGGCGAACTCGTCGGGCTGCGGCGGCGCGCGGATGGCGCGCTCGAGTTCGATGGTT
>JBGATY010000176.1:0-7776 GCA_044228955.1 Planctomycetota bacterium | reverse complement strand
TCGCGGTCGTAGGGGTGTTGATCGCTACGAGCTTCGTCGGCACGCGGTTCGGATATGCAGCGGCAAAGAGGATGAACGTGCGCACGCTGAAGATCGTGTTCGCTGTGCTGCTCACGTTCGTCGCGCTCGAGGTGCTCTTCGACACACACTTCCGCGACGCGGCCAGCGTGACGGGCTCGGCCGCGAGCCTCACGTCGGCGCAGTGGCTCATCATCGCGCTCGTCGGTCTCTCCGCCGGGTTCGTCGCGCCGATGCTCGGCATCGGCGGCGGCCTGATTGCCGTTCCCGGCTTGGTGTACGGCGTCCCCGCGCTCGGTTACCTCGGCGCCCGGGCGTGCAGCATGGCGATGTCGATGTTCACGTCGTGGCAGTCTGTCTTCCTCTACAAGCGTGACGGTTCGCTGCGCACGCACACCTCCGGCTGGCTCGCCGCCGGCGCGCTCGCGGGCGGCGTGCTCGGCATCCAACTCGTCCACGTGCCGGAGGTGACGTCGTCCGCGCGCTGGCTGGTCGGCTTCGCGCTGCTGTTCGCCGCGGCGCGCTTCGCCTGGGACCTACGGCCGGGGCTTCAGGCCCCGGTCCGTGACAGGGCGAGCGGACCGAAATAGGCGGGGCTTCGATGGATGGAGCCCTGAACTTGACGGATTGGACCCAGGCGGAAAAGCGGATCGGGCGTCGCGTATTCGACGCCGCCCTGCAGCGCGAACTTGCCGAGGCCCTGGCTGATTTCAAGCGGCGCGCGGCCGCCACCGTCACGCCGGACGAGATGTGGGCCGTGGAGGACTTCTTGAGGCAGAAGCGGACCAGGATCGATGCGAAGTAGGACAAGCGCTACTCGAAATTCGTCATCGTCTTCGGCGTCCTGCTGGCTGAGAAGCGCAGTCGGCCTGGATACATGATCGCGAACTGTGACGCCTTCTACTGCGTCGTGTTCGAACTCACGACTTGCGACACACCCCCTTCCGGGCAGGGATTCACTGCAAGGTATTGCCTCAGCTGTGGCTGCCAGTGACAGCCAATCCAAGAGCACTTCGTTGACACTCGACGATTCGATGCAAACGGGACGCAAGCTCCCCTTGATCGTGGGCGGGTTTGTACTCATGTCCTGCGTGGCTTGGCTGCTCGTCAGGGAGAGAAAGCACTCAGATTCAATTGCGGTGCCTGGCGCGCGCGTCGATGTCACGGAAGTCGGAGCTTCGCCCAAGCTCTCGGTCACGCCGGGAGGCGAGCAGCGCTCGAGCGCAAGTAGCGAACGTGAGATCACGGGCCATGTGCCGGTGGTCACGCCCGATGTGCCGCCTGGAGAAGTCGAGCCATGGCGTCAGATGCGATTGACCGAACTCGATCGAGTGCTCTCCGAGTTCAAGGTCGTGGCCGAAAGCGGACACGACTCGCTGATGAAATTGCAGGAACTGCTCGTCCTGATCGTGGCCCCGATCCTGGACGAGCGGGGAATGTACGAGGACCCGCCCCCGGGAACGATGGTGACTCACAAACCCGTGCCAAACGAGTACTCGTTCAACTTCCGTGGACGTGAGTACCGCGTGCAGCGCGGATCGTTCTTCGCCTACGACCAGATGATGGACATGTGGGCTGCGCAATCGAAGACTGCGCCAGATCCGTCCAAGATGCTGGGTGGAGCGAGTCGGACTCCGATCGTCGTGAGTCCCGAGTTGATCGCGGATCTCGAGAACCTCGAGCAGGAGGCCATTCGAGCAATCTCCCGCAGAACGAAACCCTATTGATTCCCGCCCGTGGGGAGAGCACACCCAACCGATTCGAATTCAGGCGTACACGCCCCGCAGGCGGTCGGCCTGGCTGACGCGCCGCACGGCCAACATGTGGGCCGCCATGCGCAGGCGCACGTTCTGCTGCTTCGAGAGCGTCTCGACCTCGTTCCAGGCCTCGGTCATGAAGCGCAGGAGCCGTTCGTGCACGACCTGCGCGGTCCACGAGTAGCCGGCGCGGTTCTGCACCCACTCGAAGTAGTTGACGACCGCTCCGCCGCCCGTCGAGAGGATGTCGGGCACGACCAGTGTGCCGCGCTCGGCCAGCACGCGTTCGGCGCGCGAGCTGACGGCGCCATGCGCGCCCTCGACGATGAGCTTGGCAGCGATCTTGCGCGCGAGGCGCAGGTGAATCGTGCCGGCCACCGCGCAGGGGATGAGGACGTCGCAGTTGCGCGTCAGCATCTCCTCGTTCGTGATGCGATCGAACGTGCCCTTCGCGCCGCGCAGGGAGCCCGCCTCGGCGCGCCACTTCAGCAAGTCGGCCACGTCGAGCCCGCGCTCGTTGTAGAAGGCGCCGTGCACGTCGGACAGGCCCACGATCTTGTGGCCGTCTTCCACGAGAGCCTGCGCCAGCACTCCGCCGCGCATGCCCGCACCCTGGATCACGATGCGCGCACCCTTCTTCGCGAGGCCGGCGAGGTTCATCGCCGGGCCGAGCACCGCGCGCAAGCCTTGCGCGACGGAATCCGAGTGGCCGTGCGTCCCGCCGAGCGCGAGCGGCTTGCCGCACACGACTGCGTTCTCGGTGTGACGCGCGTGCATCGAAACCGTGTCCATCACCCACGCCATGATCTTCTCGTCGGTCGCGACGTCGCTCGAGAAGATGTCCCGATCGGGACCGATGTCGTGCAGCAGGCTCGAGACGTAGCGCCGCACCGCGCGCTCGACTTCGCCGCGGCTGTGCCGCGTGTGCGCCATGCGCACGGCTCCGGCCGATCCGCCGAACGGGATGTTCAGCACGGCGCACTTCCACGTCATCCAGCCGGCCAACGCGCGCAAGTCGTCCATCTTGACGGCGCCTTGCACGCGCAAGGGGCCGAAATACGGGCCCAGACCGGCGTTGTGCTGGACGCGGAAGCCCTCGAGGACCGTCAACGTGCCGTCGTCGAGGTGCACGGGCAGCGACACCTGGATCTCGCGGTCGGGCTTGCGCAGGATCGCGTAGACGTCCGGATCGAGGCCGAGCTTGTCGGCGGCCTCGTCGAAGCTCGCCATCATCGTGGCGAAGGGGTTCTCGTCCTCGACCGAGTACGTGTTCGGGACGAGGTCGTCGTAGTCGACGTCCTGGGCTTGGCTCTCGGAGATCACGCGAACACCCCGCGCAGACGGTAGACCGTCGCCACGCGATCGATCGCCAGGATGTAGGCGGCGATGCGCATCGAGACCTTGTACTTGGTCGCGACGGCTGCGACGTCGTCGAAGCTCTTCACCATGATCGCCTCGAGCGAGTTGTTCACGCGCTCCTCGCTCCAGAAGTAGCCCATGCGGTCCTGCACCCACTCGAAGTAGGAGACCGTCACGCCACCCGCGTTCGCGAGGATGTCCGGAACGACAAGGACACCCTTGTCGTCGAGGATCTTGGAGGCCTTGGCGGTGCACGGACCGTTCGCGCCCTCGACGATGAGCTTCGTCTTGATGCGTTCGACGTTCTGAGTCGTGATCTGGTTCTCGGTGGCGGCCGGAACGATGACCTCGCACGGCAGTTCGAGCGCTTCCTGCCCGCTCTTCATCGAGGTCGCTTCCTTGTAGCCTTCGAGGCGGCCGTTCTTCTTCACGTGCGCGAGCACGGCCGGCATGTCGAGGCCCTTCTCGTTGTAGATCGCGCCGTACTGGTCGCTGATCGAGACGATCTTGTAGCCCTCGCGGTGCATGAGCATCGCGCCGATGCCGCCGACGTTGCCGGCGCCCTGGACGACGACGCGCGCGTCCTGGGGACGCAGTCCGAGTTTCTTCATGGCCTCGCGCGCGATCAGCATCACGCCCCGACCAGTCGCTTCCGTGCGGCCGCGCGAGCCGCCGAGCGCGATCGGCTTGCCGGTCACGATCGCGGTCGTCGTCTTGCGCACGTGCATGGAGTACGTGTCCATGAGCCACGCCATCGTCTGCTCGTTCGTGTTCACGTCCGGCGCGGGCACGTCGCGATCCGGGCCGAGGATGTCCATGATCGCCACGGTGTAGCGCCGGGTGAGGCGCTCGAGCTCGCCCTTCGACAGCTTGCGCGGGTCGCAGATCACGCCGCCCTTGCCACCGCCGAACGGGACGTCGACGACCGCGCACTTCCAGGTCATCCACGCCGCCAGCGCGCGCACCTCGTCGAGGTTGACGTCGGGCGCATAGCGGATGCCGCCCTTGCACGGACCGCGCGAGAAATTGTGCTGCACGCGGTAGCCGGTGAAGACCTTCAACGACCCGTTGTCCATCTGCACCGGGATGGCGACCGTCATCTCGCGGTCGGGGCGCTGCAGGACCTCGCGCAGACCCTCGTCGAGTCCGAGATGGTCGGCAGCCGTGTTGAACAGCTGCGCCATCGAGAGGAAGGGATTGAACTCTTCGGCCAGGGACGGCGGGGCCACGGCAGGGGCTTGGGACATGGTGGTGGGGCGGCTCGGACCGCGGACTCGAATGGGGATTCGGGGCGGACCGGAGACGCGTGGGGGACCAGATGGGATCGGGGTTCGCCTCCTCGCGCGTCCGTCGTCCTCGCGACGTCCCGAGCTAGAGGGAGCAAAAGTCTAGAGGCTCGCCCCGAGTCTTGCGAGGGGTCCACGCGTGCGGCTGCTAGGATCCCGCGCGTGACGAGCGTGAAGCCCCTCTCGGCGGCGGATTTCCTGGACTTCGAAGCTCCGGAGTACTTGCGCCGCACGTCGGGGCGCGAGACCTTCGCCGTGGGCGGCGAGGTGATCGTCAAGCGCACGACGGAGCGCGCGCGGGCGGGGCTGTGGCCCTGGTTCCCGGCGCGATCGGCCGGCGAGCTGGAGTGCGAGGCGCTGCGGGCACTCGCCACCGCCGGAGTCAATGTCCCACGGGCGATCGACTGGACCGTCGACCGGCGAGCCGGCGGTCGAGTGTCCGTGTGCCTGATGGAGCGGGTGGCGCACGAATGGTCCCTGCGACAGGCGCTCGAGCGCGCCTCACCCGCCGTGCGCCGGGACCTCGAACGCCGCCTTCTCGAGCTCGTCGCGCGGTTCCACGCGAGCGGCTTCATCCACCGCGATTTCTACCTGCAGCACGTGCTCGTGCGCGCCTCCGACGCGGAGCTCGTGCTGATCGACGTCGGACGCGCGCGGCGCAAGGACTCGTGGCGTTCGCGCTGGTACGTCAAGGACCTGGCGAGCCTGCTCCACTCGACGCCGAAGTGCGTCGGATCGCGCGAGCGGCTCCGCTTCCTGGCGCGCTGGCTCGACGCGCACGGCATCACCTCGCGAAAGTCACGACGACGCTGGGCCAAGGCTGTCTCGCGCAAGGCGCGGCGCATCGCGGCGCACGTGCCCAAAGACGAACGCGGAGGCCGGCCGTGAAGCTCGCCGTCCGTGCGCCGAACTGGGTCGGCGACCTCGTGATGGCGACGCCGGTGCTCGAGAATGCCCTGCGCGGCGAGCGCTTCAGCGCCGTGACCATCGTCGTGCGAGGGCACTTGTCCCCGATCCTCCACGACGGCCCGTGCGCGGCGCACTTGCGCACGATTTCGAGCGATGCAGAGGAGGTCGCGGCCTACCGCGAGATCGGCGCCGATGCGGTGATGCTGCTCTCGAACTCGTTCGGCGCGGCGTGGCGCGCGCGGCAGGCGGGCGTCCGGATCCGCGCCGGATCGGCGTTGTCCGGGCGCCGGTTCCTGCTCACGCACGCCGTCGTTCCACCAAGCATCGATGGCCGGCGCGTCCCTATCCCGAGCGCGCACCTGATGCGCGACGTCGCCGGGCTCCTGGGCGTGCTGGTCCCCGACTTGCATCCTCGACTCGCCGTGCGTGACGAGATCGTGTCCCGTGAGAGCGAGCGCCGCGCGCGACTCGGAGTCGAGGGCGCATACGTCGTGTGCTGTCCCGGAGCGGCGTTCGGAGCCGCGAAATTGTGGGATCCGACGCGCTTTGCCGCGGCGCTGGACGCGTTGCACTCCGAGCGCGGCTGGCGCGGAGTGGTCACCGGCGGTCCGGGCGAGGAGCGCCTGATGGACGCGGTCGCAGCGGCGTCCAAATCGGGCGTGATCTCGCTCGCGCGGGAACAGCGGGATCTCGAGGGCCTGAAAGCGCTCGTGCGCGGTGCGCGCCTTCTCCTGGTAGGCGATTCCGGTCCGCGCTGGTTCGCGGCGGCGTTCGACGTGCCGTGCGTGTCGGTGATGGGCCCCAATTTCCCCGAGCTGACGGCCAGTTCGCTCGAGCACGCGGCGATCGTGAGGGTCGAAGGGCTCGAGTGTTCACCCTGCCTCGAGCGCGTTTGTCCGCTCGGACACCACCGCTGCATGACCGAGATCAGCACGGACCGCGTCGTCGCCGCAGCGCGCGAGGTCACGTCACGAGCGAAGCGATGACCCGCGCCCTGGCCCTCGATCGGCGCGTGCTCGTGCGCCTGCCCGCCTGGCTCGGCGACTGTGTCATGGCCGAGCCGCTGGTGCGCGCGCTCCTCTCGACGAAGAGCGCCGTGACGCTCGTCGGTTCCGCTCGGATCGCGGAAGGACTGGGCTGGTCGAACGCGCGCAACGTCCTGTTCGTCGCGCTCGAGCGCGGCGAGTCGCCGCACGCCTTCGACTGGCGCGGTCACGACGTCGCGCTGCTCCTCGACGGTTCGTGGCGCGGCGCGTGGGCGGCGGTTCGAGCCGGAATTCCCGAACGCATCGGCTTCGCGACCGGATCACGATCGAGCCTGCTCACGCTGGCGCTGACCCCGGCGCTCGAGCGTGGGGGAGTTCCCCTCGGCATCGGCCGTGCGGGGGGGGGGCTGCGCCGCCTGCCACGGCCGTTCACGAGTGCCTGCATCGAGCTCGCGGCGCTGGCGGGCCTCGAAGTGCGCGATCGCGCGCCCCGCATCGATCCATCCCTGGCCGTGATCGAGCGCGTCGCCGCCCGTTTCGCGCGCAGCGGAGTGTCGGAACTCGAGCGCTGCGTGCTCGTCCATGCCGGCGGGCGAGCGAATTCGTCCAAAGCCGTGCCCCCTGCGACTTGGATCGCGATCTTGAGGCAGGTCCGGGAGCGTTCGCGCGTCCCGATCGTGCTCGCGTGCGCTCGAGGAGAGGAACTTCCCGCCCGCGCCGTCGCCGCCGGCGTGCCCGGATCCGTCCTGCTCGACGACCCGCCGCTCGGCATCGCCGAGACCGCCGCCGCGCATCGATTCGCCGCCGTCGCGCTGGCGGCCGACGGCGGTTCGGCGCACCTCGCGAAGGCCGCGTCGAGCGTGCCGCTGATCGTGATCCACGGTCCGACCGATCCGCGCCACGTGGCCGACCATCGACCCGGCGTCTTCACCGCGCGCGTCGAGGTCGAGTGCGGCCCCTGCCACGACGAACACTGCCGAATCGCGACGGACGCTCGCGATCAGTGCATGCGCCGCCTCGATACGCTGAGCCTTGCCGCGCGAACCGTCGAACTCCTCTCGCGCCCGACGTAGGATCACGCCGCAACCCCCGGAAAAACCATGGCCAAAGTCGCTTCCGAATTCCCGTCCGACGTCCCCGACCAGCCCGAGCTCGTGACGCTGCGTCGCGACGAGGACATCGTCTGGCTCACGATCGAGCGGCCGGACGTCATGAACTGTCTCTCGTTCCCGACGCTGAAGCGCCTGCGGAGCTTGTGCGAGACTTTGCGCGAGGACCTCACGATCCGCGCGATCCTCCTGACCGGCGCCGGCGAGAAGAGCTTCTGCGCCGGCGCCGACTTGAAGGAGCGCAAGACCATGGCGAAGGAGCGCGTGCCCGATTTCGTGCGCAACATCCGTCGCACGATGGACGACGTCGAGTCTCTGCCGCAGCCGACGATCGCGGTCGTGAACGGCTTCG
>JBGATY010000175.1:0-7821 GCA_044228955.1 Planctomycetota bacterium | reverse complement strand
TCCACCCAGTCGAGGACCGAACCCCATCCATGCAGTACCCTGCCATGATCGGCCCCTACGCGCGGGCCTTCGGGACCCGCGCACCCGGCGCTCCGATCGGCGCGCCCCGACCCTCCTCCATGGCGAAAAGCCCCGCTGAAACCCTCGATTCCGCCCGCCTGCGCGAGATCCTCGCCGGGCTGGCGCACGACGCCACCCGGTTCCGGTTCGACGTCGCGCCCAACCCGTGCGTCGGCGCGGCCGTCGTGTCGGGGACCGAGGTGATCGCGCGCGGCTTTCACCAGGTGTGGGGCGAGGCGCACGCCGAGATCGCGGCGCTGGAGGACGCCCGGCGCACGGGTGTGCCGCCTCTGAAGTGGGACGTACTGGTCGTCACGCTCGAACCCTGCTCGACGCACGGGAAGACGCCGCCGTGCGTCGACGCGATCCTCGGGAGCGGGATCAAGACGGTGGTGGTCGGCGCGCTCGATCCGGATCCGCGGCACCGGGGCAGCGGTCTCGAGATCCTGCGCAAGCAGGGGATCGAAGTGATCCTCCTCGAGGGCGAGTCGCCCCTCGAGGGTGTCGCTCCGCACTTCTTGGCCTGGACCGACAACGAACGCGTGCGCCGTCCGCGCCCGTGGACGATCGCCAAGTGGGCGCAGACGCGCTCGGGCCAGATGATCCCGCCGCACGGTGTCGGCGGCGGCCGTTGGATCTCGGGGCCCGAGAGCCTGAAGGAAGTCCAGGTCTTGCGCGGCCGCGTCGACGCGATCGTGACCGGCGTCGGCACGATCCTCGCGGACGATCCGCGCTTCACCGTGCGTCCGCCGGGCAACCTCGCGAAACCGCCGCTGCGCGTCGTGCTCGACAGCACCCTGCGCACGCCTCCCGACGCCACGATCCTGAAGCCGCCGGGAGAGAACGCGGCCGGTGGTCCCGTGCACATCCTGTGCGTCGGCGGCGCTCCGATCGAGCGCCATCGCGCGCTCGTCGACGCCGGCGCGTCCGTGCACGCGCTGCACGTCGCGACCGACGACGGCGTCTCGTTGCGGGACGTTCAATCGTGGCTCTACGAACAGGGCGCGCGCCGCATCCTGCTCGAGGCCGGTCCGCGCCTCCTGGCCCACTATCTCGATTCGGGCTTCGTCGATCAGATCCGCATGTACACCGGCGCGGTCAACGGGGGCGAAGGCCCGGCCATGGCGAGTTGGATCACGCGCCTCAAGCTCGAGCAGCGCATTCACCGTGAATGCGCCGAGGACGCAGTGCTCGAAGCGTTCGTCGCGCACGACCCACGTTCCTGAGCCGCGCCCCGCGCCAGCCGGCGGACGGAACGCGGATCACTTGGGTGGATTCTTGGCGGCTTCCTCGGCCGCGATCTCGGGCCACAGCTTGCGCGCAGTCTCCGCGGCACCCGTGGTCGCGTACTTCTTCGAGAAGAGCTTGCGGATCAGTGCATCGGCCTTCTTGTCCTGCTTCTGTTCGACGAGGTCGCGGGCCTGGGTGAGGATCTTGTCGGCTTCGACCCCGACCTTCCACGCGGCGATCTCCGGCTGCAACGCTTTGTCCGTCTCGAGCTTCTTCAAGCGCGCCGCGACCTCGGCCTCGAGCGGCGTCCCGACCGTGTCCTCTGCGAACGCCGTCAGTTCCTGGTAGCCCTTGACGGCCGTCCCGGGGACGAGCAGCAGAGAGATGCGCGCGAACTCGGCCTTCATCCCGGCCAGGGCGTGTGGCTGGTTCTTCAGAGCTTCCTCGGCGTACGCGCTCTTCTTCGTGATGGCGAGCACGGCCGAGTAGCACCTCCACGCATCGACCCACGCCTTCGCGGCGAGCCGGTTCGCGCCTGTCTCGAGATTCTTGCGCACCGTGTCGAGCTCCGCCTCGGTCAAGCCCGGACCCGCGACGGCCTGCACCGCGGCGATCTCGGCGATCACCTCCTCCGCCGTCGGCGCCTGGCCCGTGTTGATGCGGCCCGCGAGCTTGCCGTCGGGGGAGAACACCGCGGTCTGCGGGCAGTGCAGCGTGCCGTCCGCGTCCTGCAGCGCGGTGTAGAGTTCGTCCCAGGGCGCCTGGTGGTCGCCGCACGAGCTGAACATCGGCAGGACCGAGCACACCTCGCGCTTCTTCTTTTCGCCGTCGATCGTTTCCTCGATCTTCGTCTTCGGATGCACGGCGTGGTTCGCGATGATCACGATGCACTCGGCGCTCTTCTGGATCAGCGTCGCGTCGCCGAGCACGTCCTTGCGATAGCGATCGGACGCTTCTTCCGCGTCGAGGATCACGTGCGCGAGGATCGGGACGTTGCGGTCCTTCGCCTTCGCGCGGGCGTCGGCGAGCTTCCCTATGAACGGGGCGAGCTTCGCGGGAGCTGCGTTCTTCGCGGGCGACGTACCGGGCTTCGGCGGATTCTTGACGGGCGGCTTCTGCGGCGCGAACGCGAGCGCGAGCGCCAGGAACACCGTCGACCACACGCACAAGAGGGACCGCATGACGCCGATCAGTGTCGACCTCGCGGCCGAGCGGCGCAAGAGCGGCCCTTCCCTCCGCGAACTCCGTTCTCTAGAACGAGCAGCGCATGCGCGCACACGTTCAAGGCGTCGTCCTGAGCCTCGCGGCCGCGATCGCGGTTCCCTCCTGCGCTTCGCGACCGGTGGCGCGCGTCCCGGCCGTCGCCTTCGAGGCCACGCGAGCCTTGTTCGACTGCCAGGCGGCGCTCCAGGCGCGTCCCGAACGGACGGCCGAGGCTAGAGCGTCGCTGGAGCGGGCCGCTCTGCTCGCCCCGGGCTGGATCGCGCCGCTGCGCTGGCTCGACGAGCTCGATCGCCAGCAACTGCGCGGCGTCGACACGTTGCGCGCGCATCGCGCCGTCCTCGCGCGAGACCCGAGCGACGCGCGGCGCCTGTACCTCGCCGGGCGGCTGGAGGGCAAGGAAGGGCGGCGCCGGTTCGAGCAGGCCGTGCACTTCGATCCCGATCTCGCGTGGGGCTGGCACGGCCTGTCGTTCGCCGCCGCGGCCGACGGGGAGCACGCCGCGTCGGTGGCGTACGCGAGGCGAGCGCTGGACTCGTCGCCGCCGTCGAGATCGGTCTGCAGGGTCGAGGCAATCGTGCGCGCGAGCGCGCCTACGAACGGGGTTTGCAGATCCTGCGCGAACGCGATCTGTTCGATTCCGACCTCGAGGGGCTCGTGCCGCGCTTGAAGAGCAGCCTGTACCTGGACGACATCGACTCGCGTCAACTGGCGCTGGCGCTGGCCTCGCGTCCGGGCCCGACACGCGAACGCCTGCGGGCGGAACTGGGGGCTTCGACGGTGAGCCGGGCCGTTCTCGATCGTGCGCTCCAACGCGAGGGGCAGGAGCTCCCGGCGGGCGCGCGCGAGCGCGGTGGGCGCTTCTCCACGTTCGATTTCGCCGCGGTCGTCGAACGCTGGCGCGCCGCGCTGCCCCGAGTCGTCCTAGGCCCCGATGGTCTGCCGCTCGACCCCGGTCTCGCCGACGTGGTGCGTCGCGCGCGCGCGCTCGATGCGCACAGTACGGCGGCCGCACTCCAGGGATTCGGGGACGCGCTCATCGAGGTCGGCTGGTTCCGCGAGGCGCGTCAAGTGGCCGCGCGGCTGTCCGCGATCGACCTCGATGGCGCACTCGCGCTCGAAAACCGAGCGTTCGCCGGGCTCACGATCCTCGACGGATTGGAGCGGATCGCCCGGCGTTCCGACCGGACCTCCGTCTTCTCGACGGCCGGAGAGCGTGGCGAGAGCGAGGCCTCGAAGCCCGTGCGCTCGCTCGCGGATCTGCTCGACGCGCTCGCACCCGTCTTCGCGCGCGCCGGCGTCTTCCTGGGCGGGGAGACGGACGTCTCGAAAGTGCGCCGCGCGTTTCGCGAATCTCCGCGCATGGAATTCGCCGGCCTCGCCGAGCTCGTCCATCCCGGACCACGTTTCTCGGCCGCCGACGAACGCGACGAGATCGGGAAGGAGGGCGACCCCGTGCGCGGCCTCGCGCAGTATTTCGCGCGCATCGGACGCTTCGCAATCCTCGGACAGGTCGTAGGCGGCGGTGCCGCCGACGCATCGGTGTTGCCGCTCGTGTGGCTCGAGGAGCGCTCGGGCGTTCACCTCGGCGTGCCGTGGCGCGGGACGGTGGCGTGGTGCGAGGCTGCCGACTTGAAGAGTCGCGCCGGTCGCAATGGCGCGATGATCAGCGCGGCGGCGCTGCACGAAGGCTACTGGGTCGACATCGATTCGGTGCGCGAGGAGCACGCCGGCTGGCTTGCGTTCCGCCGCCGCCTCCTCGCTCGAGACGGCCTGAGCGCCGCGGGGGTGAAGGCGGTCCTCGACTCGACCGGTCTGGTGCTCGACGCGCACGCCGAGGCGAGAGAGCGCGCTTCGACGACGGCTCTGCTCGGGGAAGCCAATCGCGTGCGGCTCGCGGTGCTCGCCGATCACGCGCAGACAGGCCAGGTGTTGGGCGACGTGAGCCTGGACGAGATGATCGAGGTGACTGCGATCCACGAGGAAGGCCACCTGTGCGACCGTGCGCGCTTCCTGCCGCTCCTCGACCACAAACTCGCCATCCTGCGCCTGCTGGCGCGCTGCAACTTCTCGCCGCAGCGAGTGGGCGAGGAGTTGGAGTACAGGGCGCAACTGACTTGCCTGTGCGACAGCCCCGATCCGCGTATCGCGCTCGCGCAGGTGCTCGACGCGGGGGAGGGCAACTCGGCCTCGGCGATCACGCCGCACACCGCGGCCTACAAGCGCCTGTTGGACGATCTGCTGAAATGCCTCGACGATGCGCTGTGCGGCGACCCACACGCGTTCCCGCTCATCGACTCCGAACGGACGCTCGCGCACCAGCTGCACAGGCTCGGGAAAGAGGACGTCAGGCGACTGGGCCGCCTGCTGGCCGCGCGTCGGGGCCTGTGAAGCTTGGGCGGGATCACTCCACGCGGATCCTGGTCCAGAAGGCGCGATCGTCCTTGAAGTCCTGCTTGGGACCCGGACGCGTCGACAACGCGAGTTCCCCGCCGACTTCGGCCTCGAATTCGAACTGGAACGGCAGTACTCCGCGTTCTGCGGGATTGGCGCGCGGATCGATCGTGAGATCGAACACCCTGCGGAAGTTCCCGGGCCCGCGGATGAAATGGGCTTGGAACGCCACACCGTCGCTCGCGCCTTTTTCATAGGCCTCGGCGAGGAGTCCCAGCGCGCCGCGGACGACATGATGGCCGGGCGTCACCCGGAACTTGATCACGGACGGCGCCGTGACCGCGAAGACGACCGTGCCGTTCTCGTTCACCACTCGTCCGTCGTCTACGCCCGAGTAGTCGTCCGGCACGGACTCGAACATCGAGAACCGGTTGGTCCACTGCCCCTGGATGTCGACGTGACGCGGACGGATCGGAGAGCGCAGGATGCGCACGCGCAATGTGCGCGGCCAGGCCCACGCGAGCTCGGATGGAAGCAGGGTCAGAGTCGTGGTGCGCTCGGCGCGACCTGCGTAGAAGCTCACCCAGTCGCTCACGTTGGCGAGCAGTGGATCGACGATGGCTCCCGTGCGCAGCATTCCCGGTATCAGCTGCACGCCGATTTGACGACCCGATCGACCGGTCAGGACGGCGTGGATCGGAGCCGGGCGCAGGACCATCGAACGCAGACGACCGCGCCACGTCGGCGTCGTCTCGAGCTGCAGGAGGTGGATGTCCTCGCCCAGGCCCGTCAAGTCGAGCGGCTCGCCGAACGCGAGTTCGCGGTCGATCACGACCTCGTCCTTTGCCGGGTCACGAGGCGCGGGGTCCCGGCGCAGGAGCAGCATGTCCTGCTCCACGAGCATGGGCGCGTAGTCGCGCGCCACGACGAGCAGGAGAGGCGCGTCCTCCATGGTCTCGAGGCGTCCGTCGATGGCGCGCGGCAGGAGCAGGAACCACTGCGGCGCGCGGGCGCTTTCGAAGAAATCCGCGTTCAGACGCTGCAGCCTTTCCGAGAGCGTCGCGTACGACTGGAACACCGGGCGCGGGCGCCAGTTCAGATCGTTGAAGAGGATCGTGTCCTGGAACGGAGGATGGATGTCGATCGTCTCGCCGCCCACCAAGGCGCGCGTCTTCGGCAGCGCGCGCTGGCTTCGCGCCAGACCGATCTGGCGATCGAGTTCGGCGCGCGTCGGCTCCATTTCGGTGGCGAGTCGCAGCGACCAGTCGATCTGTTCGCCGGCCCGCATCGCGAGCGTGGTCGCGACCGGTACCTGCACCCCCTGCGTGACGAGGACGCCGAAATACGCGACGACCAGGTTCACGAAGCGGAGGATCACGTGCGCGATCCTCCACCACGTGCCGGCGGGCAGCTCGTCGACGACGGCGAACGGCGCGAGGGCAGCGAACGTGAAGAAGATCATCCCGTGGTCGGCGCCGCGCACGAAGCCGGCCTTGAAAGCCGCGAACAGGACGAACGCGCGGATCAAGGTCGGCGCGAAGCGCCCTCCCGCTCGCACCGAGTGGAACAGGGGCAGGAACAGGCACGCCGACGTGAGTCCGAGGACCCAGAAGCCCCGCTCCTGGATCTCCGGGGGGCACTCGGAGCCCATGCCGGCCGTGTACGCGCCGGCCATCTCGAGCGAATGCGCGAGGAAGGCCGGAATGTCGAGGAGCGACTGCCTGCAGACGATCCACCACAGTGCGACCCACAGTGCGATCGACGCTCCCGCGAAGGACAGCGCGGCGCGGCGCGACCACGTGCGCCAGATCGCATACCCGATCGCGATCAGGCAGGGAACCCACAGTCCGAACGAGGTGAACTTGGCGAGACTCGCGGGCACGAGGGCCAGGATTCCGAGGATCAGCAGTGTGCGCTGCCTGGGCCGCTCGATGCAGATTTCCGCCGCCCCGAGCGAGAAGAGGTAGATGTACGAGTCCGGATTCAGCGGCAGGACCACGAGCCCCGTGAACGCGATCGCGCGCTCGAAACCGGTGGAGTTGCGCAGAAACGCGATCGTGACCACCGCGGCGCACGCCAGTCGCCACAGGATGTCCGCGAAGATCAGGCGCCCGACGAACAGATCCGGGTCGTAGGTGAAGTTCTCGATGAAACCAAGCGGGCCGTAGGTGTAGACCCACTCCACGCCCGCGCGCGAGTGATGCTTGAAGAAGAACTCGAACGCCGACTGGAACGATCCGTCGGGTCCCTGGACCGCCACCCCGATTGGAAAGATGCTCTGATCCATCCAGACGAGGAGCACGAGGACCGCGAAGGCGAGCCAGCCGCCGACGCGGCCGAGGTTCTGCGGCGCGAATCGCCGCGGTCTGGTTCGCGCGCCGGCAGGGAGGCTCGCCTGAACCTCGGGAAGGGTTGAGGACATCGGGGGGAGTAGCGCCCCCGACGCGCGCGAAGGTCGCCGAGAGATTCTACGGGGGGGGGACGATCATGACCAGACACGCCGGCGGCTCGGCGACTCGGCGGCTCCGCGGTCGCTCGCGCTCAGCCGCGCAGCGCGGTCGACTGGCGCAGTCCCCGCACGACCTCGTCGAGCAGCGCGAGCATCTCGGAGAGCCGCGCCACGGTGTGGTCGCCCATGTGGCCGATGCGGAAGGTCTTGTCCTTCAAGTCGCCGTAGCCGTTGCCGATCTCGTGGCCCTTCTCCTTCAGACCGGCGATCAAGGCCGCGACGTCGAGGTCGCCTCTCTCGATGCACGAGATCGTCGGCGAGCGCAGGGCCGGCACGGCGAGGTACTTCAGGCTCTGGCGCTCGGCCCAGCTCTCGCACGTCTTCAACATGCGCGCATGCTCCTCGAAGCGAGCCTTCCACGCCGCGGCACCGGTCTTGCCTCTGTCGGCACCAAAGAGCATCACGCC
>JBGATY010000174.1:260-7934 GCA_044228955.1 Planctomycetota bacterium | reverse complement strand
ACGAGCGAGAACGGCTTCACGCTGCCGTCGGGGTGCTGCAGCCGCGCCTCGACGGACGGTTTCTCGGAGGGCCGGAAGTCCTCGTCGAGCACGCGCGCCTCGACCACCGCGCGCTCGCCGAGCGTGTAGCTCGCGCGCGCCACCTCGACGCGGAAGCGTCCAGCGCCGCTCTTCAATCGTCCCAGCGCGAGCCAGCGCACCGCGTTGCGCCAGAAGCGTTCGTGGTAGCGATCGCCGAAGCGATAGCGCCAGCGCCACGTCTCGTCGACCGCGCTGAACAGCGTGCGGCCGGCCGGGAAGTAGCCCGTGACGAGCAGCGGAAAACGCCCGTGAGCGTTGCTCGCGGTCGGGTGGCGCAGCAGCACCTGCGCGCCCGGCTTCGCGCGCACGACCGGGAAGAACCAGTAGTAGCCGTACAGGCCGCCCTCGTCCTCCCACAGCGCGCGGTTCTGCTTCGGATCGCCGACCAGGCGCACGACCTCGTGGGGCGTCGCCGCGTCCTCGACGAGCGGACGGAAACCCTTCACCGAATCGGATTCGGCGCCGATGTTGCGGGTCGTGGCGTCGGCGACGATGGGCAGGAGTTCGCCCAGGGGCGTGCCCACGTAGTCGAGCGGGTCGTCGTGCTCGCCCGCGATGAACATGGCGCCGCCCCCGCGCTCGACGAATTCGCGCAAGGACGCCATGAACTCCTCGCAACGGGCCGGATCGGGCGAGATCGCGTAGGGGTTCACGTCGCCGAGGATCACGACGTCGTAGTTCTCGAGCAGTTCCTTGCGCCCCGTCGGGACGCTGGTCAACGGCGGCAGACCCTTGGTGCTTTCCTGCACGAAGTCGGGTGTGGCTGACAGCAGGAACACCTGCACGTCGATGTTCGCGTCGGAGCGCTTCAAGAGCTCCTTCAGGAAGCGGTACTCGTAGCGCGGATACCCGTCGACGTAGAGCACGCGGATCTTCTCGGGGTTGATGCGCACGCTGAACGACACGGCGTTGTCGTCCTTCAGCGTTTCCTCCGGCAGCGGCTCGACGCGCACGCGCAGACGGCGCTCGTTCGTGTTCCCCTCCGGCGTCTCGGGCGGCGCGATCAGCACGGCTTTCGAGCCCTTCTCGTCCATCTCGACGTCCGCCTCGGCGACCGGACGCACCGCAGAGCCGTCGGCGGGGACTTCCTCGAGCACGACGCGCGCTTGTCCGCCGCCCGCGATGCCGCGCGCGAGGACGCGCACGCTGACGGCGATCTCGTCGCCGTCGAGGACGCTCGTCGGAGCCTCGACGAGTTCGATCACCAGGTTCTTCTCGGGCCGCGTGTCGCCGACGACGAGGGTGTGCACCGGGATGCCCGCGGCCGCGGCCGCGCGCGCCGCCTCGAGCGCGGGCAGGCCGCCGTTGTTGCGGCCGTCGGACACGATCACCATGTCGGTGACGTGACGCCCGCGGTGCGTCGCGACCGCCGCCTGACGCGCGTCGCCGATGTGCGTGGCGTGACCGCGGCCAGTGAGCGCGCTGACGTCGGGCATCGGATCGAGCGTGTCGCCGAAGCGGTAGAGGCGCGTCGTGTAGCCCTTGGACTTCAGGTGCGGCAGCAGCACCTTTTCGAGCGCCGCGCGCTCGAGCTCGACGCGCATCGATTCCGATGGCGCGCGGCCGGTGAGCGCCGTCAGTCCGTCGCGCGCGCGCTCATCGCCGGCGTAGTCGTCCTTGCGTCGCATGCTGGCCGAGTCGTCGGCCAGGATCACGACCTCCGCCGAACGCACTTCCTCGCGTCGCTCGACGAAAACCGGGCGGAACAGGATCGCGCACAGGAGCAGGAAGGCGAGGGCGCGCAACGTCGAGAGGAACAGGCGCGCGCGCAGCGACACCGGCTCCCGGCGGTAGCTGAGCCAGGCGACCAGCGCGCACGCCGGCACCACGATCAGGACCAGGATCCAGGTCGCCGGCGCATCGAGCAGCCGGAAAGTCTCGCGCACGCCGGTGCCGACGGTCGAGGCTGGCGCGGCCTGCAGCAGGGCCAGGTGGAAGAGTGCGTTCATCGGCGCGGACTCCGTTTGCGCCCGAGGAACGCGGCCCACAGGGATTCGAGGACCAGTGCAACCAGGCACGCCAGCGCGAGGCCGCGCCACAGTTCTCCCTTGCGATCGACCCGGCCGGGCTCGTCGCTCGGCGTGTCCTCCGAAGCGAGGCGGAAGTGCATCGCGGTCAGCTCTTGCGGGGTGATGCGCTCGAGATCGCCCTCGAGCGGATCGATGCTCACCGCGAACGAGATCGGCGCCGAGCCTTCCATCTCGAGTCTGTACAGGCCAGCGCTCTCGGTGTCCTTGCCCTGGACCGCGGGCAGGATCCAGCGCCCGCCGCTGGTCGAGCGCGGGTCGCCGTCGAGTCCGCGGCGCGCCCCGTCGGGACGCACGAGGGTCACGTTGCGCGGGAACACGGTGCTCTCCGCAGTGAGCGGCGTGCCGGGGGAGACGTTGCGCGGCGGTTCCTCCGTCACGGCCGCGTAGTGCAGCCATTCGTGCACGAGCGGCACGAGCGTGGCCGGCGATTCGGGCAGGCGCGTCCACAGCGGGTCGATGGTAGTCGTCCACAGGAACACGCGGCCGCGGTCGTACGCGCGCTCGACGAGGAGCGGATGCGCGCCGTCGTCGTCGAGCGTCGCGATCACGTGCGCGTTCTCGAGCGGACGCACGGCGACGAACTCGTAGATCGGGACCTCGGTCAGGAGCGGCTTGAAGCGTTCATCGGCGAAGAACGACAACGCGGGGTGCGCCTCGTCGAACGACTTCACCCGGTAGTACGCGTCCGAACGCGATCGCACCGCGACGCGCTCGCCGAGCGCTGCGGGCAGCAGTCCGCTCCCGTCCGAGCGGAACAGCCGCGTGTTCGTCGCGGCGGAGTCCACGCGATCGCCGAGCGAGACGATGAGCGCTCCGCCGGCCGCGATCGCGGCCTCGAGCTTGTCGACGACCGGCGCAGGAAGGGTCTCGACATTGGCGAGCCAGATCACGTCGAAGTGCGTGAAGTCCACGTCGCTCGCGGACAGTTCCTCCGGAGCGATCTCGCGCGCGTCGAACGGGGCGCGCGACGCGTCTCCGATCGAATCGCTGGGCGGTTCGATGATCGCGCGCACGTAGCCGACCTCGTCCTCCTCGATGATCGACCCCGGTGATCCGTTGACGAGCAGCACGCGCACCGGCGGTGGGACCGACACGACGCGCGAACGCACGTTGTCACAGGCGAGGCGATCGCCTTCCTCGAGCCGGGCCGTCAGCACGTGCTCGCCCGCGTTCTTGAACGCCACCGAGAACACCACCTGGGCTCGTCCACGCGCCGGCACGTCCGTCGATTCACTGGGGCGGCGCTCGCCGTCGACTTCGAGCACGACGCGCACACCGCTCTTCGCATTCGGGCCGAAATTGCGCACTTCCACGCCGATTTCGGCCGGCTGGTTCGGACCGGGCAGGCGCGAGAGCGGCTCGACGCTCGCGATGCCGAGGTTCGCGGGCAGGGGATCGGATCCAGCGAGTCCCTCGACGACGACGGTCACGTCGAGCGCCTTCAACTCGTCGATCACCTGCGCCAGCGCGCTGCGGTCGTCCTTCTGCTTCTCGTCCACCACGCCCGAGTGGAACGCGCGCGATTGCAGATCGGTGAGCAGCAGCACTTCGAGGCGTCCGCCCCCGCCGACGGCCGAGTCGCTCGGACCCTCCTTCGCGCGCTGCAGGACGTCGCCGAGCGCGGCCGCGAGGTCGAGCGGTTCGTCCGTCGGGATCGTGAGCGTGTCGAGCATCGCACTCGCCTGCTCGGGCGTCGTCCACGACAAGAGACGCGGATACTGTCCGGCGTACACGAGCCGCACGCGGTCGCCGCGCGAGCCCGACAGCTTGCGGACGATCTCCCGGGCGCGCTTCACGGCGGTGTCGAAGACGCTTTCGACGCCCTCGCGCAGTCCCATGGACGCGGATCCGTCGACGACGATCGCGAGATCGCGCCGGCCTTCGGTCAGTCGCGCCAGCGGACTCGCCTCTCCCGTGAACGGCCGCGTGATCGCGAGCGCGAGCAGCGCGATCGCCGCGGCGCGCAGGAGGAGGAGCAGCAGGTTCTCGAGTTGCACGCGCCGGCGCGTTTTTCTGTAGGCCGCCAGCACGAAACGCATCGCGGCCCACGGCATGGGCTTGTGCCGCTGACGATTGAGCAAGTGAATGAGGATCGGCACGGACGCCAATCCGATCCCATAGAGCAGCGCAGGGTGCGCGAAGCCGCCGATCCAGCCACCCATCGGAGTTACTTGCGCCTCCCGCCGCGAGCGCGCGCCGTGCGGTGCGCGAGGTAGGTCGACAGGGCGGCCTCGAGCCCGACGGCCGTCGACAACGGCACGAAATCGATGCTGAGCAGGCTCGCCTGGCGCATCAGTTCACGCCGATGCTTCTCGATCTCCTCGAGGTAGGCGGTGCGCAGCGCGCGCGGATCGATGCGCTGGATACCGCTGCCCTCCAGGCCCTCGAGCTTCAGTAGCGAGCCGAAATCGAACTCGAGCTCCTCGGGATCGAGCACCTGGAAGAGGATGGGCTCGTGTCCGGCGTGCACCAGACGGCGCAGACCAGCCGTGATCAGCTCGGGCTCGTCGAAGAAGTCCGAGAAGATGCACACGATGCCGCGGCTCTTCAGCTTCGGCGCGATCCAGTCGATCGTCGCGCCGATCTTCGTCGGTCCCTTGGCTTCGGTCTTCTGCAGCGTGTCGAGGATGATGCCGCGCTGCGCCGCGCCGTTGCCGGGCGGCACCTTCGAGCGGAAACCCTCGTCGAAGACGACGAGCCCGGCCGTGTCGCGCTGCTGGATGACGAGGTAGGCGAGCGCCGCGACGGTCCAGCGCGCGTAATCGAGCTTGGTCCAGCCCAGCGATCCATACGCCATCGACTCGGACGCGTCGAGCAGGAGGTGACAGACGAGGTTCGTCTCCTCGACGTACTGCTTCACGACGAGCCGGTCCGAGCGCGCGAAGACCTTCCAGTCCACGCGGCGCAACTCGTCCCCGGGCACGTATTCGCGGTGCTGCGCGAATTCGACCGACGAGCCGAGGCGCGCCGAGCGGTGCTGTCCGGCCATGAAGCCCTCGACGACCGTCCGCGCGACGAGCGTGAGGTTCGACAGGCGGTCGAGCACCGCCGGATCGAGGGCGGACGGACTCTTCGAAGTCGCCACGGAGGGTCTCAGTTCCTCGCCGCGGGGATGCTCGGAACGCCGACACCGACGCCTTCGGCCGGCGTCACTTCCTTGACCATGCGGTCGATGATGATGTCGCTGGTGATGCCTTCGGCCGACGCCGAGAAGTTGGTCACGATGCGGTGGCGCAGCACCGGGTGCACCACCTTGCGGATGTCCTCGATCGACACGTGGCGCCGGCCTTGCAGCGCGGCGTGCGCCTTCGCTCCGAGCACGAGGAACTGACTCGCGCGCGGACCGGCGCCCCACGTGACCCATTCGCGCAGGAACGAGAGCTGCGAGTCCGAACGCACGCGGGTGCCGCGCGTCAGCGCCAGCACGTAGTCGTACACGTGGTCGGACACGGCGACGCCGCGCACCGCGCGCTGGATCTCGAGCAGCTCCTTCGCGCCGACGACCTTCTTGGGCTCCTGGCCATCGCCGCCGGTCGTGCGCCGCAGGATCTCGCGCTCCTCGTCGAGCGTCGGATAGCCGACGTGCACCATGAACATGAAACGGTCGAGCTGCGCCTCGGGCAGGGGATAGGTGCCCTCCTGCTCGATCGGATTCTGCGTCGCGAGCACGAAGAACGGATCGGGCAGCTCGTGACGCGCGCCGGCGCTCGTGACCTGGCGCTCGACCATCGCCTCGAGCAGCGCGGCCTGCGTCTTCGGCGGCGTGCGGTTGATCTCGTCGGCGAGCACGATGTTCGCGAACAACGGCCCGTGCGCGAACTTGAACGAGCGCGCGTTGGTCACCGGATCGATCTGCAACAGCTCGGTGCCGGTGATGTCGGACGGCATCAAGTCCGGCGTGAACTGGATGCGCGTGAACGAGCAATCCAGGGTCTTCGCCAGGCTCGACACGAGCAGGGTCTTCGCGAGACCCGGCACGCCGACCAGGAGACAGTGCCCGCGCGTCAGGATGGCGAGCAGGAGCTCGTCGATCACCTCGTCCTGTCCGACGATCACGCGGTGCAGTTCGGACTTCATTTGCGCGTGGACCACGCGCAGGCGATCGAGGGCGGCTTCACTCATGGTGACCTGGGATGGAGGCTCGAGTTCGGGGAGAAGGTTCGAAAGGCGGAGTGTAGCCGCCTCTACGCACGATCGGGATCGAATGAGAGGTAAGGAGCACGCATCCGTCTTCGCGCCGGATGCCGTACGAGGTATCGGCCTCTCTTCGAACCGGCTACAGGGCGCGCGTCCGGTCCGAGGAAGCGGGGCCGATCACTCGGTCCGCACGATCCAAATCCGACCCTCGCCGACCACGTAGACCCGCGCGTCGTCCATCCACACCCCCACGTGGCGTTCCTCCTGCGCTCCGGCGAGGTCCAGGGCATCGAGGAGCCGCATGTCCGAGTCGGTCGAGTGCAGCGTGAGCCTCCCTCCGGCGACCGCGAGGAGCCTGGATTCGACCCGCATGCCCCCCTTCCAGTCCTCCCCGCGGGGGAACGGCAGCGCGTCCGTGCGCTTCGAAGACGCCCACTCGATCCGTCGCAGGCAGCCCCGATCGCCCTCCCTCACGAGGACCAGGAAGTCCTCCGGCCCCAGTCCGACGACGCGGTCGAGGTGGGGGACCCGGATCACGCTCGGCGGTCCGCCTCCCAGGAAATAGACGTACTCGTCCGCGTCGCTCGGCGCGACGAGGACCGAGCGGGCGCCGACGAACGGACCGCCCGATCCGGGGCGGATCTCGGGGTCGTGACGGACCCGCTCGAGTGCGTAGGACTCGATTCCGCGGCCGTCGCAGGCGAGCACGCGAGCGACGACTCCGAGTTCGGTCGCCGCGATGACCTCGCGACCCTGGAACAGCTCGAGGGGCGGGGAGGCGATCGACGTCGAGCGCGGATCGTGGAACCGATCGAGCGCTCGACCGCGGCGGTCCGAGCCGCTCGCGAGGCGCCGCTTCCAGACCAGCGCGCCGCTGTGGGCCTCGAACGCGACGAGCCAGGCGTGCGTGTTGCGGCCGTCGACGCGTTGCGCGCCGGGGTTCACGCCGCCCTGGTCCCACTGCAGGACCTGTGCGATCACGAGGCCAGAGATCTCGAGCGGTCCCGGCTGGAACTCGAGGATCCCCGGGAGGCACGCGTCCTCGGCGCCCTCCCCGTCGTGGTGGAACCACAGGAGCCGCGGCGTTTCGCCCGCGACGTCGAATGCTGCCAGCGCATTGCCGCGCGACTCGCGCGCGCGGCCGAGGACGAGCGCGAGGGTCGTGCGCTCGAGAGCCGGCCGCTGCAACCAGGGCCGGTCGGCATCGCCGAAGCCGGGCAGCCACGTGCCGCGCCCGCCGCCGGCCGCCACGAGTTTTTGGGGCTCGTGGATCGCGGACGTTCCGTCCGGCGCGAGCGCGACGAGGCGTTCGCCGACCTGGATCCACAGCCGGCCGTCGGCGGCGCGCGCGGCGCCGGGCTCGAGCATGTGTTCCGACTGCGAACGTGCTTCCCCCGACAGGGGCACCCCGCGCTCGAAAACCCGC
>JBGATY010000174.1:0-250 GCA_044228955.1 Planctomycetota bacterium | reverse complement strand
GGCCCCGTTTCGATCACGGCGGGAGCGCAGAGCGCCGAGCGAGCCTCGAGCGCGCGGCGCAGGTTCGCATCGCTCGGATCGAGCCCGCGCACGACGCGCTCGTAGGCCGCGCGAGCCGCGGCGAGGGCTCCGCGCTCGAGAGCCGCATCGCAGGCGCGCAGGTCCGCGAGGAGCCCCGCTCGCGTGAATGGATTCTCGTACGCGACCCCTTCGAGCGCGGCTTCGGTGGTGCCCGCCGCCGCGAGCGCGC
>JBGATY010000173.1:0-7943 GCA_044228955.1 Planctomycetota bacterium | reverse complement strand
GTTCACCGAGGACGAGGCCGATATCGAGAAGTTCAAGACTCCCACCTTGCGCGGACTGGCGTCGACGGCTCCATACATGCACGACGGTTCGCTCGCGACGCTCGAATCGGTCCTGGAGCACTACCGCGGCGGCGCGCACGCCCTGCCCGGACTCGACGAGCGGATCCAGCCTCTGGACCTCACCGACGAGGAAGCGGCCGCGCTGGTCGCGTTTCTCCGCGCCCTCTCGCGACCGGCCCACGACTGATGGCCGCTCTGCTCACGATCGAGGGCGTGGACAAGAGTTTCCACGGCAAGAAGCTGTTGGCGGGCGTGTCGCTCGTCATCGACGAATCCGAGCGCGTCGCCCTGGTCGGCGCCAACGGTTCGGGCAAGTCGACTTTGCTGTCGATCATGGCCGGCCGCGAGCAGCCTGAGGCGGGCCGGCGCATGCTGCGCCGCGACCTGCGGCTCGGCTGGTTCGAGCAGGAGCCGGCTCTGCCGCCTGGCGTCAGCGCGCGCGAGGCGATCCACCTCGGCGCGATCGAGCGTGGCGCCATCCTCGCGGAGCTCGACGCGATCCATGCCGAACTCGCCCACGCTCCGCGCGAGCGGGTCGACGGCCTGCTCGTCCGTCAGGCCCGCCTCGAGCACGACCTCGAGCGCTTCGGCGGCCACGACGTCGAGCACGAGATCGAGCACATGCTGCGTGATCTCGGAATCCCAGATCCGGACGTCGCCTGCGACAGATTGTCGGGCGGCGAGCGACGACGCGTCGCGCTCGCGCGCCTCTTCTTCAGCGGACCCGACCTGCTGCTCCTCGACGAACCGACGAACCACCTCGATGCCTTCGTCACCGAGTGGCTCGAGGATCGCCTGCTCCAGAGCGCGATCCCGTTCGTGATGGTCACGCACGATCGCTACTTCCTCGATCGCGTCGTCACGCGCATCGTCGAGATCGACCGCTCGACGCTCGTGTCCTACGAGGGCAGCTACGCGGACTACCTGGAGCAGCGGGCCGAGCGACTGGAGACCGAGGAGAAGAGCGAGGCGTCGCGGGCGAACATGCTGCGCCGCGAGACCGTGTGGATGCGTCGTGGCGCGCCGGCACGCACGACGAAGCAGAAGGCGCGAATCGAACGCTTCCACGCTCTCGTGGAGGGCAAGCTCGACGCGCGCGGTGCCGGGCTCGAGTTCGAGCTTCCCCCTGGGCCGCGCCTCGGGACGAAGGTGATCGAATTGCACGCGGCGTCCGCCGTGCGCGGCACGAAACGCGTGATCGCGCCGCTCGACCTCACGATCCGGCCTGGCGAGCGCGTCGGCATCGTCGGCCGCAACGGCGCCGGCAAGAGCACGCTCCTCGAGATGTGCCGCGGCGCGCTTGCGCCGGCGAGCGGTTCCGTCGTGATCGGCGAGACGGTGAGGTTCGCGTGGATCGACCAGGCGCGCAGCACGCTCGATCCGGAGAAGACGGTGGTCGAGGAGGTCGCAGGCAAGAGCGACCACGTCGCCGTCGGCGATCGCGCCGTGCACGTGGCCGCCTTCCTCGAGCAGTTCCTGTTCCGAGGCGCGATGAAGCACGCGCCGATCGGTCGGCTGTCGGGCGGCGAGAAGAACCGCGTTCTGCTCGCCAAGCTCTTGTGCCAGGGCGGAAACGTGCTCGTGCTCGACGAGCCGACGAACGACCTCGACCTCGCCAGCCTGCGCATGCTCGAGGAAGCGCTCGTCGCGTTCACGGGCACGGTGCTCGTCGTCAGCCACGATCGCTGGTTCCTCGATCGTGTCGCCACGCGCATCCTGCACGTGGACGAGGAAGGCGGCGTGCACGCGCACGTCGGCGACGTGTCTTCGCTGCTCGAGGAAATCGCCGCCGCGGCGGCGGTTGCCACGCCGAGCACGCAGCGCCCGGTGGCGTACGCCCCCAGCGCTTCGGACGATGCGCCCAGGAAGAAGAAGGCCCTCGCGCCCTGGGAACAGCGCGAGTACGACGGGCTGCTCGAGAAGATCGCCGCCGCGGAGTCCGAAATGCACGCGCTCGACGAGAAGCTCTCCGATCCGGCGCTCTACAGCGGGCCCAAATCCGAACTCGAGCGCGTGAACGCGCGCCGCGGCGAACTCCGGGCGGCGATCGACGCGCACTACGCGCGCTGGGAGGAACTCGAGTCGCGTTGAGCCGTCGCCGGCGAGGCGGCGATCAGTTGCCGAACACCATGCGCATCGCGCGTGAGTACGCGCGACCGCTCGGGACGCCGGGATCGAGCACGATCGTCTGCAGGATGAAGTTGAAGCCGACCAACTGCGGGTTGGACGGGATCGGGAAATACCGCGTGCCGCCGCCGGCCGAGAGCAGCATCGTGCGCTGCGAGGCTTGGGAGAGGAGCAGCGTCCCGCCGAACGGCGTCGGCTGATAGCCCGGCTTCGTCCCGACGAGCACGATGACGCTCGTGTCGATGCCCGACGAGTTGCCGAAGTGGATCGGGACGACCGTGCCGAGGCGCGGCACCGCACCGAGCGAGAGATCCGGCACGCCGAGCGTTCCCGCGCTGCCTTCGCCGTAGTTGTCCCAGTTCGCCGTCACGGTGATCGTGACGGTGCCGAGCGTCGACTGCAGTTGTCCGTCGGAAGCGCAGTAGGTGAAGGAGTCGACTCCGGCGAAGCCCGCGTACGGGAAGTACGTCGCGGAAGTTCCGTTCAGGCTGACCGTTCCATTCGCGGTTTGCGTCACGATGCGCAGCGTCAGCGGCTGGTTGTCGGCGTCCGTCGCGCCGAGCGCTATCGGCACCGGCACGCCGGCCGGCGTCGCGGCACTGGCGGAAGCAACGACCGGTCGATGATTCGGGTTCGTGCCCTGACCGATCGGACCATTGTGGCAGTCGTAGCAACCGATCGAATATCCGTCGAAGAACTGCTTCGTGCCCCAGTTCGTGGTAAACGTGCGCGAGCCCTGGGCGCGCGACAGCACGGTCCCGCGGAAATCGGTGCCGTGGCACGTGGCGCATTGGGCGGAGCCGCCCAGTTCGACCGCATCGGCGTGGTTGTGCGCCCAATCCGAGCCGACCGGGTGCATGCCGTGCGGACCGCCGGTGACCGTGTTCGGCATGCTCGCGTGGCAGGCGGTGCACTCCACGAGCACACCCGCGTGGCCCTGGATCGCGACGCTCTGCAGGTTGTCGTTTGCGTGACTGGACGGATACTCCGCGTGCGTCGAACCGTGACAGGCTTCGCATTGCAAGCCGCCGTGCCCGGCCGAGAAGCGGTAGAGGTTCACGCCGGGCGCGGGCGTGTTCGGGTTGGTGGCGAACAGCGCATTCACGGCCACGCGTTCGTTGCCGCTCGCGTCGAACACCGACACATAGCGGATCTGCCCGTTGTTGGACGTCGCGCTACCGGTGTGACAGCTCTGGCACGCCGGTTCCTGGAACCAGCCCTGCCGGGCCGGATTGCCCACCTTCGCCATGTCGCCGTGACAGCCCTGGCACTGCATGGACATCGAACCGTCGGGGGCGACCGCATTGCCCATCGTTCCGCGCAGGCAGCGCGTCTCGGAACCCGGATGGCAGCGATAGCACGCCGAGCGATCGTCGGACGAGCCCAGGCTCATGTGCGTGACCGGATCGTTCACGTTCGCGTGCCCGGAGTGGATTGCGCTAGTCAGCGAACGCACTGCACCGAAGCCCGGAGAGGCGAGCGCGTTGGTGCCATGGCACGATCCACACAGGATCGGGCGCGAATCCACCGTGACGGTGTCGTACAGGCCGTTCGCGTTGAACCCGAAATGAGCGAGCGCCGACGCGTACAGCGGGTCACCCGCCTGCAACTCGTCGTGCAGCCGCAGGATGTTGAGCCGGTAGTCGCGCTCGAAGTTCGGGTCGTTGGACCAGCCCGCGAACGGCTTCGCGTCGTTCGGCGCGCCGGACGCGTGGCACGCGCGGCAGTCCATCTCGCTGGAAACGGGCAGCACGATGCTGGTGCCTCCCCGCAGCACGCCTGACGCATCGCGCGCTTCGACTCGCATCATCGGGTAGTTCTGGGTATTGCCGGCGTCGTCCACGGGCGTGATCGGAACCCCGGTGGCGTTGAACCACTTGAAAGCGGGCACCCACGACATCGGACGCGGGTTGTTGCCGACCCCGGGCATGCTGGTTCCGGCGATCCCGAGATCGACGGGAACGCTGGCGCCGTACAAGGACCGCACGAACGTCCAGAAGTTCGTCTTGTTCCCCGACGTCACGTTGATCGACCCGGTCGGATCCGCGACGGCGCGGTAGGTGACGCTCGCCGCCCCCGGCGCGACCACGAGGTGCCCGAGGTTGTCGATCACGTGCGCATTGATCGTGTTGTAGGGAGGCAGGATGCTGAACACCGAGTAGTCGGAATCCATGCAGTGCATGCCGAGGTCGTTCCAGCCGACGACTTTCCAGTTGGTGCCTTGTGCCTGGGCGCGTGTGGCGAGGAGCGCGCACGTCATCGAAACGAAGGACAAGGAAAGGACAGTGCGGATCGTCGGGTGCATGTGGAATCTCCTGTTCGTGAGCTTCCATTGAAGACCCGTTCGAGCGCGCAGGAGGTGACGAGTCATCCATGCGCGTGCGTAGGTCGGAGCTACGCACTCCGACGGAGAGCACGGCTCGCTCGCCTCCCTGCGTCGCCGCGGGCGACCATGAGCACGGCGGCTCAGCCGTTTCGGGGATCACACGCCGCGCAGGTGATCGAGGATCTTCTGCGCCAGGTCGGGACCGATGCCGGCGATCGAGCTGATCGCTTCGATGCTCGCCTGCTCGACGCCCTTCGCGCTGCCGAATGCGCGCAGCAGTGCCTTGCGCTTGGCGGCTCCGACTCCCTGGATCGAATCGAGGCGCGAAGTGATCTTGCCGCGTTCACGCCGGTGGTACGTGATGGCGAAGCGGTGCGCTTCGTCGCGAATGCGTTCCAGGAGGTGGCGGGCGGCACTGTGGCGCGGCAACTCGATCGGATCCTTTGCGCCGGGGACGAACACGCGCTCCTCCGACGCTTCCTTGGTCGCGCCCTTCACCTTGCGCTCGGAACGTGCCTTCGCGAGCCCGACCATCGCGACGTCCCACGCGCCGGCCTCCTCGCGTGCGTCCAGGGCACTGGCCAGTTGCGCGGCGCCGCCGTCGATCACGACCAGGTTGGGCAGGTCGCCCTCGGTCACGCCGCGCTTCAGACTGCGGCCGACGACCTCCTTCATCGAGGCGAAGTCGTCCTGGCCCTCGACCCCGCACACGACGTTCGATCCCTGCATGTTCGAGATGTCGAAGCAGTCGATCACATCCGGCACGGACTCGAGATCGAGGAGTTCGGTCAACTGCTCGAGTGCCTCCTCTTCGCGGCTGGTCTCCTGGTCGTGGCGTACGAGCTCGGCGCGGGCGTTTTCGAAGGCCATGTCGAGCATGCGGCGCGCCTCGCCGGACTTCGGCACGACGAGGGCGATGTGGGTGCCGAGCACGTGCTCGAGCAGCTCGCGATCGGCAGGTTCGCACGGCAGCACGATCTCCGCGGGCTTCTCGCGCCTCCCGTCGCCGTACAGCGCGGTCAAGACTACATGCAGCAGTTCCTCGTCGCCGAGCTGCGAGCGGAACACGTGACTTCCGCTCTCGCCCAGGTTCCCTTCGCGGAACGACAGTCGGTGGACGACCGCGCTGTCGCCGCGCCGCACGAGCCCGAGGACGTCGCGGCGCACCTTGTCCTTCGACTGCACACCCTGACGCTCGACGGTTCGACGCAGCGCAGCGAGCCGGTCGCGCCACGCGGCCGCGCGCTCGTACTCCATTTCCGCGGCGGCGTTGCGCATGCGCGTCTCGAGATCGTGCTCGAGTTCGCGCGTGTCACCGAGCAGGACGCGAGTGGCCTTCTCGACGAGCTCGGCATAGGCCTTCTCGTCGACGAGTCCGACGCACGGTGCGACGCACAGTCCGATCTGATGCTTCAGGCAGGGGCGCGAGCGGTGATTCATCACCGTGTCGGGACAGTCGCGCAACGGCACGATGCGGTGCAGATCCGACAAGGTTCGGCGCAGCGCGCTCGAACTCGCGAAGGGGCCGAAGTAGCGCGAGCGCCCCCCCTCCTTGCCCACGTCCGGGTTCTTGGCGCGCACGTGCCGCAGGCGCGGAAAACGGTCGGACAGATCGAGCCTCAACATCCGAAAGCTCTTGTCGTCCTTGAGCCGGATGTTGTGCACCGGCTTGTGCGTCTTGATCAGCGTGTCCTCGAGCAGGAGCGCTTCCTGCTCGGTGCGCGTCACGATGGTCTCGACCGACCGCGCGTCGGCATCGAGGAAGGGAATCATCGCACGCCCGTCGCCACCCGCTCGATAGCTGCGCAGTCGCGCCCGCAGGTCGGCGGCCTTGCCGACGTAGATGACCGCTCCCGACTCGTCGCGAAACATGTACACGCCCGGCCGCTCCGGCACCTGATTGAGATCCGCGGTACGCGACCAGGCGAGCGTGCTCATCGCTTCAATTCGACTCCCTGCAGCTCGTCCAGGCGATCGCGCAACTTGGCAGCGTCCTCGAAGCGCAGTTCCGACGCGGCGTGCAGCATGTCGGCCTTCGTCTTCTCGATCTCGCCGCGCAATCGCGAGGGTTCCCAGGTCCAGGCGTCACCGGCGTCCCCGTCACGCTTCTTCCTGGCCTTCCCGTCCGGGACGGGCGCGACCTCGACGTAGTCCATCTCGTAGAGCGCTTCGATGCTCTCGCGGATCGGCTTGATGATCGTCTGCGGGACGATGCCGCGTTCCTGATTGTAGAGGATCTGTCTCTCGCGGCGCCGCGACATCTCGCCGATCGCTCGGCGCATCGAGTCGGTCTCGCGATCGGCGTACATGATCACGCGGCCCTCGACGTTGCGCGCGGCCCTGCCGCAGGTTTGCACCAGCGACGTCGTCGAGCGCAGGAACCCTTCCTTGTCCGCATCGAGGATCGCCACGAGCGCCACTTCGGGCAGGTCGAGACCCTCGCGCAGGAGGTTGATGCCGACCAGCACGTCGAATTCGCCGAGGCGCAAATCGCGCAGGATCGCCGTGCGCTCGATCGCGTCGACCTCCGAGTGCAGGTAGCGCACGCGCACGCCGAGCTCGGTGAAATAGTTGGTGAGTTCCTCCGCCATGCGCTTCGTCAGCACCGTGACGAGGACGCGCCACTTGCGCTTCACCGTGGCGCGGATCTCGTGCAAGAGGTCGTCGACCTGCGTGCGCGCGCTCCGTATCTCGATCGCCGGGTCCAGCAAACCCGTCGGGCGCACGATCTGCTCGGCCACGTTCGTACCGCTGTTTCTCATCTCGTAGTCGGACGGTGTCGCGGACACGTACACGCACTGGCGCACGAGAGCTTCCCACTCCTCGAAGCGCAAGGGCCGGTTGTCGAGGGCGCTCGGAAGGCGGAATCCGTGCTCGACGAGCGTCTCCTTGCGCGCGCGGTCTCCGCGGTACATCCCGCCGACCTGCGGCACCGAAACGTGGCTCTCGTCGACGAACACGACCCAGTCCGAAGGGAAGTAGTGCAGCAGCGTGAACGGTGACTCGCCCGGCTTGCGGCCGTCCATCCAGCGCGAGTAGTTCTCGATGCCGTTGCACACCCCCGTCGCGCGCAGCATCTCCAGGTCGTGGCGGGTGCGCTGCTCGATGCGCTGCGCCTCGAGCAGCTTCCTGGAGGCGTTCAGTTGTTCGAGGCGCTCGCCGAGCTCGATCTGGATGCCCTCGATCGCCTTGTACAGGCGGTCGGTCGGGGTCACGTAGTGGTTCGCCGGGTACACGACCAGGCGCTGCATCTCCTCGAGCACCTCGCCCCGCAATGGATCGACGATGACGAGCGCCTCGATCTCGTCCCCGAAGAGCTCGACGCGGATCGGCGCGTCGCTGAGCGTCGGCCACACGTCGAGGATCTCGCCGCGCACCGCGAACGATCCGGGATCCTCGACCGAGGCCACGCGGTGGTGACCGGTGGCGA
>JBGATY010000172.1:0-7944 GCA_044228955.1 Planctomycetota bacterium | reverse complement strand
TCACACCCTCCGCCGCCTTGGCCTTGAGCAGGTCGAGCACCAGCAGCTGAGCGTCGGGGTCGAGCCCCGCAACAGGTTCATCCAACAGCAGCATCGGTGCACGGGTGGCGAATAGCCGAGCCAAAAGGACGCGAGCGCGCTCGCCGGAGTGCCGGTTTCACTGCCCGCGCTGCAGCGCGCTCAACGCCTGTGCGGCAAGGCCGTCAGCGCCGGGTTCCGCTGGGAAAACGTGGCCGGCGCGGTGGCGAAGGTGCGCGAGGAACAGCGCGAGCTCGACGAAGCCCTGCGCCAAAGCGGCCTCGATCGCGACGAGAAAGCCCCCGCGACTCCTGCTCAGCGCGCCGCCGTCGAACACGAGCTCGGCGACGTGATCCTGGCCGCCGCGTTCCTGGCCAAGTACCTCGATCTGGATGCCGAGAAGCTCACGCGCGAAGCGTCACGCCGCTTCGAGCGCCGCTTCCGCTCGATGGAGACCGGCTTGAAGCGACCTCTCGCCGAGCACTCGCTCATTGAGCTGATGTCGGCGTGGGCGCTTGCGAAGTCGACAGAGTAGGCTTCGACTCAGCGGAGTCGTGCCGGCGCCGAAGAGTTTCGCCGGGGTCTAGCTCGACGGAGCGGATGACCATTCCAGAACCGTCGACTTGACCGACCGGCTCGGACAGGTAACCACCACGTCTGGAAGATGGCCCGCGCAACACTGGCCCGCTCAGCCTGCTCTGGCCGCAGCGTTGCCTGCAGCAACCAAGATATCTCGCACGTTCGGAGACGACTGCACGCGCTCCGGGTCAGCGCGCGAGAATCTCTGCCACACGATGCCAAGGAACGTGCTCGATGCCTTTGGATTCACCCGCATCGTCCCCCGCGGACACGAGCACGCGCCGCACCGAACGCGGTGCGATCTCGCTCTTCTCGAGCACTTGCGCTACTCCATCGAGCGAACGCACGGCATCCGATGTCACGCTGCGCGTGCGCTTGATCTCGATCAATACTGGGTCCAGCGGATCGTCCGCGAGCAGGTCGACTTCGCGGCCTGGCGCGGTCCGAGAACGGCGACGATGGGCAGTTCCACGATCGAGCACGGGCGAAGGCTTCGAGGGTGCGCGGGTAGGCCAAGGCGGGCTCCTGACAAAACGGGAGTGGCATTCCCGGTCTGTCCATTCGGCCATAAAGTGCTATCAAAAAGTTAGTTAGATCGTGCAGTGAGCCACGCTATTCAGCGTTGCGGGTTCATGTGACCGCCTATCGGATCACGATGCTCGACGAATCTCGGCGCGCTTCGGCGCCGGAACTGCGTCCGCATGGGGCGCCAGGACACGGCCTCGGCGCACCCACGAGAAGTCGACCATGACACAGCCACGACGATGGCAGGACGCGCGCGGGCGAAATTGCCACGTGTACGGTGCCAGAGCAATTCTTCCCCGATTCGCACTCCTGCGATTAAACGACGGGCAGTCTCCACAACAGCGATTCCAGCAACCACATCCCGCCCCGATCGTCCTCACTATCGAGGAGGACGAAAACGCATGCCTCGCCACCCGCGAGCCGATGGCCCCGACACCTGGCACCACGTGATGAACCGCGCGATCGCGCGGCGCGCACTGTTCGAGGACGTGCGCGACATCCGCGCCTTTCTCGCTCGCCTCGCGCGGGTGGTGCGCGCGGGGCAGATCGAACTGCACGCCTTCTGCGTGCTGACGACGCATTTCCATCTGCTGGTGCGAAGCCCCGAGGGCCGGCTTTCCGTCGCGATGCAGAGTGTGCAGAACGAGTACTCACGCTGGTTCAACCGCTCGCGCAAGCGCGACGGTCCGCTCTACCGGGGCCGCTTTCGTTCTCGACGCGTGTCATCACTCGTCTACCGCCGACAGCTCGTGCGCTACATCGACGCGAACCCGGTGCAGGCGGGCCTGGCCGCGACAGCAGCGCTCTATCCGCACGGCAGCGCGCGTTGCTACGCCGAACTTTCCGGCCCACCTTGGCTTGCCCGCGAGTGGATCGAGGGTTGTGTCCGCGCCAGGAGCGGTCAGCCCGCCTACGAACCGCGCGACTATGCGGCCGCGTTCAGCTCAACGATGTCACCGCGGCTCGCGCGCCTGCTCGAGAAACGCATCGACCTCGCGCGGGACGGCGACGATCCCCTCGACGACCTCTTGGGCGCAGCCCCTGGTCGAGTCCAGGAGTGGATGCGAAGGAAGGCATTGCTCGCCGACGGCACGAGCATTGGCCTTCCCGTCTGCGACGAGGACGACGTGGACGAGGTGGTCGCCGCGGCGCGGCAGGAGCAGGGCGAATGGGCCATTCGTGGTCTGCGCGAGTCGACGAGCGCGTGGCCTCAGGTGCATGTTGCGCTATTGCGCGACTTGAGCGGCGCTTCGCTGGCGAAGGCTGGAGTGCGCAGTGGGAGGAGCATCAACGGCGCGTCGGTGCTGTACGCGCGTCATCAGCGGTGCATCGCCGAGAGTGCGGAGTATGCGGAGCGCGTGGCCGTGATCGCGGCCAGGGCGTTGGAGAGTTGCCATCGAGTGCCGTGAGGCCGAGTCGGGGAAGAATTGCTCTGGCTCAGTATATTCGCTTTACATCGCAAAGTACATGGATAGAGTGGGCGGAATGGAAGCGCTCGTCACAGCCCAAGGCCTTTTCAAGTTCCACGACCGCGACGGCCAGAAGGCCGCGGTCTTGCGCGACGTGTCGTTCGAGGTCGGCGCGGGGGAGTTCGTGTGCATCATGGGGCCGAGCGGGTCGGGCAAGTCGACGCTCTTGCACATGTTGTCCGGACTGGATGCGCCGACGGCGGGCGTCGTCAAGGTGCGCGGCAAGGACTTGGCGCAGCTGTCCGAGGAAGCGCGCACGCTCGAGCGTCGCGCGTCGATCGGGTACGTGTTCCAGTTCTTCAACTTGATGCCCAATCTCACGGTGCTCGAGAACGTCGGGCTGCCGCTCGCGATCGCGGGTGGACGACCGGAAGCGAAGGAAGGGGATCTGCTGGCGTTGCTCGACAAGTTCGGCATCGCGTCGAAGGCGAAGTCGTTCCCGCACCAACTGTCCGGCGGAGAGATGCAGCGCACATCGATCGCGCGCGCGCTCGCTGGAGGGCAACCGCTGCTCTTGTGCGACGAGCCGACGGGCAACTTGTCGCAGAAGGCCGGGCTCGAAGAGATGCAGATCCTGCGCAAGCTCGTCGACGTCGACAAACGCGCGGTGCTGCTCGTCACGCACAATCCGCGCGACGCGACGTTCGCGGATCGCGTGTTGTTCCTCGTGGACGGTGAACTGGCGAGCGAACCCGTCCTCGCCGGGCCCGGAATCCCCGTCGAAAACGTGCACGCGGCGCTGAGCGCCCTCCACATCTAGCCATGTCGCTCGCACGCACGATCGTCGTTCAACGACTGCGCCAACGACCGGGGCGCACGCTGTTCTCGGTGCTCGGCATCGCCGTCGGCATCGCGACCGTCGTGGGCGTGTTCACGCTCGATCACAACACGGTGCTCGGGCTGTCGCTGAAGGGCGCGGGCGACTGGAAGCCGGCGATCGAGGCGCGGCCGGCGCAAGGCGTGACCGATCCGCGCTCCACGCTCGCCGGCACGCCGGGTGTCGCCGGATATTCTTCGTTCTTCCAAAACGACGTCGTCGTGCGCGATCCGCGGCCCGAGCGGATGCCACTGCGTGGCGACGGTTCACAGCGTGTGCGGTTGTTCGCACTCGACGCGAAGACGCTGCCGGAACTCGACGCGGTGCGGCTCGCCGCGGGGCGCTTGCTGGACCCGCTCGCCAAGGAACGAGAAGTGCTGGTGGGGGACACGCTCGCCGCGCAGTTGTCGTTGCAGCCGGGCGACAAGCTCATGCTCTCGCGCCCACGGCGTGCACCGCGCGAAGCGTGCGTCGACGGCGTCGTGAAGGTCGTCGAGCGCGCGGACGAACCCACGGTCGAAATGCCCGTCGAGGAGAGCTTCACCGTCGCCGGCATCCTCCTGCGCGACAAGCTCGGCCGCCGCGCGCAGGGCTCCGTCGTCGTCGCCGATTCCGGCTGGGCGCGCGAGCTGTACCGCGGCGTGAGCATCGACGCCGTGTACTGGGTGCAGCAGGACCCGAAGGTCGATCTCGAACGCCTGCGCGCGAGCCTCGGTACGGCCTTCAGCTACGACCTGAACAAGAACGTGCTGGTCGGCGCAGCGGCGGACGAGCGCGCATTCCGCAACGGCGTGCGCATGGCGGGCTTGTTCGCGCTCGTGCTCGGCCTGTACGTCATCTTCCACACGCTGTCGATGTCGCTCGTCGAACGTTTGCGCGAGGTCGCGACGTTGCACGCGCTGGGCACGACTCGCGGACAGATCGCGCGCATCTTCTTCACCGAGGCCGTCGTTCTCGCGCTCGCCGCCGCTGTCCTCGGATTGGGCGGCGGCCTCGCCATGGCCCGCGGACTCCTGCTCGCCGGCGTCACGACGCTCGGCACGGGGCATGTCATCAAGGAGTTCGACATTCCTTGGGGCGTCGTGTCCGCGCTCGTCGGACTCGGCGTCGGCATCGCGCTCCTCGGTTCGGTGTTCCCGCTGCTGCGCGCCAAGAGCCAGGGCACCGTCGAGGCGCTGCGCGGCGAAGAAGCGCTGGTGAAGAGCGGCGTCACGCGCGGTTTCCACCTGTTCGCGGCCCTGTTGCTGGCGTTGCTCCTGCCCGCGCTCTATTTCGCGATCGTTCCCGTCGTCGGCGAAGCCCAAAAGGAGTTGATCGGAGCGGTGCTCGCGGCCGTGGGATTCCTGGCGCTGTTCGTGACGCTGCCGCTGATCGTGCCTGCTCTGCTCGGAAAGCTGAGCGCGCTCGTCACCGGTCCGATGCAGCACGCGTGGACCTTCTCCGGCCGCGCCGCCGCCGCGACGATCCGCTCGAGCCCGGCTCGCATCGCCGTGTCGTCCGCCGCCATCGCGCTCGTCGCGGCAGCATTCGTGGGCTTGAAGAGCATGACGGCGTCCTTGCACGGAGAGATCGAGCTGTGGGCCGACCGTTCGATCGTGGACAAGGTGTACCTGCGCGGCTTGCCGAGCACGCGCTACGAGGACATCCGCACGGTGCTGAAAGATGTGGCGACGGTCGTCAGTGTCGAGTCCGGCAGTTCGCGTTCGTACGTGCCGTTCCTGCTCCTCGGACAACGGCCGAGCGAGCTCGCGAGTCGCGGTCCGCTCGCCGCCGATCCGGCCCTGGTCGCTCGCCTGCAACAGGGCGACGCCTTGATCCTGTCGGAGCGGCTCGCGCGCCACCTGCACTACGCTCTCGGCGACCGCGTGCACGTCGCGAACGCGAGCGGAGGCGTCCAAGACCTCGAGGTCATCGCGATCAGCGACGCCTACGGCTATTTCCCGCACCCCGACGAGCGCATGTACGGCGTCACGAGCGATCAGTTCATGCGCAAGGCGTTCTGTCAGGACGTCGACACGTTCAACGAGTGCGCGGTGACGCTGGCGCCGGGCGCGGATCCCGCCGCCGTCGACGCGGTGCTGCGGGCGCGCTTCGCGAACGTCGTGGGTTTGAGCGTCGAGTCCGGTCGAGCCCTGCGTGACGAGCACCTCGCGGATCTGACGCGCGACTTCAAGCTGTTCGACCTCATCCTAGGCTTGACCGCGCTCTTGGCCGCTCTCGGCGTGCTCAACGGTCAATTGCTCGCTGCGCTCGAGCGCACGAAGGAACTCGGCGTGATGAAGGCCCTGGGTGTCACGCGCCGTCAAGTCGCGGGCATGGTCGTGTGCGAGGCGCTGGTCATCGGCGTCCTCGGTGGCTTGCTCGGAACCGCTCTCGGAGCGGCTCTCGCTCCGGTGATCGTGCGCGCCCTGGAGGCGCTTTCCGGCCTCGATCTGCCCGACGTAGTGGCCGTGAAGTGGCTGATCGCGATGCCCCTGGCCTCGATCGCGATCGCCCTCGCCGCCGCCCTCTATCCGATCCTGCGCATGAATCGCACGGACGCGGTGGCGGCGGTCAGGGCGCCGTGACCCCCAACACGCCTCCGATCACTGGATCTTCAGGTCGGCCTCTTCCACGCTGAGGAGAGGGCGCTTGTTCGTGTCCTCGTACCAGGCGTGCAAGGTCACGCGGTAGGTGTCATCGGTTCCTTTGGCATCCTTCAGTGCGTTCCACAGATCAGTCTGACCGGTGAACTCGACGGATACGACGGCGCCTGGGTGCTCGAGGCCGGTATTCAGGTCGACGATATGCTTGTCACTCAAGGGCAGTTCGATGGCGACTGGGGGCTGTCCCATTTTGGAATACGAGGGCCCGCTGATGACGACCCGTGTCGGGGTACAGCCGGACGGTGCTTGTTTGAACTGAATGCCCTTCAGCTCGTTCGAATCCGGTTTCAGATCGATCGTGACCACTCCCGAGCCGCCGAGCTTGACCGAAGTGGGCCTTCCAAACGGCGGGACATTGAGCGGTCGGATGCCGAAATAGGCCGCCAGCAAGGCCGCGAGGACGAACAGTATCCAGGGGATCAGCTTCTTCATGAGTCTATGAACCTATCCTCTCCTGTGGAATCGACACGGGTCTGGGAGTTCAGCGCTCCGATTCGCGGCTGGGCGTATCGGCGTCTTCCGCGGCACTGAGCACGTCTCGCCACGCCTTCAGCAAGTCCTGGGACGTGTCCTTGTCAGCAGCTGCAATCCTGGTCCTCATCGAGGCGATGCACTGTCTTATCCTTGTGCACTCATCAGGGTCGTCAGGATGCGCCTGTTTCCGGACACAGGCAAGTGCAGTGTCGAATTCAGCATGGGGTGCGCTCAGGCTCGAGACCGCGGCGTCGCGGAAGAGCCCAGCTTGATTCAACCGAGTACCCTTGCTCGCCTCGGAGTCGTTCGATTCGGTCCATCCGGCGACCAGGATGGCCAGAAGCCAGAATCGGCGGTGCATCTCGTCGCCCGTTTCAGCGTCGAGTCGAGCCCGGACCGGGGGCTGGGCCAAGAGTTCGGCGATCCCGAGAAGCGCATGCCACTCGTTTCTCCGGCCCCAATCCTGCTCGGCGTAGGGAATCAGCGTCAGCGTGCTCTCCCTGAAGACCTCCGCGGAAGTCCGTTTCTGGCTCATCAACTCCTCGAAGAACTCCGCGACAGTTCGGTCGAACGCACCCTCTTGAAGTCGAGTGGACTGAGAGGCCGCTTCAAACTCTCGCGCGAACAGCTTGACCAGCGCAGGATCTGCCGCCGCCGCCTCCAGGAACCAGCTCACCACGGTGTTCATGGAATGCGCTGTATCGCCGATGTCGGCGATGCGCAGGCATGCTGCCGCGCAGGCGAGCATGCGCATCGCAGGGCGCTCCTCGTCGGATGGTCCCTTGTCCTTGTCCGTCAGTCGGTCGATGAGCTTGAGTTCCGCCTCGGAGAACCGGCCCAATCGCAAGAGCGTCAAGGCCTGCATGCTCGTCAGTAGATTGACCTCGGTCCCGTCCTGACTGGCCTCCTTCATGCCAGTGCTCAATGCCTCGGAAAGGTGACCCAAGTCCTCGACCGTCGGTCCAAGTTCCTTGCCGAACAATTCCAGGAGCAGGTACGCACGACAACAGAGCACGTCTACACCACGATTGTCGAAACTCGAGTCGAGGACGAACGCCAGTGCCTGCGGGTCTGCCTTGCGAAGTGCCTGCGGGTCTCCCTTGCGAGCAGTCCGCGAGAGGACGCTGGCTGCCGCCGCAAGCTGAAGCACTCGGCTGTCGCGCGACTCCGGGACCATCGCTCGCAATTCGATGACTCGGTCGTACAGGCCTCCCTGCAGGCAGGGGAACATGGCTTGCACGACGAGCTCCGTCCGGATGGCTTCCGACAGGCCTGGGACCGTGGCCAGATACCGTTCCGCCATCTCTCCGATCAGACCAGCAGGCGTCCTGCCAGCCAGGCTGGACTGCACGAGCGCCGCACGTTGGAACAGACGCTTCGTGATTCGCGGCGCGAACTCGGCCAATCCATCGCGGTA
>JBGATY010000171.1:0-8022 GCA_044228955.1 Planctomycetota bacterium | reverse complement strand
GCTCGCTGGCGTTGAAACGATCCTTGTCCTTGATGCCGATCACGAGCTCGTTGACGAGCGGCATGCCGAGGCGCGAGACCTGCACGAAGGCGCCGCCCTCGACGGTCACCTTGTTGTTCACGGCCGAGCGGGGCGCGGGGTTCAAGACGCGCGCCTGGCGCATGCTGGCCGTGGTCCAGCCGCCGATCACCGGGTCCGCTCCGGCGAGGAAGCTGATCGGGACCTCGAGCACGAGCGACGTGACGTTCGCGTCGCCGAGGTCGTCCGTCTGCGCGGCCGGGTCGCCGAGCGGGACGAAGTTCACCAGGTCGAACACTTCGCCCAGGTTCACGACGAACGGATCCTTGCGCTGGCCGACGAACACGCGCCCGAGCGAGTTGTCGGGCAATCTGATCTCGCGCACGAACCCGGCGGCATAGGTCGCGTAGTCAGCCAGCGTCTTCGTGCCGATGTTGTCGACGGGCTTCTGGAACGTGGTCGCGTTCGTCATCGCGTCGGTGACGGTGCTCACCATGCCGGTGCGACGGTCGCCGAACACGACCTTCAGCGAGTAGCTCTCGAGCACGTTCAGGTTCGACGTGTCCCCGGCGGAGATGCCGCCCTTCTGCACGATCGGGATCGAGTTCATCTTCTGGTTCCCGACCGGACCGATGGGGAGCTTGAAGTCCTGCAGCGCATTCGTGAAGCGGAACTGGAAGGTGATGTCCTCCTGCGCGTTGCCGTTGTTGTCGATGTGGATCTCGTAGAGCGCGTCCGGATCCATCGAAAAGTAGTTCGGCCCGCCATACGGATCCTGGAGCGGAATGTAGTTCGCGATCAGCGTGACGTAGTTCTCGCGCCCCGTCTCGTAGCTCCGGAACATGTAGAAGTCGGTCGCATCGATCTTCGGGTTCTTGGTGATGAACGGAGCCTCGCGGTGGCTGGAGGCGACGGCGTTGGGCACGGCCAGGAACAGCGTCGTTCCGAGCGCGGCCAGGAGGAGTGACTTGTGTGCCATGGGTAGCGGGAGCCGGTGACCGGCGGGAAGGGATGATGGGCTGTCGCCCTCGAAACGAGGCTGATCGCGACTCGAGAGCTACGGTTCCAACCCCTGGAGCAGACGCAGGAAAAAGCGTGTTTCGGCGCTTTCTCGAGCAGCCCGAATTTCCGTCGGATCCGGAGATCCGCTTGCTCGACAGCGTCCGTATCCTGCGGACATGGCGACGCAATCAGCCCCCGGACGCGGCAACGCATCCGGCTCTCCCGACGACCCCCTCGTCGCTCTCGTGGCATCGATCGCTCAAGGCGACGAGGTCGCGCTGCGTGGCCTCTACGACGCTCTCTCGCCGCGGGTTCTCGGGCTCGCGCACCAGATCCTGCGGGATTCCCAGGCCGCGGAAGAGGCGGTCGTCGACGTCTTCGCACAGGTGTGGCGACAGGCTTCGCGATACGAACCCTTGAAGGGCACGGTCACGACCTGGGTCTGCACCCTGGCGCGGACGCGCTCGATCGATCTGCGACGCCAACGCGCACGACACGGTTCGCGCGAGTCGGCGCTTCACGAAACGGATTTCGATCTGTTCCGTGATCCGGGCGAGACGCCCCTTTACCGGGCCTCGGCAGGAGATCGAGCCGAGCACGTGCAGCGCGCGCTCGGCACGCTTCCCGTGGAGCAGCGTCGCGCGGTCGAAGCCGCTTTCTTCGGAGGATTGAGTCACACGGAGATCGCCGCGGCCTTCGGGCAGCCGCTCGGGACGGTCAAGACGAGGATCCGATCCGCACTCGTCGCGTTGCGCACCGCGCTCGCGACGGTCGAAGGCGAGGTGGCATGATGGAACCGCACGATTTCCTGGACGAACACTTGAAGAACGACGCTGCACTGTTCGTTCTCGATTCCAAGACGCCGGAGGAGTCGCGTTCCTACCGCCTCCACCTCGGGCAGTGCGACGTCTGTCGCGCCGAGGTCGAGTCGCTGTCGCGCACGGCGCGCGACCTGGCGCTCGTCGGTCCGGAGCGCACGCCGCCTCCCGACCTGTGGAATCGTGTCCTCGCGCGCGTGCGCAAGTCCGATCCGCGCGTCCAGCCCGATCACGCCGCCAAGCCTCACGAGTCCACCCAGATCTGGAAGACCTGGGCGCCGGATTCCCGCGGGGACACACCCGATTTCACCTTCCTCGCCTCCGGAGAGGGTGCGTTCGAACCGACCGCGGTGGCCGGCATCGAGGCGCGCAAGCTGTTCGTCGATCGGGAAAACGATCGCGTCACGATGATCGTGCGCATGAGTCCGGGTTCCGCGTACCCGCGTCACGTGCACGCCGACGTCGAGGAGTGCTTCGTCCTGTCCGGAGACCTGCTCGTGGGCACGCACCGTCTGAAGGCCGGCGATTACCAGCGCGCCGAGACCGGCAGCACGCACGCCGTGCAGTCGACCGAGAACGGTTGCGTGCTCCTGCTGGTGTCGTCGCTGCACGACGAACTGGCCTGAGCGGGCTCTTCGGAGTACGAAATCGTCGGCGCGGGGCTTAGGCTTCGCGCCGTGAGCGTTCACCCGACGAAGGAAGCGAAGCCCGGGCGCGGCCGCCGGTTCGTCGCCCGCGCCCTGCTGCTGCTCGCCGTGACGCTCGGCGTGGCGTGGTTCCTGCGCGAGCGCATCGTCGGGTTCGCGGTGCGGCGCGCTGCGCGTCAGGCCGGCATCGAGCTCTCGTGGACGCGCTTCGAGCTCTACGGCCTGAGCCGCGCGCGCATCAAGGACGTGACCGTCCGGCGCGCGGAGGATCTGGATCTCGCGGCCGACCTGTTCGAGATCGAGTTCGACGCGTACCGGCTGGCGCGCGCGGACCTCGGCGGGCTGGAAGCGCTGCGCGTCGAGCGCTTGCGCGGCGATTGCGGTCCGTTCCGTTCCGCGGACGGGCCACGGACCGAAGCGCGCAAAACCCTGCGCCTGCCGGCGGCTCCTCCTCGCCTCGTTCTTTCCGTCGACGCCCTGACCTTCCACTCGAACGGCGCGCGCAGCGTGGAGGTCGCCGGACTCGCTCTCGAGTTCGACGGCCGGACCGCGCGATGCTCGGCGACGTCCCTGAGCCTGGTCGATCCACAGCAGCGCATCGCGTATCCGCTCGAGTTGCGGGGCACCTACGCGGCTGGCCGCTTCGCGATCGAGCGCGCGACCTGGGACCCGCGCATCGTGCTCGAGGATTTTCGCGTCGACCTCGCGGACGCACCCGCGGGGCTCGTGCCCTTCGAAGGCGCCGTGCGGGCCTTCGCGGGCCGAGCGCGCATCCAGGGCCGCCTCGACGAAGGCGTCGTGACGGCGACCGGCGTCCTCTCGCACCTCGATGCGAGCGCGCTGGCGCGAGCGTACGTTCCCGATCTGCTGCCCGCAGCAGCCGGTCGCGTCGACGTCACCTGGAACGCGCGTATCGCGCTCGCCGATCCGCGGTCGCTCGAGGTCAGTGGGTGCCTGGTCGCCCGTGACGTGCGCTATCCGCGCGTCCTCGACGAGGTCTCCGGGCGATTCGCGCTCGGGCCGCGCGGAATCAGCGTCGTGGAGGGCCTCGTGCTCCACGACGACAACGCGGTGGCCTTCGAGCTCGAGGGCCCGCCGCTCGACGCCGGTTCGTGCGCCTGGCTCGACCGCACGCGCATCGCCTGCGCGGCGTCCCTGGGCGACGTGCGCGGGCTCCTGGCGGTCGACGTGGGTCTCGCTCTCGCGGACGGCGAGCCCTGGACGCGCGCACCGGTGCTCGTGACGGCTCGGCTCTCCGATCGCCTGGTCGTCGGCCGCGTTCGCGCGCGTGAAGCCGACCTCGGCGGCATCGTGGGATCGTTCGCGGACGCGCGCGCGTTGCGCGGCCGACTCGACCTGGAACTCGGCGTCGAGCTTTCGTTGGACGCACCCAAGCACCTCGAGGCCTCTGGGACCATCGTGGCCGCGGACGTCGCGTGGGGCGAGCACACGGTCGACACCCTGGTCACTCGCGCCGAGTGGAGCGCGCGCGGGCTGGCCCTCGAGGACCTCCACGCGACGTCGGGGGAGAACCGACTGCATGCCGACTTCGCGAGCCTCCCGCTCGCCACCCTGGGACCCTGCCGCGAGGATCATCTGAACGAGGCCGTGCTCCTCGGCCTGGATGCCGAGCTCGACGACGTCCCCGCCCTGATCTCGGGACGGGAAACGACTCCGGCTCTCGCACGGCTCAACGCACACAGGCTGGTCTTCGAGGGCGCTCTCGCCGGCGGCGTGCTCGACATCGAGCGCGGTGAATTCGAGACGCGCGCAGGCGCGGGCCGCATCGAGCGCGCTCGCGTCCCGCTGCTCGGCGGAGTCGCGTCGATCCTCCACGATCCCGCGCTCGACTTGCAGCTCGATCTCTCCTTCGAGGACGTCGGCGAAGTAGTCGCGGCCCTGGCTCCCGAGGCGTTCGAGGCCATGGAGGGGCCGCGCGGCTTCGTGGCCGGCAAGGCGCGCGTCCGTGGTCATGAGCGCGGCCCGAGCGCCGAGTTCGACCTGCACGCGCGGAACTTGACCTATCGCAAGGCGCGGTTCGACGACATCGAAGTGCGGGCTGCGCTCGGCGAGCGTTCCGTGAGCGTCGAGCGCGCGGTATTGCGCGGGAGTCTCGGCAGCGCGGTCGTCACGGGCGGCTACTCGTTCGCCGATCGCCGTGTCGATGACCTGCGGATCGATGCCGACCTCGTCGACCTCGCCTCGCTCGCGCCCGGCCGGCTCCCAAGCGGCGCCGTGCGGCTCACGGCACAGGCGAACGGCGCGCTCGACGCGGTCGACGGCGTCGTGCGGCTCGAGGGCCGCGACCTGTCCTTCCAAGGCGCGCGCCTCGACGAACTCGCGATCGACGCGCAGGCGGTCTCCGGCGCCTGGAGGATCCGCACCGCGCGCGCGCGCGGTTACGGAGTCGAGGTTGCGCTCTCCGGCCGCATTTCCACGATCGATCCGTCCGCGACGAGCCGCATCCTCGATTTGGACGCGCTGTCGGTCGCGATCGGCGACGGGCAGGCGGCCTTGACCGAGCCCGCGGTCCTGCGCCTGGAGGCGGACACGTGGTCGATCGATCGGCTGCACCTCGAGGGCTCGGCTGGAACGGCACGGCTCGATCTCGCGCACGCTGGAGGCGCGACCCGCCTCGACCTCGCGCTCTCGATCCCGCTCGACCCTCGAGCGCTCGCGCAGATCGGCATCGAGAGTGACGGAGGAACCGTCGAAGCGACGATCCACGCCGAGGCGCGCGGTGGCGACATCGCCGGCACGACCGAGGGCAGGCTGTCGACCACCGCGGGAGCCGGTCGAGCGTCCACGCAAGCATCGTGGAAGGCGGACCTGCGCGATCGACGAGCGACGATCCGGGAACTCCTCTTCGACCGCGCGCTCGACGGGCGCACGGTGCATGCGAGCCTCACTGCTGACGTTCCGCTCGATCCCCTCGGCCCAGAGCGCGTTCCCGACGGTCCTTTTGAATTGCACTGCGAACTCGACGCCTCCGACGTCGGATTACTGCCGTTCGCGCGCGCAGCCTGGGGCCTCTCCGGCGGAGCGCGCGTGACGGCCGATCTCGGCGGCGTGTCTTCAAGGGTGACGGGCGCGATCGAGGCTCGGCTCACCGGCGCGCGTGCCGCGGGCATTCCGAGTCTCTCCGAATTCGGCCGGGTGAGCGGGTCCGTGCGCGTCGCGCTCGAGGACCGCCTGCGGCTCGACGAAGCCGACGTCGACGTCGACGGCGCGGTCCTCTTGCGTGCGGCCGGAGTCGTCGACGCGCGGTTCGATGCGCGCGCACTCGCACGCGGCGACGTCGAAGGCATGGCGCGGGCGCCGCTCGATCTGGCTCTGCGAATCGATGCGGACGATCTGGCTCCCCTCGCCTCGCGCGTGCCGACGTTGCGGAGGACGAGCGGGCGCATCCACGCCGATCTGCGCGCCGCGGGCACGCTGGCCCATCCCGAGTTCACCGGCACGGGACAACTCGAGAACGGCGAGATCCGCACGACCTCGAACGTGCCTTCCGTGATGGGCGTGGCGAGCCGCGTGCATTTCGACGGCGAACATCTCGTCGTCGACGAATTCACCGGCGAGCTGGGCGGAGCCCCGTTCTCGATGCAGGGCCGCCTGGACGTCGCCGGCCTCGAGCCCTCCGCCGATTTGCAGCTGAAAGGCGCGAGCCTGCTCTTGTGGCGCGAGAGCGACGTGACGCTGCGGGCCGACGCGGACCTCAGGCTCGCCGGTCCACTCGACGCGCTGACGTTGTCGGGCACGCTCGCGCTGCGGGACGGACGCTACACGAAGAAGTTCGACTTCCTGTCGCTGGGCAAGCGCGGACCCCGCTCGGCCGGCAACCGCGGCCTGCGGCTCTTCTCGCTCGACAGCCCGCCGTTTTCGAGCATGCGGTTCGACGTGGACGTCACGAGCGCGACGCCGTTCGCCATCGCGAGCAACGTCGTTCGCGGCGCGGTCTCCCCGCAACTGAAACTGGCCGGCACCGGAGCGCTGCCCGTGCTCCGCGGTCTCGTGCTGGTGGAACCCTCGCGCGTGTTGCTCCCCTCGGGAACGCTCAAGGTCCGCTCGGGGCGTGTCGAGTTCCGTTCCGATCGACCCGACGTTCCCGAACTCGACATCCAGGCTTCCGCCAGGCTTCAAGGCTACGACATCGACGTCAACGTGTCGGGCAGCTACGACGATCCGCGTGTGGAGCTGTCCTCGGTCCCGCCCTTGCCGCGCGAGGACCTCGCTCTGCTCCTGATCACGGGCCGGCCGCCGGGGAACTCGCTGTCGGGCGCGGTCGGACAGCGCGCGGCATTCGACATCGCCGTCTACATCGCTCGCGACGTCGCGATGGCCTGGTTCGAGGCGGACGAGGAAGACGTGGACTCGCTGGCCGAGCGCCTCGAGGTGGTGGTCGGCGCGGACACCACGAAAAGCGGTGCCGACGCCGTGCTCGTTCGGCTGCGCCTCGCCGGCGATCTCGATGCGCACGGCCGTGCGATCTTCGCCACCGGCGAGCGCGACGTGTACGACTTCTACAACCTGGGACTGAGGTTCGTGTTCGTCTTCCAATGAGCACGTCACTCAGACCCACTCCGCGCCTCCTCCTCGCGCTTCTCGGACTCATGTCCCTCGGCGCCTGCGGCCTGTTCGGCGTGGATCGCGGATTGCCGCCGCTCGACGTGCGCTACGTCGGCCACCACGCGCTCGACGAGGGTGATCTCGACGCCGTGCTGCGACGCTTCTTCGAGGAGTTCCCGGAGGCGCGTTACAGGAAGTCCGCCGTCGACGACGCCGCGTTCGACCTGGAACGCGCCTACCTGGCCGCCGGATTCCCCGAGGTGCGCGTGGAGTACACCTACACCGAGAACGAAAACGGCAGGCCTCTGGCCGTCTTCACGATCGACGAAGGCCGGCGCATCGCGTACGGCCATACCGTGTTCCAGGGCGCCACGGCGTTCGCGCCGAGCGAGCTGGAGGCCTTCTTCACTCCTCCCGCGACGGGCCTGCTCGAGGAGTCGCGGGCCTGGTACGTGGAGAGCCGCATCAAGGCCGCCGCCGCCGAGCTCGAGCTCGCCTACACGACGCGCGGGTACATCGAGGCCAGGGTGGAGATCGAACGTGTGGACATCGACGCCGCGGAGCGGACCGCCACGGTGCACGCGGTCGTTCACGAGGGCCCGTTGTGCCGTATCACTTCCCTCGGAATCGTCGGCGGCGATCCGCGCATCGACCCGCAGGCCATCGAGGCCGTGCGACGCGGGTACCTGGGCCGTCCGTTTTTCGATCGACTGTCGATCGAGATCCAGGGCCGAATCGAGGAGGCCGCGGCGCAGTCCGGATTCGCTGACGTACGCGTGACCCGAACCGGCCGCATCGTCACATCCGATGGGAGCGTGGATCTGACCTTCGAGATCGAGGCCGGCCCGCGCGTCACGATCGGCGCCGTCGGCGTCCGGGGCAACCAGGCCACGCGCTCCGCGTTCGTGCGCTCGCGCGTGGCCCTCGAGACAGGCCAGCTGTATTCGCGCGAGGGTGAGCGCACGAGCTTC
>JBGATY010000170.1:0-8088 GCA_044228955.1 Planctomycetota bacterium | reverse complement strand
CGATCCTCGCGTCGGCCGAGATTCGACATTGGGGCGAGGCGCTGCTCTTGGTCGCCGCTCCCGACGCGCGCACGCTCGAGCAGGCACTCGCGGCGATACGGCCGCGGATCGACGCCGAGACGCCGTTGCTCGACATGGAAGATTCGGACCTCGCGTTCAAGACGATCCGCATCGCGAAGGGAGACGTCGACGCGGCCTTCCGGGACGCTGGGGCGAATGGGCACGTCGTCGTCGAGGGCGTGTATCGGACCGACAGCCAGGAGCAGCTCTACATCGAGCCCCAGGGTTGCATCGCGTGGCCTCGAGACCAGGACGGCGTGATCACGGTGAAGGGCTCGCTCCAGTGTCCGCACTACGTCAGGAAGGCGCTCGTGCGCTGCTTCGGCGTCCCCCCGGAGAAGGCGCGCGTCGTGCAGATGGAAACGGGCGGAGGATTCGGCGGCAAGGAGGAGTATCCGTCGGTCGTCGCGTGTCATGCCGCCCTGCTCGCGTGCGCGAGCGGCGTACCGGTGAAGATGATCTACGACCGCCACGAGGACCTCGCCGTCACGCCGAAGCGCCACCCCTCCCGCGTGCGGACGCGCGCGGTGGTCGCTCGAGACGGCCGCTTGATCGCGCTGGACGTCGACGTGCTTTTCGACGGGGGCGCGTACACGACGTTGTCCCCGGTCGTGCTCTCGCGGGGGTGCATCCACGCGGCGGGGCCCTATAGCTGCGCCAACACGCGCATCCACGGCCGGGTCGTGCGCACCAACCACGTCCCCTACGGCGCATTCCGCGGCTTCGGCGCGCCCCAGACGTGCTTCGCGATCGAGCGCACGATGGATCGCGTCGCGCGCGAGCTCCACATCCATCCGTTCGAGTTGCGCCGCCGCAACATGCTGCGTGCCGGCGACACCACGGCGACGGGACAGGTCCTGAAGGGCAGCGTCGGCAGCGCCGAAGTGCTCGACGCGATCGCGAGAAAGAGCGGCTTCGACCGGCATCCCTGGTGCGCGCACGAGATCGCGAGCAGCGGCAAGGCCCGCGGAATGGGACTCTCGTTCTTCTATCACGGCGCCGGCTTCACGGGCTCGGGCGAGGAGATGCTGAAGGGCCGCGTGCGCGTGGCCGTGCTCGACGACGGCCGCGTCGAGGTGCTCGCGGGCTCGACGGAGATCGGGCAAGGCACGAACACGCTCTTCCTCGCCATCGCCGCCGATTCGCTCGGCATCTCCACCGACGACGTCGTCGTGGCGACGCCCGACACCGCGCACGTGCCGGATTCCGGGCCGACGGTCGCTTCCCGTACGTGCATGGTCGTCGGCGGATGCCTGGCGAAGGCCTGCGCCGAACTGGCGGTGCGCGTCGGCGGCGACGCGCGCACGCCATGGCGCGAACGTGCTCGGGCCTTCGTCCGACGCGGCGGCGACGCCAGCGTCACGGTCCAGTACAGCTCGCCGAAGGACGTGGTCTGGGACGACGAGCGCTACGCCGGTGACGCCTACCCCGTCTTCGGCTGGGCCGCCGACGTCGCCGAGATCGAAGTCGATCTCGTGACACTCGAACTCGAGGTGAAGCGCTTCTACACGGCAGTCGACGTCGGCAAGGCGATCCAGCCCGCGCTCGTCGAGGGCCAGTTGGAGGGCGGTTCCCTGCAGGCGATCGGCTGGTCGCACCTCGAGGTCGTGACGACGAAAGACGGTCGCTTCGAACAGGATCGCCTGGCGACGTGCATCATCCCGACCACGCTCGACACGCCGCGGTTCGACGTCACGCTCGTCGAAATCCCCTATGCGCACGGGCCGTTCGGCGCGAAGGGCGTCGGTGAGCTCCCGATGGACGGAGGCGCGCCGGCCGTGGTCTCGGCGATCGAGGACGCGCTCGGCATCCACGTCGACCGCGTGCCTGCGACGCCGGAGCGCTTGATGGTGGCGCTCGAGAACGCCGCCGCGAAAGGAACGCGATGAAAGCCGTCTTCGACGACGCGGACAGGATCGACGTCACCCTGGTCGTCAACGGAATCGAGCGCCGCCTCGTGGTGCCGCCCTTGCGCCGCCTGCTCGACGTGCTGCGCGAGGACATCGCGCTGACGGGAACGAAGGAGGGTTGCGGCGAGGGTGAATGCGGCGCCTGCACGGTGCTCGTCGACGGACGCGCGGAGCTGTCGTGCCTCGTTCCCGTCTGCCAGGCGAGCGGCTGCGACGTGCGCACCGTCGAAAGCCCCGCCCTCGCGACGATCCAGGACGCCTTCCTCGAGGAAGGCGGCGCGCAGTGCGGCATCTGCACGCCAGGCATGATCGTGATGACGCGCGCGCACCTCGATCGGTGCGCGAAGGACGGCGTCGCGGTCACCATGGAGAGCGCGCGCGAAGCGTTGGCCGGCAACCTGTGCCGCTGCACGGGTTACGAGAAGATCCTCGCGTCGGTGTTGCGCGCGGCGCGCGAGGAGTCCGCGCGATGAAGGTCGCTTCGACGCGCTCTCTCGCCCAGGCACTCGCGGCCTTGCGCGATGCCGGCCCCAACGCGCGGATTCTCGCCGGCGGCACGGACCTGATGGTGGAGATGGAGTCGGGCCGCACGCGTCCGGATTCCGTCGTCGACGTGTGGCGCGTGGACGAGCTGCGCTCGATCCGCGAGGCTCACGGCGAGTTGGAGGTCGGAGCGCTCGCGACCTGCACGGACCTGCTCGCATCGGAACCGGTCGCGCGTTTCGCGGACATCCTGGTCGAGGCCGCGCGCACGGTCGGGGCCGTGCAGATCCGGAATCGCGCGACGATCGGCGGCAATCTGGGCACGGCCTCGCCCGCGGCCGATCTGAACCCGGTCCTGTTCGCCCTCGGGGCCCGCGTGCGGCTCCAATCGACGCGTGGCGTGCGCGAGATCGCGGTCGAGAGCTTCGTGAAGGGCTATCGCACCACGGAACGCGCGGCGGACGAGCTCATCACCGTCGTCGTGTTGCCGAAGCGCCCCGCCTCCGAGCACCGCTTCTTCCGGAAAGTCGGCACGCGGCGTGCGCAATCGATCTCCAAGGTCGTCGTCGCCTCCGCCATCGCGTTCGACGGCGGGCGCCCGAGCGCAGCCCGCGTGGCCGCCGGGTCCGTCGCCGACCGCACGCTCCTCTTCGCCGCACTGGCCCGCGACCTCGTGAACGGCGGGTTGCCGACGGACGCGCGGCGCGCGGAGTTCTGCCGCGCGCACGTCGACCAGGCCGCCGCGCCGCGGGACGACGTGCGCTCGACCGCCCGATATCGCCGATTCGTGCTCGTCCGCATCCTGGATGAACTGCTGCGCGACGCCGCTCGCCCGCGGTGAAGAGCGTGCAGCGCCCACTCGGCGCGCGGCCACTCCCGACAGATTTCGCCTCCGCCGCGGGGGTCGCGAAGGGTGGCGAGATCGCCGTCGCTCCGCTGGACCAGGATCGGGGTCCTGTACGTGCTCGCCGGCGCGATCCTGTTCTGCTGGTCGAGGGGCTACCCGCGCGACCCCGCCTGAGCTTTCTATACTGATCCGAATGGATTCCTCGCGCGTCGACGTGCGCTCGAAGTGGACGAGCGCGGATTCGGGAGCGCGCTACGCCATCGGGCGCTGGCGCGACCCGCGCGCGGCGTTGCGTGATCCGATGCTCGTCGAACGCATCCTCGACCGGCACGGCGTGCGTCCCGCACTGCGGCCGGTCCTCGACGTGCCGTGCGGGACGGGTCGCATGCGCGGCGTCCTCGAGCGTCGCCAGATGCGGTACGTCGGTGTCGACGTGTCCTTGCCCATGCTGATGGAGGCGCAAAGGCTCGACGCGTCCGGGTGGATGCAGGGCGAGGTCGAGCGCTTGCCGTTCCAGGACGATGCCTTCGATGTCGTCGTGTGCTGCCGCCTCCTGCACCACATGCAGACGGAGGAGGAGATCGCAGCCGTCGTGCGCGAATTGACGCGCGTTTCGCATCGCATGGTGATCGCTTCGTTCTGGGACTCGGCGTCGTTGCACGCGCTGCGCCGGCGCGTGGGCCTGCGCAAGACGGAGGGGCCGAGTGGCAGGCGCGCGGTGAGCAAGCGCCTGTTGCGCAGAGTGTTCGATGCCGCGGGCGCGGAAGTCGTCGCGTTCCACTACAGCTTCCGCTTCGTGTCGCAGCAGACGTTCGCGGTGGCGTTGAAGCGCGCGCCGGTCGACGAGCGCGCGCGCGGCGAACGGTCGCTGCGCTCGCGCCTCTTCGACCTCGACCTCGACACCGCGCCGGGTTCGCTTGGCCAGGCTTGAATTCGACACGCGCCACGGCCGGCTCGTCGTCTACGGTTGGCGCGACGACTTGATGCGGGCGGCCGGGGAACTCGCCGGCCTGGATCTCGAGCGCGCCGGAAGCGGTCTGGAACGCCTCGAATTCATGGGGTTCGACGCGTGGTTCAAGCGCTCGAACCTCGCCGGCAAGTCGCGGATGCGCTGGGCGCTGAAGCGCGCGTTCGGCGCGAAACTGCCGCGCGTCGCCGAGTACTACAACCACTCCTGGCTGACCGAGCGGCTGTTCGAGACGCCGCTCCCGCTCGCGGCCGGCGAGTTCCTCGAGCACGGCCTGCCCAAGCGTCACTTCCTGATCTCCGAGCACGTGCCCGGCGTCACGCTCGAGGAGTTCCTGCGCGATCGCCATCGCGCGGATCGCGGCAGCGTCCTCGAGGAACTGGCGCACGAGACGGCGCGCATGCACGCGCTCGGGTTCGTCCATCACGATCTCTATCCGCGCAACGTGCTCGTGCGTGACGCGACTCATCCTCGGCGAGTCGTGTTCCTCGATGCCTGGGCCGGCGGGCCTCCTCCGCAGGGGCGCGGCGCCGCGTACGATCTCGCCTGCGTGTGAACGCAGCGGCCTGGCGCGGCCGGTCGACCGGGCGGTGTTGATCAAACGCGCGTTGCGGCATCGTCGCGCCCTGATCGAGCGCCTGCGCAAGCGCCCGCGAGAGCAGCGCGGCCGAGCCGTGCCGAGCGTCGATTGGCCCTGAATCAGGGCGTCTTCGTCGAGACCTCGACGGAAAACCGGCCCTCGAAGCGCATGTCGAGGTGCAAGACGTGCTCTCCGTTCCCGTCCTGGCCGAGCTTCTGATCGCCGACCATCGCGACGCCGATCTTGCCCTCGACGTCGAGCGCGTGCAGGCGGTTGGCGTCGAGATCCCACAGGAGTTCGCCCTCGGGTTCGAGGTTGGCGTCCGCGTGGATCGTTTCCTTTTCCATCTGCGCGTGCGACTTCAGCTTGCCCTGGAGCTTCAGGACCGCGAGCCGGAGGCCGTCCTTCTCGCGCACTTCCTTGAACTTGACCTCCAGCGTGCCGGTCATGTTCTCGTCCATCTGACGGCTGAAATCGTCGTTCTCGTCCTCGGGCTTGCCGCCTTCGTCCCGCAGATGCAGGTTGCCGCAACTGTCGAGCAGGTGGTCGAGACGCTTGCCGTCCACCTCCCAAGTGTCACCGACCTTGGCGCCGTCCTTCGGCAGCAGCGCCCGGAAATCGACGTCCTCCTCGAGCCCCGCGAGGAGTTCCGCGTCGCCGTCCTCGCCCGCGAACTTCTTGTCGTAGCTCTCCGAGTCGGCCTTCCACGAGAAGCGCACGGTCTTCGATTCGAGTGCGCTCGCGCGCGTCTTCTCCTCGACCCTCTCCTCGGTCTGGCCCGGCATCTTCTGCGTGTCGCGCTTCGTCTCCGTGATCTCGTCGAAGGTCCGATCGAGTTCGAGCGGCCGGCCAGCTCCGGATTTCACGTATCGATCCGTGAGCACCAGTTTCGCCTTCCTCTCGAACTTGAGGACGACATCCTCGGTCATCGACTTGGGGAGTTCGCGACCGTCCATGGTCATCCCGAACTCGTTCACCGCGAACTCGAGCTCGGAACGAATCGTCTTCTCGACCGAGCTCTTCTCCGCGGGCGCGAAGCGCGGCGTGTCGGAGACAGAGAGGCCGAGGCAAGAGAGGATCGCGAGCGCGAACGTCCTCATCGGGGTCACTTGCCGAGTTCGAGCGCGAACTTCACCGTGCCCTCGAACGTGAACTTCTGCTCGAGCTTGTGCTTCTCCTCGCCGAACTCGACGTCCGCGGTCATGGAGTAGAGCGTGTCGTCCTTGCCATCCATCCTGACCGAGTGCACGTGATCGTGCACCATGTCCCAGGTGATCTCGCCGGTCACCGTGAGCTTGACGCTCAGCGCGGTGACCCCGCCCTCCTCGGACTCCCTGTCGCCGCTCGTCTCGAGCTCGCCCTTGAACTCGATGACGACGAACTTCGCGTCACCCTCTTCCTTCGTGCCCTTGTGCGTCAGCGTGAGCTTGCCCTTCACGTTGTCGCGCAGCTCGTCCTGCATCTCCGAGCCTTCCTCGTCGTCCCCTTCCTTGGACTTCATCTTCAGGTCGCCGCCCGGGTTCATGAGCGCGCGCGCCTTGGCGCCGTCGAGTTCCCACTCGTCGCCTTCCTTGGCGTCCTTCTTGGGGAGGAACTCGAGGAAGTCGAGGTCCGCGTCGAGGTTCTTCAACAGTTCTTCGTCGCCCTTCCCGTCCTCGAACGCCGCGACGTACTCTTCCTTCTTGTCGTTCCATTTGAAGACGACGACTTTCGAGGCGAGTTCGCTCTCCTTCTCGATCTTCTGCGGCTCGGCGTCCGGATCGGGACCGCCCGATTGAACGTTCTTCACGCTCAACTCCTCGAACGTGCGCTTCAGCTCGACCGGCCGGCCCTCCGCGCACTTCACGTACTCGTCCGAGATCACGAAGGTGTCCAGCCCCTCGAACGTGAGCACGACGTTGTCGGGCGCACCCTCCGGCGACTCGCCGTCGATCAGGAACTCGACCTTCGTGGTCGCGGCCTTGTTCTCCGAGGTGATCGTCTTCTTGAGCGTCGTACCGGCGGCAGGCGCGAAGCGCGGGGTCGTGCCCGCGAGGAGCGCGACGGCGGAGGTCGCGAGGACCGGGAAGATCAGAGTGTGAAAACGCATCGGAGTCCTTGTCGAAAACGGTCGAGAGCATGTCTCGCGGGTGTGTCGGTTCGAATCCGCGGCATGGTATCCGGGAGCCGGATCGTGGGCCAGCACGGCCGGAATGGTAGGTTCCCCTCATGCCGAGCCTTTCCTTGTCCGTCATCGCGCGGGACGAAGAACGCTTCCTCGGCGATTGCCTGCAGAGCGTGCGCGGCATCGTCGACGAGATCGTGGTCGTCGACACCGGGAGCACTGACCGAACGCGGTCGATCGCACTGGAACACGGCGCGAGGGTCGTCGATTTCGCGTGGTGCGACGACTTCTCGGCCGCACGGAACGCGGGGCTCGATGCAGTGCGCGGAAGTCACGTGCTCGTCCTCGACGCGGACGAGCGCCTGATGGACGAGGCCGGCTCGCTGAGGCGCGCCGCTTCGAATCCGCGCTGCGCGATCGGATTGCTGGCCCTGCACGACGCGAACGCGCTCGATGCGCGGCCCGCGGACGTTCTCTCGGGTCGGGCGCGCCTGTGGACACCTTGTTTCGTGCCGCGGTTCTTCGTGAACGATCCCGCACTGCGATTTCAACGGCGCGTCCACGAGACCGTCACGGGCGATCCGCTGCGCCTCGCCGAGTTCCTCGCATCGCGCCGCTTGGCGATCGAGCCGCTCGACGCCGCGATCGTGCACTACGGCGAAGTGCCGGCCCTGCGCGCCGAACGGTCGAAGCGCGCCCGCAACACCCGGTTGCTCGAACGCGCGCTGGCCGAGAATCCCTCCGACGGCGATCTCGCCGGGTTCCTGGCGATGGAAATCGTGCGCGCGGGCGACGCCAAGGCGGCGCGCGCCCTGGGCGAGAAGCACTTGTGGCCGTTCCTGGAGACGCTGCGCCGTCTGCCGGCTCACATCGCGAAGCCTTCGCCCGTGCAGCTCGCCAGCGTGTTCGCCACGTGCCTCGTGCAGGACGGAGAGTGTGAACGCGCGCTCGACGTGGTGCGCGCGAGCCTCGAGTGCTGCATCGAGCCGCATCCGAATCTGGTCTTCCTCGAAGGGGCGGCGTACGAGCGGCTCGGGCGACGCTGCCTCGACGGGCGCACGGCGGGCTTCTCGCTGTACGCGGAGGACAAGCTGTACCTGCTCGACTCGCGGCTGGTGATCACGGCGGGGGTGCGCG
>JBGATY010000016.1:0-32561 GCA_044228955.1 Planctomycetota bacterium | reverse complement strand
GTGAAGACGCTGCGTTCGCTCGTGCCGAAGAAGGGTGCGCTGGCGCTCGACGGCAAGCCCTGGGTGGGCCACCTGCTGCCGCTGCGCGAGGACTTCCGCGGCGTCGAGCCGGTCGAGAAGTTCCTGGCCGAAATCGGCTTCGACAAGGCCGCCGAGGCGCACGCCAAGGCCGCGAAGCCGCTCTACGACGCGTGGTACGGAGACAAGCCCGAGTCCGCCTGCGCCGAGGCGGTCCTCGAGTCGATCGGCAAGTGCTTCCTCGTCGACGGGCTGCCCGCGAACCTGCGCGAGCGCATGGACGCGTGGAAGCTGAAGAAGGTCGAGGTCTCGCCCAAGGCCGCGAAGAAGTGGGCCGACTGGGATCTCTACACGAAAGCCGTCGACGACGGCTGGAAGCAGTACGAATCGACCTGGAAGAAGTGGAAGGGCCCCGATGCGAAGCGTTGAAGATCGAGCCTGGCTCGATCTTCAAGAGAGCGGCGGCAGCTGTCCGGCGCGCACGAACGCGGCTTCGTAGAGGTACAGCCCGGCGAGTGCGAGCAGCGCGACCGCGAAGAGCAGCGCGATCGGCGCCGCGAGCGCCCACCAGGCCGTCGCGAGCGCCGCCGGCACGATCGCGCCGACGAGGATCGAGGCCTGGAACGCGCGCGGGATCCCGTGGATGCCGATCGTTCCGAGGAACGCGGCGGCCTGGCGCGCGTTCTCGGTCGGGTGCCGTTTCATCCGTTCCGCCGCGGCGAACCCCGCGTGCAGCAGCGCCGACGCGACGACGATCACGGCCAGCTTCGCCGGCTGCGACGCGAACGGCGCCAGCGCGACCGCGCCGCACATCACGGCCTGCACGAGCAGGTGCGGCAGCACGAGCGAACCCTGCCACAGGTCGCGGCCCTCGCACTGCTTGAAGAGGAACGCCGTGTAGCCCGCGGTCGCGAGTCCGAACACCGCGTTCGGCCAGCGCAGCGCGTCCGCGACAGCGTCGTATCCGAGGAATCGGCTGGCGAGGATCGCGAACGTGGTCGCGCCGAACGCCGACAGGATCCAACCGCCCTTCACGAGCCAGCTCTTCGTGTTGGGCCGCGTCAGCAGCCGGAAGAAGAGCATCGGGCGCGCGAGGTCGTGCACGAGCAGGAACGTCGTGACCAGCGTAAACACGAGCGCGAGTGCTTCCGGCAGGTAGGCGGCCGCCCATCCGCCGAGACCCAGCGCGGCCGCGAACGGCGCGAGCACCGCCGCGCCCGCCGCGATGCCCTTCGTCACGAGGTACGCGGCGACGTGCCAGCCCCACTCGACCTTGTGGCCGGCGTCGAGCACGGTGCGCGTGTCCGCCTGCGTCGCGACCTCCTCGGGCCACGCATCGGTCTTGTGCGGCGGTCGGTCGCTCCAGATGTACGTCTCGGGCCGCTCGGCGAGCCCGGGCTTCAAGAGCGTCGGCTCGACCTCGACGTAGTGGACGTTCGGGCCCGTGCCCTGCTCGAGCCGCCGCTGCTCGGTCGGCAGTTCACCGACCATCTTCGCGATGCGCGACGTCGGGTCGTGCAGATCGCCGGCGACGATCGCGCCCTCGGGGCACACGATGACGCACGCCGGCTCGAGCTTCTTCTCGACGCGGTGCGCGCAGAAGTGGCACTTCTCAGCCGATCCCGTGTCCTCGTTCAGGTAGATCGCGTCGTACGGACAGCCCTGCATGCACGCGCGGCAGCCGATGCACGCGTCGCGGTCGAGGTCGACGATGCCGTCCTTGCGCTTCGAGAGCGCGTTGACCGGACAGATCGTGACGCACGGCGCCTTCGTGCAGTGGTTGCAGCGCAGCACCGCGAAGTGGCGCTTCACCGCGGGAAAGCGGCCCTTTTCCTGGTACTTGACCCAGGTGCGGAAGCTCGCGACCGGCACGTCGTTCTCGGACTTGCACGCGACGGTGCACGCATGACAGCCGATGCAGCGGCGGTGGTCGATCAGGAATCCGTACTGCATGGCGGGAGCCGGGCGCGGCCCATCATGACGCTCGAACGTCGCGCGACAAGCCCGAACCGCGCGACAGGAACAACCAGGTCGAGATCGCGGCGAGCGCGATGCAGCTGAGCCAGATCCCGACGCGCACGCTCCACGGGTCGTATTCGAGCACGACGTCGGCGGTACCGGCATCGAGGGCGACCGCTCCGAAGGCGTGATTCGCGCGCAAGAGGGGCCTCTCGACGCCGTTCACCCGCGCTCGCCATCCCGGATACCAGGGTGTCGAATTCACGAGCCAGCCGGGTCGAGTGCGTGTCGTGCGGAGACGGACGGAGCGCGGTCCCACCGCGACCACCTCGACCGGTTCGTTCACGACGAGATCGGTCGTGCCCGCGTCGAAGATGGTGTCCTCGAGCACGACGGCGGATCGGGGATCGAACGTCGGGTCGATCGCCATCTCGAGGGCGTCACGCTCGTCGTACGGGGCGAGTGCTCGCGACACCGTGCGGTACGCCGGTGTACCTTCGACGAAATCGAGCACACGCAGCGCTCCGGTCGAACCGTCCTCGCGGAAAAGGTCCGCGTTCCAGGTCATGTCGACGACGATCGAGCCTTTCAGCTCACGCCCGTCCTGTCGGGCCGCGAATCCCGTGAAATCCGGATGGCGCAGCCAGGGCGGAGCCGCGGCGACGCCGTGCTTGCGCCACACGCCGGCATTCATGATCGTCCTCCAATCACGCCGCGCGACGAGCGACCACGCCGTCTCTGCGACGCCGTCGTTGGAGCGGATCACGAGGCGCAGCTCGCGCGTGCTCCAGTCGGCGAGATGCGGCAGCGGAACGATCGCGGACACGCGCGCATCGCGATTGGGATCCGCGAAGTTCGGCGACAGCACGTGCTGCGCCAGGCGTTGGCGAGTGCCCCGATCCTCCAGGTTGAACTCGATGTTCTGGACGAGCGGGCGACCACCGGTCTCGAATACGACGCGCAGCGCGCTCGTCCGTTCGTCGAGGTAGCGGAAGTCGAACTCGACATCGGCGTCGGGGACGAGCGGGCGGGTCAGGAACTCCGCGCCGGAGTCCTCTTCTGCGAATCCAGTCCACGTGTCGACGCCGATCCACTCGCCTTGCTGGAGCACGCGATCGATCCCGAACAGCCGCAGCCCCCGTCGCGACGCCCAGCGCACGTCCGTTCCGTCCGCGTCCGCCGCGAAGAGCGCGGCGCGCAGTTCGCGGACCCGCTCGAGGCTCGAGCCGTCGACGTTGGCGAGGGACTCGAGCCCGAAGAGGGCACCCACGCGCGGCGGCATCGGCGTTTCGCCGATGAAGACCGGCCTGTGGGCTCCGACTCGAGCCTGCAGGTCGTCGATTGCCGCCGTGCGCGGGAACAGCAGCGCATTGGGAGTGGTCGAACACAACCCGCGCAAAGGCACGGCGTTCGTAGCGATCACGACGGCGACGGCGCAGGCGAGAGCCGCGAATCGCAGCCGCCGATCGATGAGCACGAAGGCCGCGGCGATGCAGAGCGCACCTGCGAGGAACCATGTGCATGTCACGGACATGTGTTCCGCCGACGCGGACGCGAGCTCCGTGCGTGAAGCATCGTCCGGCAACGCGCGGAAAACGTCGCGCACGAGACTCGACGCGCCCGCTCGTGCGACGAACAGGAACGTCAGCGCGGCGCACGCCGTGACGAGCGCCGCGACGACGTTTCGGCTCGGCCCGCGCGCCATGACGTGGTGCACGAGGAGCGCCGCGCACGCCGCCAGCGCGACGTGGAGGACCGACAGGCCGCTCTCGATCGAAACCAGGCGGAACACAGGCATTCGCTCGAGAGACGTGAGCACGCCGAGAGCGTCGACTGCCCACGCGGTCCACGCCAGCGCCGTGACCGCGAAGAACGTGAGCACGCGCCGGCGGCGGACCACGAACGGCGCCAGGATCGCGCAGAACAGCGTGAGCGGCCCGACGAACGCCGCGAGCGTGCTCGACGGCGACGCCGCCGGATCACCAAAGAGGCGCGGGAACACGCTGCAAGCGAGGGTCTCGCGCGCGAGCGCGCTTACCCCGTGGATCAACCGCTCGCGCAGGATCGCGCTCTCGCCGAGGAACTCCGCGAAGGGCACGACGAAGAGGCCGCACGCGGACACGGCCAACGCGCCGACGAGCGCGAACTGCGCGCCGATCGCCGCGATCTCGACGCCTGCTCCGGGCCGGCCTTCGGCGCGCTTCCACATGAGCCGGCCGCGGGCTGCGGCGAACGCGGCGAGCAGGAGCACGGTCCACGCACAAGCCTGCGGATCCCCTGCGGCGACACCGAACGCGATGATCGCGGCGAACACGGCGGCGTGGCGGGGGTGGGTGAGTCGAGTGAGGCGTGGCTCGAGACGAGGCGGATCGCGCTCGATGGAATGCGCCAGGTGTTCGAGCACCCAGAGTCCGCCGAGCAACGCGAGCGCGACGGCCGATCGCGGTCTCCCCAGTTGCTCGATCACGGTGCCGCTGAACAGCAGCGAGATCGCGCCGAAACCGCACGCGATCGGAGCGAGGCGGAGCGCGGCGAGGAATCCGTAGGCGAGGAAACCGGCCAGGAACAGTTTCAGGAATGCTCCGGCGAGCGCGGCTCGATCGAGCGGCAGCACGCAGTGGAGCCACGTGAACGGGGAGAGCACGGCCGCGTCGGGATCGGCGAGGTGCGGCGATCCGAATCCTGTGAAGCGATCCCACAGCGGCCATTCCCCGCGCTCGAAGCTGCGGCGATCGAGGACGTACGCTGCCTGGTGTTCCGTCGCCACGTCCACCTGTGACGTGTTGCCGGGACGCCAGCTCGGATCGACCACGAGGAGTGGCGACTGCTGTAACGCGTCGACCGGCGACAGCGTCTCGCGGCCTAGCCGCGTGATCGGCGTCCACAGGAACCATGCGGCGAGCACCGCGGATACGAGCGCGGCGAGAAGCAACTCGAAGCGCGGGCGGGCCGCGACGCACGGATGGGCGCCGCTCACGCTCTACGCTCCGGTTGCACCGTGAAGGCGAACGCGACCAGGAGCGAGAGCAACCCGACGATCGAGAGGATCGAGCCTTTCCTCACGCTCTTCGGCGCGTATTCGAACTCCACGAGGGATTCGCCGGCCGGCACGGCCACCGCGGTGAACGCGTAGTTCGCGCACAACGGTCGCGTCTCAGCGGCGTTCACCTTGACCCTCCAGCCCGGATACCACGCGATCGGCGTGACGACGAAACCCGCGGTCTTGCGCTTGACGATCAAGCGCGCGTGGCCGTCGAGGTCGTCGAGCACTTCGACTTTCGCTCCTGCTTCGTCCGCGATCGATCCGCGGCACGCGAGTTCCCCCGGTGCGCTCTCGAGGATCACTTCCCTCCGCGCGTCGAACGCGGGATCGAGCACGCTCTGCCAGGAAGCACCGTCGTCGGCGACGACACGCGCGGAACCCACGGTCCGAAAGCGCGGTGACGCGTCCTCGAGTTGGAACAGGGAGAACGGACCGACTCGATCGACCTTGCGCAGCGCGTCGAATCCGTACGACAGATCGAGATCGACCTGGCCTTCGAGCACGCGCTCGCCCTGCGTCGCCCGCCAGGTCGAGGGGAGGTCGTACCGATCCGTGCGGCAACCGATCGCGTACGAGACTCCCGCTCGCGCCTCACTGCTCGACGTCACGCGCAGGAGGAGCGCGTGCCCCTGCACTTTCGCATCGCGCGGGAACGGGACGATGCAGTCGACGATGGCGCGACCCGCAGGCCGAACCGACCACGGCGTCACGACGAGTCCGACGAGCCGCTCGCCGGTGTCGAGGTCATCGACCGTGACGCCGTACTCGTGCGCGTTCGGCACGCCGCTCGTGATCCACGGGAAACGCAGCGCCCGAATGCCGTCCGCGGGCGGGGTGAAGTACTGCGAGACGCCCGAATTCGGCCCCAGAGCCTCCGTTTCCCGCTGCGCGCCGGCGGGAGGCGGCGCGCCGTCGAACTCCGTATCCACGGACGGCCATCCGTTCGCGGCGAACACGCATTCGACTCCGAACACCTCGAGCGCGTGTCGTGTCGTCCGCGTCACGACGCCGTACTCCCCGCGCGGCACGAACATGGCCTCGTGCAACTGGTCGAAGCGTCGCACGTGGAACGGATCGTTCACCCCGAGCGAGCGCAAGCCGTAGAGCGCGTTCACCGACGGCGGTACGTCCACGTCGCCGAGCACGACGGAGCTCCGCATCCCCACCGTGCCGTCGCGACGGTCCACGCCGTCCGTGCGCGGCAGGACGTATCGGTCGGGCGTCACGGGGTTGAAGTCCTCCAGGACCGAGCCGACCTGCGCGTAGGCCACGGGCGCGATGGCGAGCAGGCACAGGGCACGCGGGCGGCCACGGCGCATCGTGGTCGCCAGTGCGAAGAGCCCGATGCCCAGGAGGAACGTCCCCACCACGAAATCCATGTGCGCCGAACTCGCGACGGCGTGCCAGACGCGGTCCCCGACGAGACGTGGATCGTCGAGCGCCGTTTCGAGGGTGCGCTGCGCCATCCCGCGCGCGAAGAGCACGACCGCCGCGGCTGCCGCAAAGGTGCAGAGCGCGCCGAACGGTCCAGTGACGGGACCACCCGCGGCGACGCGATCGATGGCGAGCGCGGCGAGCACCGCGATCGCGAAGGGGAACAGCACGACGGCGCGCTGGATCTCCGGCTCGCCCTGGAGCGGAAAGAGGCCTTGAAACAGGCCGTGTCCGAGCAATCCGGTGCCAGCGCAGAACCCCGCGATGGCGACCGCCGCGAAGAACCAACCCATCTGCTCGCGACGCGTCGCGCTGAAGCCGAATACCGCGAGCATGATCGGCAGCGCGCCCGACGCGACGGCCGCGAACGTCATGAAATCGGGCGCGTGGAACCCCGGGCCGAACCAGTTCGCGCTCGCCGGGTTGCCGAACAGGTTCGGGAAGAGCAAGAGCGGCCACGACGGGAGCGCGTAGTCGCTCGACACGAGCGGGGCAACGCGCGCGTTCCCCGCATACTCGAGGTAGGGCAGCGCCTGGATCGCGCACACGAGCGACGCTGCCACCGCGATGCCGGCGAGGTGCAGCGCGGCGAAGCCGATCTCGCGGCGTGTCGGGAGGTCGAAGGCTCCGCGTCTGGCGATGGCCGAGAGTCGCGCCACGATCCACGCCGCGACGACGGCTGCGCAGAACAGGAACGTGTCGAGGGCTCCGCCGAAGAACGACGCCGCGATCACGAGCGCGAAGGCGATGGACACGCGCACGAGGCGCGTTCCACTCACCGGTCCTCTCGGGCGGGCTTCGAGCGAGGCTTCGACGATGCGCGCAAACCGCTCGGCGAGGAACAGTCCGAAGGGGAGCAGGATCACGGTGCTGGATTGCGGCAACAGCAGCGTCGTAATTTCGGCGCCCGAGAACATGAACACGAGCGCGCCGACCAGCGCGCCGGCGAAGGCGATCCGCACTTCGCGCAGGAACAGGAACGTGGCGAAGCCCACGACGAACAGCTTCGCGAAGGCCGCGACCAGCGACGCCCACGCGAGGTCGAAGACATGGAAACTCCAGGAAAACGGCGAGAAAACGGCCGTGTGCGGGTTCGCGAGGTGGGGGATACCGCCGCCGTTGAAGCCGTTCCAGGTCGGCAGCTCGCCGCCTGCCACATGCCTGGCCGACAGCGCGAGCCACGTCTGGTGCGTGGCCCACGCGTGCTGCAAGGCCGGATTCGCGGGCTCCGCGCCGTCGTCGACGCGTGTCAGCGCGAAGCTCTGCGAGAAGTCGTGCGGCCCATACACGCCATCGCCCACTTCGGCGATGGGCCGGCGCAGGAAGAAGAGCGCGAACAGGGCGACGACGAGCGCTCCAGCGAACGTCTCGCGTCGGCCCCGCGCGGCGCCGCTCCCCGGTCGGTCCTGCACCCCGCGTTCGTCCATTCAGCGTCCGCGGACCACGCGTTCGAGTCGATCGAGCCCCAGCGCGAGATTGTGCATCGGCGGTCCGAACGAGAAGCGCATCCACGAGCGGTAGGGCGATGCGCCGCGCCGGCGCTTGCCCGGGTTCACGTCGAAGAACTCGCCCGGCACCGTCATCACCTTGAGCTCGAGCGCGCGGCGGAAGAACGTCATCGAATCGTCGAGAGGGGCGGGCAGGCGATCGAGGCACGCCCAGCCGTAGAACGTGCTGGTCGGGCGCGCCGCGAAACGGATGCCGAGCGCCTCCAGCCGCTCGACCATCGTGTTGCGCTTCTTGGCGAACTCGACACGCAGCGCCGTCGTTTCCTGATCCGCCCTGGCCGGCTCGAGCGCCTTCAAGGCCGCGCGCTGGGCGATGCGCGACGGGCCGCCGTCGATCGAGCTCGCCGTGCGCGACAGGGTCTCCATGATCGGCGCGGGCCCGATGACCCAGCCGATGCGCCAACCCGGATAGCGGAAGCTCTTGGTCAGCCCGTCGACCAGCAGGACCGGATCGGAATCGACGTCGTCGACGAACGGCGCCGCGCTCACCGGCCCCGCGCCGGGCTTGCCTTCCGGCGTGTAGACGAAGTGGCTGTAGAACTCGTCGAGGACGAGCAGCGTCTCCTTCTCCCGCGCCGTCTTCACGAGCGCCGCGAGTTCCGCGCCCTGGATGACGTTGCCCGTCGGATTACACGGGTTGCTGAGCACGAACGCGGACAGTCCGCGTTCGTCGATCTCATGCGCCAGCCGTTCGGCAGTCACGCGGAACCCGTCCTCCTCGCGAGCACGAATCGGAATCGGCGTGAGGCGCGACATGTGCGCGTCGAACATGTCCTCGTACGCGGTGTAGTCGGGCAGTTGGTAGCCGACGTTCACGTGCCCGAGCGCCGCGAAGATGCGCGTCAGCGCCAGTCGACCGCCTTGCGCGACGCACACGTTCGCAGCCGTGTACTGCGAGCGCTTCCCGGCGCGGTAGAGCCGGTTGTAGTGCGCCGCGATCGCCTCGCGCAGTTCGATCGTGCCGCCGAGCGGACCGTATGCGTGATCCTCCGGCCGGATCTCGACCGAATCGATGCGCGGCGGGGCGCCCGCCATGTCCCCGACCTCGGGCTGCCCCTGCCCGAGATTGCACCAGTCGGGGTGACCGTTCGTGAAGCCGAGCTTGCTCGCTTCGTGAACGACCCAGATCACGCCCATGAAGGGCACATCGCGCAGCGGGGAGTGTTGCTTCGTCGTCGACTTCATCGTGGAGATCTCGTGCGAGCGGAGTGGGTACGTGCCTAGACTCTATGATCTCCGCGGGCTCCCCGCGCGCACCGAGTCGTGGACGGCTCGAGTGCTTCGCGCCCGAGAGTCCGGGGGCTCGCGGCAGCAAAGCTCATTCTCCCTGCGCGGCAAACTCCCCGGAACGCGAGCGGATCCGTAGCATCTGGCGCATGTCGGCCCTCGGAATCCCGCGTTTCGCCCATTGCCTCGTCGTGTGCACTCTCTTCGCCTCGCCCGGGTTCGCCGGGGACCCGACCGGCAGGGCGTGGCTCTCGGAGCACTACTCCAAGCGCGAAGTGATGATTCCGATGCGCGACGGGGTGAAGCTCTTCACGGCAGTCTTCGAGCCGAAGGACGCGCCAGGGAAGTCCCCGATCCTCCTGCGCCGCACGCCGTACTCGTGCAGTCCGTACGGCGAGAACGAATTCCCCGAGATCCTCGGGCCGAGCACGCTGTTCCACGAAAAGGGCTACGCGTTCGTCGTACAGGACGTGCGCGGCGCGTACATGAGCGAGGGCGAGTTCGTAGACGTGCGACCGCAGCTCCCCGAGAAGCGCTCGGCGCGGATGATCGACGAATCGACCGACGCGTACGACACGATTCAATGGCTCGTCGCGAACGTCGCGAACAACAACGGTCGCGTCGGCATGTGGGGCATCAGCTACCCCGGCTTCTACGCCGCGGCCGGCATGATCGACGCGCACCCGGCCCTGAAGGCGGTCTCGCCGCAAGCGCCGATCGCCGACTGGTGGTACGACGACTTCCACCACCACGGAGCCCTGTTCCTGCCGCATGCCTTCAATTTCCTGCACGGATTCGGGCGCCCGCGACCGGAGCCGACGAAGAAGCGTTCGTACGGGCTCGACCACGGCACGCCCGACGGATACCGCTTCTTCCTCGACCTCGGTCCGCTCTCGAACGTGAACGCGAAGTGGTTCAAGGGCGAGGTGCGCTTCTGGAACGACGTCGTCCTGCATCCGAACTACGACGAATTCTGGCAAGCGCGCAATCTGCTGCCGCACCTCCGGGCGGTCGCGCCGGCCGTGATGACGGTAGGCGGCTGGTTCGACGCGGAGGATCTGTACGGCGCGCTCAACACGTACCGCGCGGTGGAGGCTTTGAATCCAGGCGTCTACAACGTGCTCGTGATGGGGCCGTGGATCCACGGCGGATGGGCGCGGACGGACGGCGACAGGCTCGGACAGGCGCGTTTCGGCGAGAAATCGTCGCTGCGCTACCGCACGGACATGGAGCTCGCGTTCTTCGAGCACCACTTGCGGGACGTGGACGTACCGCTGCCCGCCGAGGCCAACGTGTTCGACACGGGAGCGAACCAGTGGCGCGCCTTCGACGCGTGGCCTCCGAAGGGCGTCAGGGCCCGCAGCTACTGGCTGGAAGCCGGAGGCAAGCTCTCGAGCTCGATGTCGAACGCGGGTGGGCCGCCCTGCGAGTCGTACACCAGCGACCCCGCGCATCCGGTCCCGTTCACACAGGCGATCACGACCACGATGACGAAGGAGTACATGACCGACGACCAGCGCTTCCTCGCTTCGCGGCCCGACGTCGTCGCGTATCAGACGCCGAAGCTCGACGCAGACTCCACGGTGGCCGGTCCGATCGTCGCGAAGCTCCTGGTCACGACGTCCGGCACGGACGGCGACTGGATCGTGAAGCTGATCGACGTGTTCCCGAACGACGCGCCCGATCCGAAGGGCGACGACGCGCTCGCCCCCGGACAGCACATGGGCGGCTATCAGATGCTCGTGCGCAGCGAGGTCGTGCGCGGGCGATTCCGCAACGATCCCTCGAAACCCGAGCCGTTCGTCCCGGAGCGACTCACCGAGGTTGAGGTCCCCCTGCAGGACGTCCTGCACACTTTCAGGACCGGACACCGGATCATGGTGCAGGTCCACTGCACCTGGTTCCCGCTCGTCGACCGCAATCCGCAGACGTTCGTCCCGAGCATCTACGACGCGCGCGAGGCCGACTTCGTGCCGGCTCGCGTCGCGGTCTGGAACGCGTCGAGGATCGACCTGCCCGTTCTCGAGAGCGCGAAGTAGGAGCGCCGTGCCGGAACTGCCCGAGGTCGAGACCGTCGTCCGCTCGATTCGCCCGCGCCTCGAGGGGCGGACGATCACGGGCGCTCGCGTGCACTGGCGGCGCACCGTCGTCGCGCGTGACTTCGAGAAACGCGTCGTCGGCGCGCGGATCGTGCGCGTCTGGCGGCGGGCGAAGTATTTCGTGCTCGACCTCGAACGCGCGCGCGAGCCGGTCGGCGCGATCGTCGGTCACCTGCGCATGACCGGACGCGTGCACGTCGAGCCGCGCACGTTCGACCCCGGGCCGTACAAGAAGGTCGAGCTCGCCCTCGACGACGGGCGCGTGCTCCATTTCGTCGACGTGCGCAAGTTCGGGCGCTTCGAGTTCGTGGCGGATCCGGCGAAGGTCCTCGGCGGTCTCGGCCCGGAGCCGCTCTCGGATGCGTTCACCGCACAGTGGCTGTTCGATGCGCTGCGAGCCCGCCGGCGCGTGCTGAAGTCGCTCCTGCTCGATCAGACCTTCGTGGCGGGGCTCGGCAACATCTACGTCGACGAATCGCTGCACGGAGCCGGCCTGCATCCGCTCGCGCGATCGGAGCGCGTGGATCCGGCCGCCTCCGCGCGCCTGCACGCGGAGATCCGGCGCGTGCTCCAGCGGGCCATCGACAGCGAGGGCTCCAGCTTCGACGTCTTCTACCGGACGCCGGAAGGCAATCCCGGCCAGTACCAGGACGAGTTCCGCGTGTACGGCCGCGACGGGCAGCCGTGTCGGGTCTGCGCAACGCTCATCCAGCGGCTCGTCGTCGGCCAGCGCGGCACGCACGTGTGCCCGCGTTGTCAGCCGCGGGCCTCGAGTCGGATCACTTCGAGCGCTTCCGCCACAAAGCGTCGAGTTCGGGCAACTGGTTCCACTGCTGCGCGCACATCGACAAGTAGAGCGTGACGTCCTCGGGCGGGAAGCTCTTGTCGAGTTCGGCCACGGCGGGGGCGATCTTCGCCTTCTCGGGTACCCCGTTGTCGAGGTCCTGGATCATGCCGTCCTCGTGGGCGACGCCCGTCTTGTCGAGGAATCCGGTGACGATGCCCTTGTGGTTGCGGATCAGGTAGGCGCCGAAGACCTCGTAGGCGAGTTCGGCGTTCGCGGAGGTCTCGAGCAGCATCCGCGCGCGCTTGGCGCGCTGGGCGATCGGCAGCTTCTTCACCGCGATGGGGCGGAACTTCAACGACTTCGCGACCTCGTTGTCGAGAGGGCCGAAGCCGTTCAATTCGAGGCTCTGATAGATCGCGATGAAGCGCTCGGGGCTCATCGCCTTCAATTGTTCGAGGACTTGCATGGGGGTGGGGGAGTCTAGCGGAGCGTTGTCCGAGGCGCGAGCAGCGGTTAGACAAGGAACCAGATGCACGCTTCGAAGGACGAAAACCGCCGCGAGGTGCTGCTCCTCACGCTGCTGGCGCTGTTCGTGGGGTTCTTCGTCGTGGCCGAGATCCTCGGCGCGAAGCTGTGGAAGTTCACGCTGTTCGGGGTGACGCCGCGCTCGATCGGGCTCTCCGACGACGACTATTTCGTGGCCACGGCGGGAATCCTCGCCTTCCCGCTCACGTTCATCCTGACCGACATCATCAACGAGTACTTCGGTCGCCGCATCGTGCGCGTCTTCACTTTCCTCGCCATCGGCGTGAACGTGATCCTGCAGCCGATCGTGATCGGCGCGACGAAGGCTCCGACCGTCGTATTCGGCGGGAACTACTCGGAGGAGACCGCGCACCAGGCCTACGTGATCGCGTTCGGTCAGACGCCCACGATCGTCGCGGCGAGCCTCGTCGCCTTCGCCGTCGCTCAGTTCGTCGACGCCTGGACGTTCACCTGGCTACGGAAGAAGACCGGCGGGAAGATGCTCTGGCTGCGCAGCCAGGGGAGCACCGTCGTGAGCCAGCTCATCGACACGGGCATCGTCATCTACCTCGCGTTCGTCGTGATCCCCGAGCTCTTGGGCAACGAGCACATGAGCGCCGGCCGCGCGGCCGTCATCTCGCTCACGAACTACGTCTACAAATTCGTCATCGCGGTCTTGATCACGCCTGTGCTCTACCTCGTGCACGGCGCGGTCCAAGGCTGGCTCGGGCACGCGGCGGCCGAAGCGCTCGCTCACGAAGCGCATCCCACCGATCCGCCCTGACGAACCGCGGCAGGCACCGTCTCCGAGGCCCTTTCCGCTCGGAGCGCGGCACACGGCGGAAGGGGTCTTGGAGTCGTTGCCCGCCGTGGTTCGTTGAACGGCGCGCTTCGCTCTGCGACCCTCGCGAGCGCGAATGATCTACGCGGCACTGAAACGGCTCGGGAAGCACTCGTTCATCTACGCGCTCGGGCCGGCGGTGAACAAGGTCATCGGGTTCGTCCTCCTGCCGTTCGTCACGGTGTGGATCGGCTCCACGGCGAACTACGGCGTGCTGGAGATCGGCAGCGTGACGATCGCCATCGCGGCGCAAGTGCTCGGGATCAACCTCCTGCACGGCATGACGCGGTTCCACGCGCAGTACGACACCGAAGCCGAGCGCGGCACACTCGTCACGACGACGATGATCCTGCTCGCGGCGAGCACCGGCGGCGCTCTCGCGCTGGCCTGGGTGTTCCGGGACGCGGCCGCGGATCTCCTCTTCCGATCGTCCGCGTACGCCCCCGCCCTCGTGGCCGTGTTCGCGATCCTCTTCTTCCAGACGCTCGGCCAGGTCGGCTTGCGTTGGCTGCAGATCCTCGAGCGCTCGATCACGTACGGCGTGCTGACGACCGTGAAGATGCTGCTGGAGATCGGCCTGAAGGTGTGGCTCCTGATCCTCGGCCTCACCTACATGGGTGCCTTCTACAGCGTGCTCGGCTGCGAAGCCCTGATCGCGCTCGTGCTCGTCGCCGTCATCGTCAAGAGAGTCGGTCTGCGCTTCTCGTGGCCGATGGCGCGCCGGCTGTTCGTGTATTCCGCGCCGCTTTTCATCTCCGGCTTGTGCATGTTCGTCCTGCACCAGGCCGACCGATTCTTCGTCCAGCACCTCTGTGGCGCATCCGAGGTCGGCTTGTACGGACTCGCGTACAAGCTCGGCGGGATCGGCAACGCCGTGCTGCTGGAAGCCTTCGGATTGATCTGGTTCCCGTTCGCGTTCTCGCTCAAGTCGGACGAGGAACTGCGCGAGGTCACGCGCAAGGTCCTGACCTACTTCAACCTCGCGATGTGCACCGTCACGCTGACGCTCGCGGTCTTCGCCCGCGAACTCGTGGTCACGATGTCGGCGCGCGAGTTCCACGGCGCCTGGCCGGCGCTGGCGGTGGTGGCGACGGGATACCTGTTCTGGGGCCTCTACCAGATCCTCAGCACCATCTTCTACCGCCGCGAGCGCACCTGGACGGTCGGCGTGATCGCTTGCGGAGCAGCGGTCCTGAACATCGTCCTCAACGCGCTTTTCGTGCCTCGGCTCGGCTACATGGGGGCGGCGCTCGCCACGCTCGTGACCTTCGTGTCGCTCTCGATCACGACCTGGGTCGCGGCCGAGCGCCTGATGCCGATCGGCTACGAGCTGCGGCGCATCGCCTGGCCGATCGCGATCTCGGCTGGCCTCTACGTCCTTTCCGCGACGATTCCGGACTGGTCCCTGCCGGCCGTCGTCGCGGCCAAGTTCGTCCTGGTCGCGCTTCTGCCCGTGATCCTCTTCGCCTCCGGCTATCTCGCGCGTGACGAGAAAGACAAGATCAGGGAGATCTGGAGAACCATGCGCGCCGCGCGTACCGTGCGCTCCCCCTGAGGTGATGCGGCGCCCACCCGAGCGCCGAGCTTTGCTTGACGAACGTCGATCCGATCCACGAACTCCGGCGGCGAGTCCAGGAACCGGTCCGCAAGTACAACGACGTCGCGGGCTTCCTGTTCGGGGACCGCATCTCGATCCACGTCACCCGGCTCTTCATCCGCTTCGGACTGTCACCGACGGTCGCGACGATCGGATTCCTTGTGCTCGGGCTCGTCGGTTCCGTGATGACGGCATTCGGCGGATGGTGGGCCGTCGCCGGATTCGCGAGTCTCGTGGCGTACTACATCCTCGACTGCGTCGACGGGGAGGTAGCGCGCTACCACGGCACCGAGAAGCTCGTGTGGGGGTTCCACGACTTCATGTTCCACCTGTACGTGAAGTCCGCATTCTTCGTGGCGCTCGGTTTCCACGCCGCGCGCATCACCGGGCGGGACTGGGCCTTCCTGTTCGGCATCAGCGCGTTGCTCGCGACCCTGTTCGGCAAGTTCCTCTACGACGCCGCGATCATCCTGAACGCGCGTTATGTCCTGCTCCGCGACAGGTCCGAGCGCAGGAAGCTGGTCGAGCAGTTGACGCGTGGAACGACGCATGCGGAACTCGACGTCGACGGCGATCTGCCCGGCGAATTCACGCCCTTCGAGTTCGGTGGGCCGCTCTCGGTACTGCGCGCGATCGTGACCAACTTCGATCTCGCGGTGGTCCTGTTCCTCGTGATCGCGGTCCTCGACATGTTCATGCCGGTGTTCGAGTTCAGCGGCATTGCGTGCGACCTCAAGGTCGCCGCCCTCGCGTTCTACGGGGTGGCCCTGCCACTCGATTACCTCGATCGCATGGCGAGCTATGTCCGCGGCGACCGGTTTCAGGCTGATTCGCGCCGCCTGTTGCGCCGAGCCCACGGGTTCCGCATTCCCCGGGACTAGGATCGCCCAAAAAGGGGCGCCGGGGCCGCGGAGAGGGTGATTCCGCCACGAGTCCGGCCATTCCGGGCGGCCCGTTTTCGCCCTCAGAACGAGCTGTTAGGGGCGTTTCATGCTCTCTTTTCCATGCGGAAGACCTTGCGCGGTGGCCACGCTGGGATAGCATCGGATTAGATTCAGCCCCCGGCCCGAGTGCGTACTCGGCGTCCCATACCTCCGCCTCCTGGCATCAGGGAGTCTTCTCCATGACCCGCTTCTCCGTCCTCTCCGGCCTCGCCCTTGGCGCTGCGCTCTTCGCCACTCAAGCCTCGGCGCAGACCCAGACGGTCTGCTTCAACGGCTCCATCCCGCTCACGGCCACGAACTGGAGCAACACCGTCTCCGTGTCGAAGTTCGACACCGGACTCGGAACGCTGCAGTCGATCAGCTTCCAACTCGGCGGCAACATCGCCGGTGCCGTGAAGCTCGAGAGCACCGACTCCGCGGCGACCGTCGTCCAGACGAACTTCCAGGCCACGCTGACGCTCACGCGTCCGGACCTGTCGGTGATCGTCGTCACGATCCCGATCGCGAACTTCAACGACAGCCTTACGTCCTTCGACGGCGTGATCGACTTCGGCGGCACGTCCGGCACCCAGCACCTCGGTATCACGGCGAACCAGACGAACAGCGCGACCTCGCCGCCCCCGGCGTCGGACCTCGTGCTCTTCTCGGGTCCGGCCGGCTCTCCCGGCAACATCGTGCTCCCGGTCACGGCCGTCGGCAGCTCCATCGCGACCGGCAGCGGCAACCTGATCACGCAGTTCACGACGGCAGCCGCCGCCCAAGTCCAGGTCTGCTACACGTACCTCGTCAACACGCCGCCGACCTTCGGCCCGCCGACGCCGACCTGCGGCTCGACGTTGATGGCCACCGCGGCCGTTCCGCTCACGTTCCAAGTCTGTGGCGGCGACACGAACCCGGCTGACACGGTCACGATCACGTCGGGCGCCCTGCCCGCCGGCGCGACCCTCAGCGCACAGGTCCCGGCCGTGGGCAACCCGGTCTGCCGCACCTTCGCGTGGACCCCGACCGTGGGCCAACTCGGCGTCACGTCGGTCAACTTCACGATCACGGACAACCACAACCGCAGCGCGAACTGCAAGATCAACATCCTCGTCGCCGAGTGCTACCAGTTCCTGGGTCGCCAGGGTGGCTCGTCGAACATCGTGGTCGGCGGGACGGCCTTCACCTCGCACCTGAACGACATCCGCCTGATCTTCCCGGTGACGATGGTGGACCGTCCGAGCCTGCGCATCCCGCACCTCACCAGTGGTCAGCTCCAGTTCAACATGGAGACGGTCATGAGCAACCCGCTCGTGTTCCCGACCAACCCTGACCAGTGGTCACAGCGCCTGACCGTCACGGTGCACCCGGGACAGATCGTCACGGGCGCCCTGTTCGACAGCTTCAACGGCATCCACCAGAGCCTGGCGACGTTCTCCGACGCCCAGGGCGAGCGTTTCATGACGTTCCCCTTCGCGATCGACGGCATGTGATCCCGAGTTGGCGCCGGGCGCGAGCTCGGCGTCGACCTTGCTGAATCCGAAGACGGCCCTTCACCGGGCCGTCTTTCGTTTGTGTGCCTCCCGAATCGCAGGGACGAGACGCAGTGAATTCGGCGGATTGAACCCCGCACGAGGAAATCTGGTCTATCACACGAGCCAAGTTCCCCATATCATCCTGGTTAGCTCTGTTCGCACGCCTCGTTCTGGGTCCTCTCTCTCCTCTCTCCGGCCCCCGGGTTTCCGCATGCAACGACTCTCAGGTCCTGGCTCGGCCAGGAAGGTGCTGCTTTGGCTGTTCGTAGCCGCGCCCGCATTCGCGCAGACGACCATCGAGGGGCGTCGCAGCATCTACCACGTCGACGGCGCGAACGCGTGGACGGAGGAGCAGCGCGGACAGGTTCCAGCACTCCCACCCGCTCCGGTCCCCACGGCCGTCGTCATCCAGACTCTCGACGCGGGCCTGGTGTGGAGCAAGCCCGATGCGGGTGAGGGCTGGGTCGGCCAGAGCGTCGCGCTCGGTCAGCACGGCACATTGGCGTTCACCGAGTTCGACTCCGCCACCGATCGCGCCGAACTGATTTCGAGCCTCGACGTCATGCCACTCGCGCCCCTGTGGACGGATCCGCAGCCGTGGACGAGCCAGGACGCGCGCGTCGACGCCTCCGCGGACGCCGGTGTGCTCGTCTCCAGCCGGCAGTTCCCGGTCTCCGGCGTCTCCGGGCCGCGTCAGACGATCGTGTCGAAGTACTCCGCGGCGAGCGCCGCCGGTCCGGACTGGGAGTACACCTTCCCGACCTCGGGCTACGGCCCGGCGCGAGCCCTCGTCTCGCGCGACGGCCGGCGCATCGTCGCCGGTCTTCTCGATCCGCTCGGCAGTCTCCGCCTCGCCATCTTCGACCCGCTCTCGGGCGTGCCGACGTACACGGCGACGCTGCCCTGCGGCCCGCAACTGAGAGCGTTCCTGCTCTCCGATGACGGTTCGACCGTGTACTGGGCTTCGGGCACCACGTGCACCGTGTGGGACGTCGCGTCCCACGCGACGATCGCGAACTTCCTGTTGTTCACTTCGCTCGACTGCCACGCGATCTCGGGCGACGGCCGCGTGTTCGCATACGGCGGCTTCAACACGGTCGACATCTACGAGCGGTCGCCGGGAGGCTCTTTCGTGCACACGCACCAGATGACCGTCCCCGGGCAGGCGGTGTGCGGGAAGATCGACATCTCGGCCGACGGTTCGACGCTCGTCGCGGGCTTCAACCTGTGGGACTTCAACGTCGGCGTGGTGATCCAGGCGCTCGACGTGCCGACGAAGACGCTGACGATGTCGGACACCGCCATCGGGGCAGGCACGCTGCAGAACGTCGTGTCGGACATCTCGATGTCCGACGACGGCCAGCGTTTCGCGGTCGGCCTGTGGGGGGATCAAGCCGGCCTCGTGCCGGAATTGCGGCTGTACCAGCGCAACCAGAACGCACCGGTGCAGACCTTCGACTACCCCGGTTCGGTGTACTCGGTCGACATGAGTCCCAACGGTCGGCGCGTTCTCGTGGGCACGAAGGCTGTCCACGCCAACACCTATGCCGGCGGAGGCACGGTCGACCTGCACCGCTTTGGAGACGAGGATTTCGTCGGTCACGGGATCCCAAGCCTCGGTGACAAGGTGCGCTTCACGCTCCAGGGATCGCCCAATTCTCCGGCGCTGCTCATCATCGCCCCACGTCCCGGCCCGCCCTTCCAAGTACCCGGCGTGGGCGGCACGCTCTACCTCGATCGCCTGACGATGACGACGCGATCGATCGGCACGACCGATGCAACCGGCAGGCTCACCTACGACTACGACATCTCGACGAACCCGCTGATGGTGGGAACGACCTGGTTCTTCCAGGGCTTCGAGTTGGCGCCGCGGCAGTTCAGTCAGGACTGGGTGCGTTTCACCGTGCTGCCCTGAACGGGCTCAGCGCCCCTTCGCGCTGACAGGTTCGGACTTCTTCGCCGTCGAGCCGATCTTGGTGGTCGCACGCTCAGGGTGCGGCACGAAGAAGGGGCCGATCGCGAGACCGTCGATGTTGCCGAGCAAGAACGCGCGGATCGCGTCGTTCGGCGAGCACACGATCGGTTCCTCGTGCATGTTGAAGCTCGTGTTGATCAGGCTCGGGATGCCGGACAGCTTCTCGTACTCCTTCAGGATGTCGTAGTAGCCCGGGTTCAGCTCGCGGCGGATCAACTGCGGGCGCGCCGTGCCGTCGACGTGCACCGCGGCGGGGCAGTTCGCGCGCATGAACGGGGTGCAGTCGAAGGTGAGCGTCATGAACTCGGCCGCGTGCTCGGCGCCGGCGAGGTTCACGTAGCAGCGTTCGCGCGCTTCCCACAGGGTCACCGGCGCGAAGGGCATGAACTCGGTGCGGCCGAGGCGCTTGTTGAGCCACTGGTTCACCTCGGGCTCGCGAGCGTGGTACATGATCGTGCGGTTGCCGAGCGCGCGCGGGCCGTACTCCATGCGGCCGTCGAAGCGACCGATCACCTCGCCGGCGTGGATGCGCTGCGCGACCTCCGAGTTCAGGTGCGCCGGCCGCTCGTAGCGCAAGTTGGCGCGCTTCAGCTCGGCTTCGATCGCCTCGGGCGAGTAGCTCGGGCCCCAGTAGACGTCGTGAATGGACTCCTTCACGCCGCCCGGCCACGAGTACAGCATCGCGAGGCCAGAGCCGCAGCCGCCGTCGCCCATGTTCGGGTAGACGAACGTGGCCTTCACGCAGTCGAGCTCGTGGATACGCTGGTTCATCTTCACGTTGGCCGTCACACCGCCCGAGAGCACGACGTGATCCGTGCCCATCTTCTCGGCCCAGTGGCGCACCAGCTCGGTCGCGAGCACTTCGAGCACGTACTGGTACGCCGCCGCGACGTCGATCATCGGGAAGCGCGCCGCCAGGTGCTGCGCGAAGCGCACGTTCAGATTCTCGACGAGCCTGAAGTCACCGGGCGTGCGTTCGACGCGCGAGAGCAGCACGTCAGCGAGCACCTGCGGATCGCCGAATGCCGCGAGACCGACGATCTTGCCGGCGTGGCGGTCGGGGTGGAAGCCGAGCGCGCTCGTCACCATCTCGTAGAAGCTGCCGAGCGAGTGCGGGAACCGCAGGTTGTGGAGGCGGCGAATGCGTCCGCCCTCGCCGAGGCTGATCGAGCCTGCGAGCCCGGAACCGTAACCGTCGAGCGTCACGACGAGTGCGCGCTCGTAGCCGCTCGCGAGGTACGCGTTGGCGGAGTGCGACAGGTGGTGCTCGCCGCGTTTCAGTTTCGAGAGCAGCCCGAACTCGTTCAAACCCGCTTCGAGTTCCGCCTGCCAGTGCTTGTGGTCCTCGCTCGCGCGCTTGCCCCAGTCGGCGGAAGCGCGCGCGGCGACGGAGCGCGACAACCCGCGTTCGGCGCCGGCGAAGCGGTAGAAGAGCTCCTTCATCGAACCCTTGCCCATGCGCTGATTCGGCTCGCGCAGGCCGTGAACGGGCTGCGTCCGATTCGGCACGCGCGCCTCTGCCGCGTCGAGCAGGGCCTGCAGGTTCGGCTCCTCGAACTCGCGCAGGAACTTCGACTCTTCCTCGAGCGCCGTCTGGATGAGCTCCGTTTCCTTTTCCCACGGCAGGAAGGCGTACGCGACCGCGTCGATTTCGCCGGGGTCCGTACCGGTCCACTCGAGCGCGGCCTTGATCGCGTTGCGCGGGAAGCCGGCGTACTGCTTGACCCGCGTGAAGCGCTCTTCGCCGGCCGCGAACAGCACGCGCCCGTCCACGACGAGAGACGCAGTCGAATCCTTGTCGAGGGGAGAAATGCCGAGGATCTTCAAGCTCTTGACTCAGTGCTTCCTGTTCGAGGTGGCCGCGGCGTGGAGTTCCGCGGTCGTCGTCGCGACGCCGCCGAATTCGCCCTGGAAGAACTGGAAGTATCGGCGGCAAGTGTCGAGGAACTTCGCCCGATCGTCGAGCGTTCGCACGTAGGTCGTGCAACCGGGACGGATCGAGGGGCTGTGCAGGCTCAGCGTGAAATGCGAAACGCCGCGGTCGCGGAGCGAGAGCGTCAAACGGCGCAGATCGGAGAGCGAATATCCTTCCGGAGACAGGAACAAACGTTCCACGGCGCCGACCCGGGACAGGATCCCGCCGGCGCGAGCCCACGCAAACGCTTTCGAAGTGGCCAGCCGGTACAGACCGTGCGCGCCGTCCTTGACGAATCCGACGTAGGCGCCGGTGTTCGGAATCGACAGCACGCTTTTCCGCGGCCCGATCCAGAACGGCTCCACCGGGAAGCTCGACCAGTCGGGTCCGCCGTCGCCGCCGAGGTCGAACGGCGGACAGGGGGAGACGTCGATGTCGAGGCCGAGTTCCTCGAGGATCGCCGTCGTGTTCGGTCCGGCTCCGTAGCGGCCAGCCTTGTAGGCGCGCGGCCGGCGCCCGAAGTTCCGTTCGATCGCGGAGACGAGCTGTTCGAGTTTCGCGCGTTCCAATTCGCGCGGCAGGTTGCCCGGATAGCTGTTTCGAGCGTTGACGTCTTCCTCGAACGGCGGAGAGACCCACGGATGCAAGTGCGCGCCGATCTCGCACCGGGATCGCGACATGAAGTCGCACAGCGGCAGCAGACTCGCGCGCTGCGTGGCGATCGGGAAGTCGACCACGTAGAGCGGCGTGACGCCGGACTCGTCGAACACGGCCTGAAGGAGACCGATGTCGGCCATGTGCTCGACCGACGTGTTCTTGCGGTCGAATCCGGCCTCCCAGTCGAATTCCTCTTCGGTGTCGACGACCACCATCAGCGTGGGGCGCGAGGAGTCGGCAGTACGAGCGCGGTCCGCCGGAAGCGGGAGCGGGTAGGGGATCTTCGATTCGGTTCGGCTCGGCATGCTGGACACTTGAGCGTACCAGAGCGGAAGATCCGCGGGCGACGGGCTCGCCCGATCCACTTCCCTGCGCATGAGGATCCTCGAACACCGCGATCGGCATGCCCTGTTCTCGACCGGTGCCTGGCTCCTGCTGGCGCTGCTGCTCGTGCGCCAGGTGATCGTCTACGGCACGCAAGTGCCCTTCAACGACGACTGGATCCTGATGCGCATGCTGCGACCGGACGTGCCGTTCGATCCGCACGAGCTGTGGTGGGTGCACAACGAGCACCGCATTCCGCTGCCGAAGCTCGCCTGGCTCGCGACGGTGGGCGGCTTGCACGACGTGCGGGCCGGGACCTGGCTCACGGCCATCTTGATCAGCGCGAGTGCATGGGTGTGCATCGCGACCGCGCGGCGGCTCCGAGGACGGGCGCATTTCACCGACGCTTTCTTCCCCCTGGTGTTGATGCACGGCGCGCAGGCCGAGAACACGCTGAACTCGTTCCAGTTGCAGTTTTCGCTCTGCGCGGCGTTGACCGTGCTTGGCCTGGTCCTCGTCGCGATCAGCGACGAGCGCCCGGGACCGCTGAGGGTCATCGCATTGGGATTCGTCACGCTGGCGCTGCCACTCTCAGGCGGAAGCGGCCTGCCGCACGTGGTCGCCTGGATCGCGTGGTTCGTCCTGGTCTGGCGTTCGGCACGTCTGTCACAGGACGCCGGCGAGCGCAGGACCGGCCGCATCGCACTCGCGTTCGTCCTCGGCGTCGCCGCGCTCACGGCGTGGTACTTCGTCGACTTCAAGGTGCTCCCGGGTTTCCGTGCGCCGACCCCCGGCCTCCTCCTCGAGACGGCGCTGCAGTTCATGTCGCGCGGGATCGGCGAAACGGCAGTGCTGGTGCGACCGCTCGGCTCTGCGGTCGTGGTCGCGCTCCTCGTGTGGACGCTCGGCGTGCTCGTCTGGGCCTACTTCGGAAGCGACACGTCGCGCGCTCGGGCGATCGGCATCGCCGTCGTGATCGCGGCGATGACGGGTACCGCGCTGGCGGTCGGCTACGGCCGCGCGATGGACGGCGACGGCGCGGGGCTCCTGGAGCGCTACGGCCTGATCTCCGCGCCCCTGTGGTGCGCTTTCGGCGTCGCGGCCGCTTTGGCCTGGGATCGCCGCTGGAGTCGAGCTCTCGCCTGGGTGCTGTTCGTGCTCGCGGCGGCGAGCTGGCTCCCGAATTTCCTCGCCGGAGAACGCGAGGGTCGGCTGCGACGCACGCGGGCGGAGGCGTTCGAAGAGGACCTGCGCCGCGGGCGTTCGATCGAGGAACTCGCCCAGACGCGGTGGCGCGACTTCTACTATTCGCCGGAGGGCTTCGGTTGGGTGCTGCACGACCTCGAGGCGGCCCGCCTGGGACCGTTCCGAGAGGGAGCGCCTCCCACGCCATCGACCCAGCCAGCTCCTCCGTTCGACGTTTTCCGCACCGCCCCGAGCACGACGGTCGCGCCGAGTGACTTGCAGTCGCGGCGCTCGGGTGGCGTGCCGGTGCTCATGGTGCGCGACGGGCTGGCTCTCGAGTTCGGGCTGGGCGCCAAGCCGCAGGAGGTCGAGGGCGCCTTCGGCATCCACTCCGAGCTCGTCGCCATGGGACAGGCTCCACGCGTGCGGTTCCAAGTCGAGTTGCATCGTGCCGACGGAACGCTCGCGTCGCTCTTCGAGCTCGCTCTGGATGCCACTCACGTGCCTGCCGATCGAGCGGAGCAGCGCTTCCGAGTGCCGCTCGATGCGTCGGCCGCCAGCGGCACGATCGTGCTGCGGATCACCCACGAAAGCGAGCCCAAGGTCCCCTGGGCCGGGTTCTGGCGCGACGTCCTCGTGCGTTGAGGTGCCGAGGCCGGCACCGTCTCGGACGGCGCCTGGCTCGGTACCCGTGATCACGGCCCGCCGAACGCCATGTTCCACGACAGGCCCGCGTAGAACGAGCCGTCGAGGTCGACGAGCACCAAGCCGAGCGTGGTCTTCCCGAACGAGCGTTCGAGCACGTGGTGAAGGTTGTGGCCGTCCCACAAGTGGTAGCTCGAGACACGCTCCGACCAGCGGATCGAGAGTCCGCCGATGAGGTCGAACGCCTCGTCCGCCTCTCCGTACGCGAGACCGACATACGGTGCGACGGAGAGCCCCAGTGTGCTCTCGAGGTCCTTCGACACGGTCGCGTAGTACGAACGACCCGAATCCGTGCCGATGCGATCCGAGCTCGTGCCGAGGAGCAAGGCGGGGCGCGTGTTCGTCTCGGCGATCGCGCGCCAGTTGGCGAGCACGCCGACGTCGTCCGCGAGCGGGTTGTACTCGAGTCCGAGCCGCAGCTCCGGCAAGAGCGCATAGGTCAACGTCGTGCGCACGCGTGCGCGATCGACCGGAATGCCCGGTATGACGCGCGCGCCGAAGACGAAGCGATCGAGCGGTAGTCCGTCCGCGGTCCCACGGACCGCGCTGCCCTCACCGGGTCAAACTGGTCACGACGGCACGCGCGAGACGGCGTCGTGAGCGACGCTCGGATCCTGAGCCGCGAACAGCAGGAGTGTGGAGGCGAGGAACATCGCTCTACTTCCTGCTCGCCAGGAAACCGCGCCACATCTGATCCAATTCGTCGAGACCGTGCCCGAGCGTCACCGGCGCAGAGGCGACCGGATCGGGCGCGAGGTAGATGCGCTTCAGTGCATCGATGCCGCAGGTTTCGATCACGAAGCCCACGAACGAACCGGCAGCGGGGTAGGTCACGGCCTCGTCCGCGCGGAAATGAGCGAGCAAGTTCTCCAGGCTCGGCAGCTTCTGATCGCGCAACAACTGCGCCGCGCGATCGTGATGCGACTGCTCGGTCTCGCCGTCGAGCCACACCGCGAGGCCTTCGCCGAACAGGGGCACTTGAGCGTAGCCGACCGCGAGCGCCAGGACGTGGACGAGTTCGTGCCCGATCGTGTTGTCGATCTTCTGGTGCACTGTCCGATCCTCGGGAGCCGCGAAAGCGAGCGTGCGGCCGGTGAAGCGCCGACCCTGCTCGTCGCTGACGTAGAGGAATACGGTGACCTTGTCGTTGAAGTCGATCCCGAGCTTCGTCCGGATTGCCTCGTAGGCCGCGTCGAGTCTCGCGGCGTAGGCGCGCATGTCGCTCCGCCTGGGGTGGTCCTTCGGATAGCGCACGAGGACGTGCTGCGAGTCCATCGTCATCCAATCGCCGTATGCCGGCGTGCCGCCGCCGCGGCGTTTCAACTCGATCCGATCGATCCACGCATCACCTGACATCGACAGGAACGCGGACAGTTCGACCTTGGTCGTGCCCTCGGGAGCGAGCGCCCTCGCCTCGACGCGCTTCCAATCGTTCGTCCCCAGCGGACCGGATGCGTACACGGCGCTGCCGAGCGAGCGACCGTCCATGCCGCGGAACGCCAAGCCCATGTGGAGGTTTGGGAACTGGAGGCCTTCCTTGCGCACGTCCTTCGTCTTGAACGAAGCGGCGAGGTAGAACGTGTCGCCGGGCAGTGCTTCGAACTCGCGCACGCACTGGAACCACTTCGTCGTCGAGCCATCGCCCGAGAGGTGCAGGCTCCGCGGAGAACCGCTCTCGCCCACGTCCGGATCGAGGGCGATCAGCGAGCGCGGCCCTCCGGGGGCATTGCTCGCGCCGAGGACCTCGTTCCACTGCGCCGGCATCGTGGTCGCGTTCTCGAACCCCTCGGAAAGCACGAGTTCGGGGGGCGGCAGCGCCTTGCCCCCCGCGACGTCGAGGTCGAGGTCGTCGACCCACATGTCTCCGCTCATCGAGAGGAACACGTAGACTTCCGCGCTGCGCGTCGTCTCGGGCGCCGTCACCTTCGCCGTGACCTTTTCCCAATCCGCCGTCGGAAGCGTCGCGCGCGCGTAGTCCTTGGCGACGATCTGCCCGTCGGCGCTGCGCAGGAAGATCGCGACGTACGCGTTCGAGTACTGCTGGACGTTCGTGCCCTGGCCCTTCTCCGAGCGCACGTTCAGCGTCTTCGCGAACGCGCCGAGCGTGTACGTCGCGCCGGGCCGACCCTCGAATTCCTGACTCGCCGCCAGCCAGGTACGCACCTTGTCGTCGCCGGAGAAATGCAGGCTCGCCTGGCCCCCGTGTCTCACGGAAGTGTCGAGATCGACCCGCGAGGCGGCGTCGGTCCCGCCGTTTCTGGCTCCCACTTCCAGCGTCCAGTGCGGAATCGCCCCGGTCGACGTCGTCGCCTCGAAATCACCGTTCGCGAGGGGCTGGCCGACTTGGAGGAGCAGGGCCGCGAAGCAGGTGATCATGCTGTCATTCCTTCTCTTCGCCCTCGACTTCGTCCTCGTCCTCGTCCGATTCCTCGTGTTCCGCCAACTCCTCCTCGGACGCGGGGCGCACGGACAACACTTTCAGATCGAAGGTCATGCGCTTGCCGGCGTACGGATGGTTCGCGTCGAGCACGATCGCTTCGGGGGAGATCTCGACCACGCGCGTGTCCATCTCGCCCGTCTCGGCCTCGGGGTCCTCGTCGTCGGCGACCGAGACCGTGATCGTGTCGCCCGGGACGATCTCCGCGTCGGCCGGGAACTGGTCGCGCGGGACGGCGAGGATCTTGTCGGGGTCGTAGTCGCCGAACGCCTCGCCGGGTGCGAGCGTCACTTCGAACGCGGTGCCCACGTCGGCCCCTGTGAGGCGGGCCTCGAGGCCCGAGGGGATCTCGCCGTAGCCGTGCAGGTAGCTCATCGGGCCGTCGGCGCCGGACTGTTCGACGACGGCGCCCTCTTCGTCCTTGAGCTGATAGGAAAGTTCGACGATGCAGCCGGCTTTGATCTTCAAGAGTCGCTCTTTTGGAAGGCCAGGGTCGGTTGCAGGACGACGGGGCCGTCGCCACTCTTGCGCTCGCGCGTGAGGTACGTGTAGCCGTGCAGGCCGGCTTCGTAGCGGCGGTACAGGAGCGCCGATTCCTCGAACGTGATGCGCCCTTCCTCGAGCGAACGCTCGACGCTGCGGCGCAGGTTCGAGAGCAGGTCGGTCTCGAAGTACTCGACGTACTCGAGCACGTCCTGCACGCGTTCGCCGCGCAGCACGTGCGTCAGGCGCGGCCGGCCCGCATCGTCGATGTCGACGTGCACGACGTTCGTGTCGCCGAACAGGTTGTGCATGTCGCCCAGGATCTCCTGGTACGCGCCGACGAGGAAGAATCCGACGTAGTAGGGGTCGTTGCCCTTGAGCGGGTGCAGCTCGAGCGTGCGCTTGACGTCGCGCAGGTCGATGAAGCGATCGACCTTGCCGTCCGAGTCGCAGGTGATGTCCGCGAGGATCGCGCGGCGCGTCGGGGTCTCGTTGTGGCGGTGCAGCGGCAACACCGGGAAGAGCTGGTGGATGGCCCAACTGTCCGGCACCGACTGGAACAGCGAGAAATTCAGGAAGTACGTGTCCGCCATGTCGCGCTCGAGGTTCGCGAGGTCGTCCGGCACGTAGTCGAGGGTGCGCGTGATGCGCAGGATCTTCTCGCACGTGCGCCAGAAGTAGTCCTCGACGCGCGCGCGCTCCTTCATCGAGATCTGGCCGACGTTGAAGAGCACCATCGTCTCGTCGCGGATCTGCACCGCGTCGTGATAGCTCTCCTGGTAGTTCTTCGCAGTCACGTTCTCCCACACCGAGTGAAAGTTCGAGACCAGCTCGTGCTCCTCGTCATCGGGCTTCTTGGGCAGGTCTTCCTCGGTGAAATCCGTCGTTCCGAGCACTTCGGTGACGAGCACCGCGTGGTGCGCGGAAAGAGCGCGCCCGGACTCGGTCACGATGCCGGGCTGCGGGATTTCGGCTTCATTGCAGGCCTGGAGCAGGTGGTACACGACGTCGTTCGCGTACTCCTGCATGGAGTAATTCATCGACGATTCGAAGTTCGTCTGCGAGCCGTCGTAGTCCACCCCGAGGCCGCCGCCGACGTCGAACCACTCGATCTTCGCGCCCAGGCGGTGGAGTCCGATGAGCGTGTGGGTGGCTTCGCGCAGCGCATTCTTCAAGCTGCGGATCTCGGGGATCTGGCTGCCCAGGTGGAAGTGCAAGAGCTTGATGCAGTCGGCCAGGCCCTCTTTCTTCATCAGCTCGACGACCATCACCATCTCGCGCGTCGTGAGCCCGAACTTCGAGCGATCTCCACCCGACTCCTGCCAGCGACCGGCCCCCTTGCCCGACAGCTTGCTGCGCAGTCCGAGCGAAGGACGGATATCGAGGCGGCGCGACACGCGCAGGATCGTCTCGATCTCGCTGTACTTCTCGACCACCAGGATGGGAGTGATCCCGAGCTTGGTCGCGAGCAGCGCCATCTCGATGTACTCCTCGTCCTTGTACCCGTTGCAGATCATGAGCGAGCTGCGGCCGGAGAGGAGCGCGATCACGGCGATGAGTTCGGGCTTGCTGCCGACTTCGAGGCCCATCTGGTAGTTCTTGCCCTCCGAGAGCAGGGCCTCGACGACGTGCCGTTCCTGGTTGACCTTGATCGGGAACACGCCGCGATAGGGCGCCTCGTAGTTGAACTCGCGGCGGGCGTTGTTGAACGCCTCGTTCATGGCCCGCACGCGCGCGCGCAGGATGCCGTCGAAGCGCAGGAGGATCGGCGTCGACACTCCGCGGCGCAGGATCTGCCCGATGAGCTCGTACATGTCGATGCCGGGGCGGTTCGGGCCGTCGGGGCCCTCGGGCCGGACTTCCACGTTGCCGGCCTCGTTGATCTGGAAGAACCCCAAGCCCCATTTCGGGACGTTGTAGAGGGTCTCGCTGTCGTGATGGGTCCACTTCGCCATGTCTGTCCGCCGTCTCCCGGTTGGTGAGCGCGGCATTCTAGGAATTCGCGGACCTGCGCGCGGGCGCTCCTCCCTGTTTTTTTCCTCCCGAGCGAGCCGGGGGCCAGCTCAAGGAGCCCAGGTCAGCGAGAGCCCCTGCGTCAGGTTGAACGTCGCCGCCGTGCAGAACGCGGCCGCGTCGCGGTACCAGGCCTGGTAGTGGCGCACGTCTCCCGCGGACGTCATCCCGCCCACGTGGATCGGGTTTGGATTGAGGCCGCCCGGGTAGGCCGACGTGGTGCCGGTCGGGAAGACGATGCCGAGGCGCGTGATCGTGCCGCCGACGCACAACAGGCCGTCGCCGAACGTGATTCCCGCGCCGGCCGACATCCTGGCGCTGCCTTGGAAGAAGAGCGCCGGGCCCGGCACGTCGGTCGCGGTGAGCACGAGCGTGTCGTTCGCGATCGAAGCATCACCGCTGTCGGCGACGCGGGCTCCGAGATTGTTGGAGTTCAGGCAGCCGACCTGCGCTCCCGGGGCGCTCGCGTTGCCGCACGGACAGGCCGTCGCCGTGCCGTCGCCGAAGCAGTAGGGCTGCGACTGGTCGCCGAGCTCGACGGTGAACGTGTCGTTCGGTCCAAAGCCGTTGCTCGGCGAATAGGTCTGCGTCCGGCCGGTGAACGCGACTCGGCCGCCCGGCGTCACGAGCACCTGGCTCACGTTCTCGTTCTGACCCAGGTGGTCGACGAGACGCGACCAGAGCACGTTCCCGGCGGGGTCGTAGTGCACCACGAACACGTCCTGGGCCGGCGAACCGACCAGGGTGGACACGCCGGTGATGGTGATGTCGCCGCTGGGCTCCACGGCGAGGTCCGTCGGCACGCTGCCGGCGTAACCCGGGGCAGCGTAGGTCCTCTGCCACGCGAAATTGCCGAGCGGATCGTACTTGGTGATCGTCGCCGTGCTGCCGAGGTTCGAGAGGACCACCACGTTGTTCCAGGGATCGAGCGCGATGCGTGTCGCGATGGCGTTGCCGGCGCCGGGAAGCTGCTGGATCCAGCGGAAAACGCCGCTCGCGTCGTAGGCGATCACCACGCCCACGAACGACGCCGGAGCCGTTCCGGTCGCGCCGCACGCGTACACGTTGCCGGCCGCGTCGCACACGGCCTCGTACAGGACCTGCGTCGTCGCGGGACCCGTGTGGTCGTACGTGCGCTTCCACTGGATTGCGCCGGCTGCATCGAGTTTCGCGATCCCAAGGAGTGACGCGCCCGTCCCGCTGCCGTCCATGCTCCCCGCGGCGATCACGTTGCCGGCACCATCGCGACAGATCGCCTTGAGCGAATCAGCACCACTCGCGGGCCCGTCGATCAGGGTCGCGAAACGTTGCACGCCGGCTGAATCGTACGAGAGCACGACCATGTCGTACGACGAAACAGCCGCGCCGAACGTGCCGCAGCCGATGAAGGAGTTTTCCGACGCGTCGAGCAGCAAGGGTGCGGCGGCCACGATCTCGTCCGTGGTCGGAGCACCGTACGGTCCCGCGACCCACTGCTGGTTGCCGGCTGCGTCGTACTTGACGACGCGCACGTCGGATCCCGACAGCACTCCGGACGAGGACGCGCTGTAGATCGCTCCGCTGGGTGCCACGCCGAGCGCGAACGAGGAATCACCCTTCGGATCCCCGGTGAAGGAGCGCGACCACGCGACGTTGCCCGCCGCGTCGAGCCGCACGACCAGCGGATTCGCCGCCGTGCTCCCCGTCGGTTGATCGCGCGTCGAACCCGAGATCACGTAGCCGCCCGCGGGATGTGGCTCGATGTTGAGCGACGTGTCGTTGCTGTAGGCGGTGCCGAAGTCGAAGGTGCGCCGCCAGTTCTCGCGCACTTGCGCGGCCGCGCTCGCGGACAGGACGGCGACGAGGATGGGGATCGAGGAGGTGCGCAGGGTGGACTTCATGAGGATGCGTTTGGGCGAGGCCTGGAGGCGCAGGCGAGGCGCGCCGGAGGCGGCCGCATCCCTGAATTCTACTCCAGCGCTTCGTAGGGGATGGGCCCCGCTCCGCTCGCGACCGCGTCCTGTCCGCGGGCGATCTCGGACAAGCGTTCGAGGAGGGCGCCGGAGTCGGTCTCAGAAAGCCACTCCTCGCGCCGGCCGCGGAGCAGGTCCCCGGCGGTCCAGTGGCGCAGGAGCTGCTTCACGCGTGCAGCGGCGCCCCGCTCGCCCGCGCCGCCCGAGGCGCGCAGTGCGTTCGCGTAGTCGACGAGGAACTGCGCGGCTTCCACGCGGGCCACGCTGCGACCGCCGAAAATCCAGGGATTTCCGAGCGCCGCGCGGCCGACCATCGCGAATGCAGCGCCCGTTTCGCGGCGCATGCGTTCGAGATCGGCGTGCGTGTCGACGCCCCCGTTGCCGCACACCGGGATCGAGACGACGGACACGGCGCGGGCGATGCGCGACCAGTCGACGTGATCCTGGTAGGCCTCGGCGCGCGTTCGACAGTGGACCGTGAGCAGCGCGGCGCCGCCGGCTTCGACCGCGCGCGCCAGGTCCTCGAGCAGCTTGTCGTCGTCGAACCCGGCGCGGATCTTGCCCGTCACGGGAACGGTAGTGACGACGTCGGCACACGCGCGCACGATGTCCTCGAGCTTGCGCGGCTCGCGCAAGAGCGCCGAACCGGCGCAGCCGCGCAAGGCGCCCTTCGCCGGGCAGCCGAAGTTGAGGTCGACGAGCGGGGCGCCGACTTCGACCGCTCGGCGCGCGGTCTCGGCCAGGGCGCCGACGTCCGCGCCCATGAGTTGGATTCCGACCGGCGTGTCGAAGCGCCGCGGCCCCAGGTGTTCGCGCAGGACGCGGCGCGGGAGCGGGATGTCGACGACCCGCACGAACTCCGTGTACGCGCCGCCCAGCGCGCTCGGCGGATTGCGCTCGAGCACCAGGTCGCGGAAGCACGGCTCCGTGACGCCCTCCATGGGGGCGAGGAGCCAGGGGGAGGTGAAGGGGAGGGCGGGACGCATCCGGAACCGCCTAGTCTACTCGCGCGCGCCGGCGGTTACCGTGTGGGCCTTCGCATGCGTGCCCTGACCGCGATCGCCGGCGTGCTCCTTGTCCTCGTCGGAGCCGTCGTCTGGCTGACGACGACGACGCGCCGCGCCGAGCCGGCCGAGCCGCTCGTGCTCGAGGCGGATCCTGGCGAATTCGCTCCCGACGAAGGACACGGCACCGAACTCGCGGATCCTGACGCACCGATCGACGCCCCGCTCTCGGACGAAGGTTCGACCGAGGAGGCGCGCATCGCACTCCTGCCCGAACCAAAGCCGTCGGCTCCGGACACGATCGACCGCTCGAAGGTCTACGACGACGGCAAGGGCAGCCACCCGAGCATCGGCGGCACGACGACCATCCTCTACAACCTGAAGGAACGGCGCAAGACGCGCCAGTTCCTGAGCC
>JBGATY010000169.1:271-8212 GCA_044228955.1 Planctomycetota bacterium | reverse complement strand
CATCGCCTGGACCACGAACACGCAGCACGCGGTCTTCCAGCAACGCGACGGCACGCGGGGGGACTTCCGGCAATTCCACAGCGCCGTCTGGGAATTCAAGGACGGCCGCTGGCTCATCGTCAGCGAGCACGTGACGGTCGAGAAGCCCTGAGCCCAGCCGTCAGGCGCGCTCTAGCTCGAACACGCCCACGAGGCTGAGGCCCTTCAAGAAGGGCACGTGATCGAGCAGGGCGAGCATCGGGATCAACGTGTTCACGGCTTTCAGTTTCCCAGGCGAGAACTTCTTCGAGATGTTGGTTTTCGTCTCCTTCTTGAAGCGGTAGCCCCACGCGCCGACCGGGTTCATGTGGCGCAGCGCGACCGTCTTCAGACCGTGCGACTCCATCAGCCGGCGCAGGTCCGAGTCGTCGTAGCGGCGGTAGTGCCCCGACGCGCGATCCATGTCGCCGTACAACTTCGTCTGCGCGGGAACCTTGACGACCAATACGCCTCCGGGCTTCAGGTGGCGCTTCATCTTGGCGACGAAGCCCGCGTCGTCGTCGAAGTGCTCGACCACGTCGAGCGCGATCACGCAATCGGCCGTGATGCCTGCGAGTTCGTGCCAGTCGCCGCGCAGGTCGACTTCGAGAGCGCGCACCTTGTCACGCGGCAATGCGCGCTCGATGCGCGCGAGCAGCTCACGGTTGATGTCGACGGCGATCACGCGCTCGACGCGGTCGATGTAGTTCTCGACGACGAGTCCGGCTCCCGCGCCGAGCTCGAGCACCGTGCCGCGCACGTGATCCGCGAAGTGGCTCGCGATCCAGCCATAGTAGTTGGGCAGGAGCGCCATGCGGTCCTGCGCCTCGTGGTAGACGAGGTTCGACTGGTCCGAAGGTTGTTGCGCGCGCTCCGACATCGAGTGATCTCGAAGTCTATCACGCTCGTCGAATCGTCATCCCGGCGCGGATCAGGCCCGGTCGAATCACGCGGCACACGAATCCGCTGCGGCCGAGCATCAGGTTCGGGAAGCGTGGATCGACGCTCTTCAGCGTCTTGCAGGGCTCGCGCACGTCGTGGATCGCAAGGCGCACGTCCGCTCCGATCTCGAGCTCGTCGTCGGCCTGCAGAGCCCGGAAATCCAGGCCTTCCGTGAGCACGTTTTCGCCAAAGGCTCCCGGCGCTTCGCATTTCACGTCGTCCCTCCACAGCAGCCGGTAGTCCTCGATCGAGAACAGGCAGACGGCTCGATGCGGACCGCCGTGAAACGAAAAGCGTTGCTTGTCACCCGCCACTCCGAGCGTCGTGACGAGCGCCGAATCGACGGGGAATTTCGGAATGCCGCCCGCGCCGACGCAGACCGCGAGGACGACGCCGGAGAGGCCCTCGCTCACGGGGAAACGAGCGTGTCCTTCGCGAACAGGTAGTAGAGCTGACCCTCGACGCGCGTGGCGCCGGACACCGATTCCGCCTTGGGGCCCGTGCCCATGTAGATGTCGGCGCGGCCCGCGGTGCGGATCGCACCGCCCGTGTCCTGGTCGAACATGAAGTGATCGACGTGCGCGCCTTCGGCGATGCCGGAACCCGGTTTGCCCTCGACGAACACGATCGAGCCGCGCGGGAAGAGCCGCTTGTCCGTCGCGAGTGAGCGATTGCCCGTCACGGGCACGTTGAGCGAACCGTGCGGATTGCCGTCGATCGGCGTGAAGAAGACATAGGACTCGTTGCGGTCCAGGTACTTCTGCACCTCGGAGGGATGCACCTTGGCCCACTCGCGAATCGCGCGCAGCGAGACGCCGTCCTTCGGGAGCTGCTTGTCCTTCACGAGCTCCTGTCCGAGCGAGGTGTACTCACGTCCGTTCTTGCCCGCGTAGCCGAGCTTGAGCATCGAGCCGTCTTGCAGCTTGATGAACGCCGACCCGTTGACGTGCGCGATGTACGCGTCGATCGGATCCTTGAGCCACGCCAGCTCGAGCTTCTTGCCGGAGAGCAAGTGACCGGCCTCGATGGCGCGACGCGTCGGGTAGGGCTCGACACCGCCGCTCGCCGTCCGCCGTCCGCGGATCTCTCCCGACTCCTCCTTCACGAGGTCGTCCGGCTGGGCGTAGAGCGGGTGCTTGAAGGTGGCGCTCGGCTGAATGCTGCCCTCGAGGATAGGGGTGCAGTACGCGGTGTAGAGCACGCCGCCGCCGCGACCGTCCCAGCCCGCGCTCTTCAGGACGGTGAACTCGTCCCCGATGCGGCGGTCGAACTCGTCGGCGGTCTTCGACGTCGTGAGGACCTCGCGGAAGCGCTCGAGGCTCGCCAGCGCGCGCTCCGCGGTCACGCCTTCGATCGGGAACCACTTGGTGGAGCTCTTCTTCTTCGTCCACGCGATCGAGTTGTCGAGCGCGGGCAGGATCTCGTCGCGCGCCGACCACTGCGCGCCGAAGTCCGGGCGCACGTCGTCGGGGCCGAGCGGCAGCAGGGCGGGCGCTCCCTCGGGCAGCGCGCGTCCGTAGTCCGGGGCGCTCTTGCAGGCGGAGAGGGCGAGGGGAACGAGGGCGAGGAGTTTGAGGAGGTGCTTCATGGGGTGCTCGTGGTTGCGTCCGGGGACTCTGCCCTTTTTCCGCGCTCCATTCCCGCCGTTTTCGGCCCACTCCGAGCGTTATCCGGAGGCACGAAGGCGGTATCGGCGGGGGCGCGCCCTGTTTCCCCGGACTTCACGTCGACAGGCGTGCCTTTCAGGTCTCCATCCATGCGTCCGCGACCCGGTGGCCCCACCTCATGAGCGCTCGGAACCGCACCCTGCCCTTCGAACGCGACGCGGTCCGCCGGCTGGGCTCGCGGCAGCCACCGAACCCGATGGGAGACGGCGTTCCGAGGCGAGCCCCGCGAACGGATCCTGGAACTGCTCCGCCATGCCGACCGCACTCGCAGGCCGGAAACGAATCTGCTCGAGCTCGCTCGACGTCTCGAGCCGCTGATCGCACCCTGGCAACTCTGATGAAGACCGGAACGAACATGATCATGCTGCTCCCCATCACCTTCCTCGTCGTGTCCGCCCAGCTCCGAGCCGCGTCCGTCGAGGAGCAGCCGAGCATCACGCGCATCATCGACGTGCGCTCGGCCTTGCCGCTCATCGACTGCCCCGAGCACAGGCTCGTCCTGTTGCCGTTGTCCCGGGACTACGAACAGGCCTATCCCACGTCGAATGCGGAGTCGCCAGGCAAGGACCCCGGCAGTGTCGTGTCGTTCCTGCGCGGTCTCGACCCCGCACAGTGGGAGTACGAAGGGCGCGATCTGCTCCTGCTCGACGACCTGCGACTGCGCGTGGTCGCGCCGCAGGCGTTGCAGGACGTGGCGGCTCGCGCTCTGGCGTTCATGGAAGAGACGGTCGGGCGGCCCACCACGGTCGTGATCGACCTCGTCGCGTTCGGTCCGAATCCGGGCATTGCGACGTTGCCGCCGATCCTTCCCGCGTCGGAAGTTGCGCGTTGGACGGGGATCGGAACCGGACACGAGAGCTACGAACTCACGCTGCGGCCCGGCGAAACGTCGATGTTGCGCGCGGAACGATCGGTGTCGTTCGCGCTCGGGGGCGACCCCGTTCCGGAACGGACGGTTCCTGGATACGGACACGATGCACGAGGAAGCCCTGCACAAGTCGACGAGCCACGATCAGGGCACCGTGAACGAGAACATGCAGAAGACCCGCAGTGATCCGCGCCTCGCGAATCACTCGCTGGCGGTGAACGCGTTCATTCCCGAGGGCAAGGCCCTCGCCTTCGTGACTTCCGCCGGGCTCGAATCCCGCGTTCTGTTCGTGCGCCAACTCGGAGCGACCCCCCCGACCAGCGTGAGCCTTCCCGACGACCTCAAGCGCGTGACGAGCCGCAACGCGACCGTGCTCGCACGAACGGACTCGATCAACCTGCCCACCGTCGGCATCTCGAACGCGGCGGGCGAGAGCAGGCTGCCGCGGTCGTTCGACGGTCTCTGCGCTCCGCACGGAGGCGACGCGGAACCCCAGGTGCTCGCGAGCATCTCCCAGCATCGAATCGTGGAACCCCTGGATTACCTGCGGACCTTCACGGACGAGTACGAGGTCCTCGAACTCGGTGCCTTCGTGGCGCTGCTCGGAGCGAATCGCGAGGGAATCGACAAGGCTCTCGCTCGGATCGCTCAGGCTTCGCCCGAGCCTCAGGCGCTGGCCGTGACGCTGACGCTGCGCCGCGGCACTCGCGACGCGCCCGTCCTGGCGCGAGCCGTGCTGCCGATGCGAGCCGGCGCGACGTCGACGGCAATCCTCGGCCGCGAGTCGGTCGCCGATCTCTCGGTGGCTGCGCAGATCGCGGGGAGCGCTTCAGCCACGTACACGTACGTGGGCCGGCTCTTCGACGGCCTCGTGGTGTCGATCACGCCGAGCCCGACGCTCGCCGGCGGACTCGCGCTCGCCCTCGATGTCCACGCTCGCTGGGCCCGCGCTCAGCCGCGAGACTACGACGCCGGTGGGCCGACGACCCCGCGGATCCAACTGCCGGATGCAGATCTGCTCGACGTCGCGCGCTCGATCACGTTCGCGAAAGCCGATGGCGGCGCCCGCAAGGTCACGCTCGGCAATGCGGGCACGAGCGGGGAGGCGTTGACGCTCGACATCGAGGTCGTCGACCTGCGCTGAACGATCGGATATCGTGCTCGGCCTCCGATGCCGTGCCTCCTCGGTTGTCTGGCGCTCTCCGTTCCGCGCCTCGTGCTGTTCGTCCTGTGGCTGTTCACGGACTACATCTCGCGCGCGTTCGAATCGAACCTGTGGTTCTTCCTCGGGTTCCTGTTCCTGCCGTTCACGACCCTCGCCTACGCGTGGGCCAAGAACACGAACGGGAGCGTCGAAGGCATCTACCTCGCGGTCGTGATCTTCGCGGTCCTCGTCGACCTCGGCGTCGTGAGCTTCGGTCGTCGCCGTCGTCGGGGCGGCGGCGGCGGGGGAGCCGGTGGCGGCAGTCCTCCGCCGAACGCGCCGCGCGAGATCACCGTCACCGGTCAGCGCGTCGGCTGAGCGCGCTCAACGCGTCGCTTCCGCGACGATCGTCGGGAGCAGGTTTTCGTCGCCCGCCTTCCAGTGATCGACGCGGCGCCCGTCGACGAAGATGAGCGGGATCTGCTTCAGTCCCAGTTGTCTTGCCGCACTCACGTCGTCCCCGGTCCAGAACTGGATGTCGGGTTTCACGAGCGCGTTCCAGAAATCCGAGCGCGCCATGCCCAACTCCTCGGCAGCCGCCGTCATCGTCGCGTCGTTGAACTCCGCGCGATGCGTCATCAGCCAATCGTGCAGGGCCCAGAAACCGTCCTCGCCCTGCAAGATGCCCGCTGCCTCGGCGCCCAGCGCGGCCATGCAAGCGAGCGGGTGGATCTCCTTCTCCACCATCGGATTGCAGTTCTTGTTCGCCGGGAAGCAGCGGAAATCGTAGGACACGCGTGGATTCGCGAGCGTGATGGAGCGCAGCAGCACGTCGATCTCGCACGTGAAGGGCTCCTGATAATCGCCGAAGACCACGAGCTTCACCGGCGCGTCCGCGCGACCGAGCACGTGCGGCTTCGAGTCGATCGGCACCGCCGTGCGCGGCGCATTGCGCCATTCGGCGAGGAAACGCTCGCGCGCGCTGGGCGGCTGATCTGCGGTCGGAACCGCGGGCGCGGCTCGAACCTCGGCGATCGAGCGCTCGAGCGCGTTCGGCGCGGAATGTCCGCGAAGTTCGACGCCGTTCACGAAGATCATGGGCGTCGACTCCAGGCCGACGTGCATCCCGAGGTCGATGTCCTCGCGCACGCGTGCGCTCGTCTCGGCGGAGTGCATGGCCGTGAGGAACGCCGTGCGATCGAAACCGAGCGCCGCCAGGCCCTGGTCCAGCTCGCCTTCCGTGAACGAACCGCCACGCTCGAACAGCCAGCGGTGCATGCGCCAGAACGCGTCGTCGCCGCCGACGATAGAGGCCGCTTCCGCCGCGCGCGCGGCCCAGCACGCGTTGGGATGCAGGTCGAGCGCGTACGGATTGCACGCCGTGCACATCGGGAAGTGTCGTATCGAGAACGCGGCATCGGGAGTCGCAGCCATCGCGCGCTCCAGTTCGACCTCGAACTTGCGGCAGTCCTCGCACTGGTAGTCGGTGAACACGACGACGCGCGCGCGCGCCGTCGCGCTCCCGCGGCGGTGCCGCCCCGTGAAGGCGCTCGCCGCGTCCGCGCCCTGCGACGCTCTCAATGCGCTGGTCGTCGCGTCCAGTTCACGCTCGTTGCGTTCCTTGGCCGCGCCGGCGAAGCGCGAGTCGAGGATCGCGAGCGCGACGGCGAGGACCGCGATCGTCCCCACGACCGGCGCCCAAACGCCTTTCTTCCTCGCGATGCTCGGCGTCTCGCGCATCTCGAGCACGACGAAGAAGCACACGTTCGCGACGTGAACCGCGATGCAGTACGGGCAAGCGAAACCCCGGCCCGCTAGCACTCCTGCGTAGAAGAGCGAGGCCGCGACACCCGCGCGAGCGGCCCAATTCACGATGACGTCAACGTCACCTCGCGCTCGGGTCCAGGCGACCAGGAGGGCCGAGAACCACGCACAGCCCACGTAGGAGAGCGGCCACTGCACGAACGGGAGGCGGCCGAACGAACTGGATGCGGCCGCATGGCAGCCCGAGCGCAGTCCGCATCCCGGTGCGCTCATCGCACCGAGGGCGTCCAAAGTCTGAAGCAGGCTCGCGAGCAGGGCGATCGCGAGGAAGAAAACGCCGAGACCGAAGCGATTCGAACGGGTTTGTAGCTTGTGCTCGGGCGCCATTCGGCGCGAGTATAACGAGACTTCGGCCTGGCACCGACGCTTCGATCCACGTCTCTGAACTCACGGAGTTCCCCATGCTCTCGATCGCTCTCACTCGATTCGCATCGTGTCGTCTCCTTCTCGCAGCGCTGTTCGTGTTCGCCGGTGTGCGTTCGACGAGCGCTCAAGGAACCGTCTTCAATCCACCCGGCACGGTCGTCGTCGGCGCCTGCTGCCTGCCGACTGGCGCGTGCATCGTGGCTCCGGCCCAACAGTGCGCGCAGCTCGGCGGCACGTACAGCGGTGACAACACGACGTGCACGGGCACGACGTGCACGCCGGCTCCGACCGGTGCGTGCTGCACGCCGTCCGGCATGTGCGTGATCACGAACCAGGCGTTCTGCCTTGCGCACGGCGGCACGTACCAAGGCAACGCGACCGTCTGCGGCCGCACGACGTGCCCGGTTCCTCCGCGGGGCGCATGCTGCTTCGGAAACGGTCACTGCGTCGTCATGCCCGCCGCGCGCTGCCAGCTCCTGAACGGCACCTATCAAGGCGACAACACGACCTGCACGGCGACCACCTGCCCGCAACCGGTCGTCGGCGCATGCTGCTTGCCGAACGGATTCTGCGCCGTGATGACCTCGGCCCAGTGCACGACGGTCGGCGGCAACTACCAGGGCAATGCGACCGTCTGCACGGGCACGACCTGCCCGACGACGCCGACCGGCGCGTGCTGCCGTCCGACCGGCGGCTGCGCGATCGCGACCGCGTCGCAGTGCCAGCATTTCGGAGGCACGTACCAGGGCGACGGCACCACCTGCTCGCCGACGACGTGCCCGGCTCCGGCCATCGGCGCCTGCTGCTTGCCGAACGGCTGCTCGGTGATGCCCGCGACGCAATGCCAGCAACTCGGCGGCACCTATCAGGGCAACGGCAGCGTGTGCTCGGCCACGACGTGCCCGGCCCCGCAAGTCGGCGCGTGCTGCTTCCCGACCGGTGGTTGCACGATGACGTCGCAAGCCCAGTGCGCGCAGATCGGCGGCACTTTCCAAGGTAACGGCACGAACTGCGGCACGGCGGGAACTCCCGGTCCGTGCCCGGCTCCGCAACTCGGCGCGTGCTGCCTCCCGACGGGTGGTTGCTTGGTCGCGGACCAGACGCACTGCACG
>JBGATY010000169.1:0-261 GCA_044228955.1 Planctomycetota bacterium | reverse complement strand
GCAGCTCGGCGGCACCTACAACGGCAACGGTTCGACGTGCGGCACGGCGACGAGCCCGACGTGCGCGCCCGTTGCGAGCGGCGCGTGCTGTCTGCCGGGGATCGGCTGCGCGCAGAAGACGCAGGCACAGTGCACGCAAGGTGGCGGCACGTACCTCGGCAACGGCACCAATTGCGCCGCCGCCGGTCCGACCGGTTGCCCGACCCCGACGGTGGGCTCGTGCTGTCTCCCGACGGGCGGTTGCATCGTGACGACGCAAGC
>JBGATY010000168.1:0-8236 GCA_044228955.1 Planctomycetota bacterium | reverse complement strand
GACGCGCATCAGCACGAACACGATCGGCGAGGAAGGCGACTACGCCTCGCAGACGCCTTCGATCTCCGCGGACGGTCGCTACGTCGCGTTCGCGAGCGCGGCGACGAACCTGGTTCCGGCCGACACGAACAACCTGTGGGACGTGTTCCGCAAGGACCGCACGACCGGCGTCACGAAGCGCGCCTCGTTGAACAACACGCTCACCCAGGGCAACTCGGTGTCGCAGAACGGCTCGATTTCGGCGGACGGACGCTTCATCGCGTTCATCAGCTCGGCCACGAACCTCGTCGCGAACGACACGAACGGCGGCTCGTTCAACCTGAACACCGACGTCTTCGTCCGCGACATGATCTTCAACCTGACCTACCGCTCCTCGGTGAACTCGAGCGACGTCGAGGGCGACACGGCGGGCTCCTCGTACAACGCCTGCATCTCGGCCGACGCGTCGACCGTCGCGTTCTACTCGGGCGCGACCAACCTGGCGGTCGGAGGAGACACGAACACTGCCTTCGACGTCTTCGCGCGCAGCTGCCCCAGCGCGCCGCTTCCGACTCAGTACTGCTGGGGCGACGGCTCGGGCACGATCTGTCCCTGCAACAACGCGGGCAGCTCCGAGCGCGGCTGCGAGAACTCGTTCACGACGGGCGGCGGCTTGATCGCCGGCACGGGCGCGTCGCGCGCTTCCGCCGATACCTTCACGCTGGCCGTCTACGGTCTGCCGCCCTCGACCGCGGTGTTGTTCTTCCAGGGCGACCAGCAGATCGGTGCGGGCGCGGGCATCCCGTTCGGCGATGGCCTCTTGTGCGCCGGGGGAACGGTGGTCCGGCTGGGCGTGCGCTTCTGCTCGGGCGGGCAGGCCAATCTCGGATTCGCCGCGAGCGATGCGCCGATCTCGGCGACGGGGCTGATCCCGAACACGACGGTTTCACTGCGCTATTACCAGGGTTGGTACCGGGACGCGGCGGCGTTCTGCTCGAGCGACGTGTATAACCTCACGAGCGGCCTCATCGTGACCTGGATCCCCTAGCCCCTCCAGGCGGTCGCGCGTCTTGAACATGCGCCTCGCCATCCTCGCCTTGTGCGCCCTAGCCGGCGCGTCGTTCGCTTCCGAGACGCAAAAAACCGCACCCGCCCCGCGCGAGGTCGAGAAGAAGTCCGTCGCCGTCGACAAGATCGCCGTGATCGGCGCGAGCATCTCCGCGGGTTTCCGACTGGACGGCAACACCGATCCGTTCGCGGACTCGAAGCTGAAGCTCGCCGACATCGTGTCGGCCTCGCTGAACGTGCCCCACCAGCCGGTCGTGAACCAGGCGACGCAGTCCTTCTTCATGGATCCCACCGGGACGGCCGCGGCGACCATGAGCGAACTCGCGACCGAGAAGCCGACGCTCGTCGTGGCGATCGACTACCTGTTCTGGTTCGGGTACGGGGTCAAGAAGGAGGAGCAGCGCGTCCCCGCGCTCGAAGCGGCGCTCGCCTCCCTCGCCAAGCTCGAGTGCCCGATCCTCCTCGGTGATCTGCCCGACATGACGCTCGCGAGCCGCACGAATGACCCGGTCTTCGGCCGTCCGATGTTGCAGAAGACGATGCTGCCGAGCGCGGACACGCTGAAGCAGTTGAACGAGAAGATCGCCGCCTTCGCCAAGGAGCACAAGAACGTGGTGATCGTTCCGCTCGCTGACCTGACGACGAAGCTGCAATCGGACGCGGAAGTCTCCGTGCATGGCAACAAGTGGCCCAAGGGCTCGATCGACAAACTCATGCAGGGCGACCGACTCCACACGACGCTCGAAGGCACGTGCGCGGTGTGGGTCGTGGCCGTCGATGCGTGGCTCGCGAAGTCGAAGGACCTGCCGGCGGCGACGTTCGAACTCGACGTGGCGAAGCTACTCGCGAAGGTCCGCGTCGACGGGGAAAAACCTGTTCCCTCCGGCGCGCCGGTGGGAAAAGCACCCGCGGGTCCGGTCGAGAAGCCCAAGCAGAAGTGACCGGCTGATCAGTGCTTCTCGCGCGCTTCCGCCATGCGGACGGGGCTCGCCTGGAGCGTGTCCGTCCACAGGACCGCGCCGGTCCGCGCGTCCACGCCGCCGAACTGCAACACTCCGGTCGGGCAGCTCTGGACGCACGCGCTGCAACGCACGCACTCGGGGTCCGCCATCGGAAGTCCCTTGTTGGCGAAGTTCATCACGTCGATGCCCTGGTGGCATACCGACGTGCACACGTTGCACGAGATGCACTTCTTCTTCTCCGGGATGATGCGGAAGCGCGAGAAGCGCGCGTAGACGTGCATCAGTGCGGCCAGCGGGCATGCGAAGCGGCACCACACGCGACCCGAGAAGTGCCAGTACAGACCGACGCCGAGGATCCCGGCCCACAGAAGGTCCACGAACCACACGTAATTGAAGACCGGCAGGTCGTGCAGCAAGTAGTTGAACGCGCGACCGAAAGGCCCGTTCGGGAAGGCCCAACCGAGGCTGCGCGCGACGAGGAGCACGAACGCGAACAGGAGGAACGCCTGCCCGACGAAGTTGAGTCGGTTCGAGAGCTTGCCATGCGGCATCTTGGTGCGCTGCGTGTCACCGAGGGTCTCGGCCAGCGCTCCGCACGAGCAGATCCAGCCGCAATAGGCGCCCTTGCCCCACTTCCACACGATCAGCGGGATGATCACGAAGGTCTGCACGAGGCTGACGCCGAGCCAGCCCCACATCGGCTGTTCGGTGAACACGTTCCAGAAGAACAGCGGCCACGCGAGCACGAATCCGAAGGCGCGCCAGTACTCCCGGCCGTGGCCGTAGTTCGCCTTCGGCATGAACTCGTCGGCGAAGCTCCCGAGCGCGCCGGAATCGAACAGGCCGTTGTTGCCCATCCACGGCAGGATCACGTACGGCAAGAGGAAGAGCGGCACGATCTGCACGAGGGCGAGCGTCGTCGTCTGCACCCGCACGTAGGGAGTCTTGCGCCGCTTGATGCGGCGCCACCCGAACAACGACACGGCGACGCAGTAGGCGAACGAATAGTAGAAGCCCGGCTCGCCGAGCGAGATTTTCAGCGTGCCCCGCAGCGACGACTTGTCGGCGAAGACTCCGCCCAGCGAGGCCCACCATTCCGGCACGCCGTAAGGGAACCAGCCGTTCCTCTGGAACGCCTCGCCGATCCCGAAGTACGTGCCCGTCTTCTTCCAGTGGTAGACGAAGAACGCGGCGATCAGTACGAGCGCGAGTGAGATCCACCAGCCGGTCGTGCGCTCGCCGTGGATCGCGACGCCGCTCTTGCGGAAGAAGTCGAGCGGCGCCTCGCGGCCGATCATCGAGAACACGACGTCGTTCTCGAGCTTCTTCTTCACGCCCTTGGAATCGACGATGTCGACCGCGTCGTCCGTGATCGCGCCGACCTTGCTCGCGAGTTCGAGCGTGATGGTCCCGGTCTTCACGCGCTCGCCCATGAAGGCGCCGACCGCGGTCGTGACGCGCTCGGAACTCGGCGTCGACACGGCGACGTCCGCGCTCGGATCGGCGCGCAACTTTTCGAGACGCTCGACGTTCTCCGGCTTCGGCCGGGCGAATTCAGGCTTGCGGTAGGAAAGCGTGACCCGCGCGCCGCACTGCGCCAGGGCGATGGCGGTCTCGAGAGCGCTGTCGCCGCCGCCCACGACGAGCGCGTCCTTGCCCGCGAATTCCTTGGGGTCGTGCAGGCGATTGAAGACCTTGCCCTTGTCCTCGCCCGGCACGCCGAGCTTGCGGAAATTGCCCGAGCGGCCGATGGCGACGATGACGCGCCGCGCCCGGAGCGGCTTGGCGTCCGCGAGGGCCACCTCGAGGACGCCACCCTCGCGCCTCACCGCCTCGACGCGGCCGATCGTGGGCACCACCCCCGCTTTCGCGACCTGGGCGCGCATTTCGTCGAGCAGCGGTTCCTTCACCTGCGCCGTGAATTGCAGGTCCCCGAACGGAACCATCTCGGTCGGGTAGGTGTAGATCGGCTTCGCCTTGGGGAAATTGACGACGGTCGAAAACGGCTCCGACGCCTCGATGAGCACGGCGTCGAGCCCGCGCTTTCTTGCTTCGATCGCGGCGGCCATCCCCGACACCCCCGCGCCGACGATGACGAGATCCTTGACGCTCTCGTCCCCCGTCTTGCGCTCGGATTGGAACCGCGGATCCTCGGCGATGTGCTTCACGGCGCGCGCGCCCGTGTCGGAAGAGAACTTCAGGAGCGGAATGCCCGTCAAGTCGCCGACGACGAACAGACCGGCGACGTTCGTGGCGCCGTGCTCGTCGACGATCGGCAGCTTCTCGACGTTGCCGGCGGGCCAACGCAGGTGCAGCCACTGGGCGTAGCTCTGGATCAGGTTCGGCATGGGGGGCCTTCTCGTTTCGGTGCGTGACGGCGCTCGCTCTTGCCCCGAACGAGTGCTGCACGGGACCGTCTGGTACGGACCATACACCGATCTCGTGACCGGCCGACGTCGATTCGAGACCTGCGCCTCGCGCAGCAGTCGAGGGGCGCGAGCGAAACGATCGAGCTGCGAGCCGGATTCGGCGCCGGACGGGCCGATTCCGCCCGGCTCCGCAGCGTGGAGGGCCTTGAACGCGATCCCGCAGTTGGTGCAATGCGGTCGAGACGTCGCGCGCGGACCCTTCGACCATCATGGACAGCCCCCTCGTTCGCGCCGCTCCGCCCGTCGATCGAGTCGATGCGCGCGCGCTCGAACTCGTCCGGCGCGTGTTCGGGTTCGAGGCGCTCCGGCCCATGCAGGCGGCCGCCATCGAGGCGGGGATGAAGGGCCAGGATGCGCTCGTCGTGATGCCGACCGGCGGCGGGAAGAGCCTCTGCTTCCAGGTGCCGGCGCTGTTGCGCGAGGGTCTGACGGTCGTCGTGAGTCCGTTGATCTCGCTCATGCAGGACCAGGTGATCGGCTTGCGCGAGGTCGGGATCGAGGCGCGCATGTTGTCGAGCGCGCAGGACGCGGCCCAGCGGCGCGAAGTCGAAACCAGTGTTGCGCGCGGCGAGACCAGGATCCTGTACGTCGCGCCCGAGCGCTTGATGAGCGACGGTTTCCTGGCCTGGCTCGACCGCTTCGGCCTGGCGTCCGTCGCAATCGACGAAGCGCACTGCATCAGCCATTGGGGTCACGATTTCAGGCCCGAGTACCGCATGCTCGGCGAGCTGCGCGCGGCTCGTCCGCATCTGCCAATGCAGGCGTTTACCGCGACGGCGACGCCGGAAGTGCGTGCCGACATCGTCACCGCGCTCGGCTTGCGCGATCCGGTCGTGCTCGTCGGCGGGTTCGATCGGCCGAACCTCTCCTACCGCATCCAACCGCGCCGCGACCTCGTGCGGCAGGTCCACGGCGTGATCGAGCGGCACGCGAAGCGGGCGGGCATCGTGTACTGCCTGCGCCGGCTCGACGTGGAGAAGCTCGCGGTCGAGCTCGCGGACCTCGGCGTGAGCTGCGCGCCCTACCACGCCGGCCTGTCGAGCAAGGAGCGCACGCGGACGCAGGAGAAATTCCTCAACGAGGACCTCGACGTCGTCGTCGCGACGGTCGCGTTCGGCATGGGCATCGATCGCTCCGACGTGCGCTTCGTCGTGCACGCGAGCTTGCCCAAAGGGCTCGAGCAATACAGTCAGGAGACTGGACGCGCCGGCCGCGACGGCTTGCCGGCCGAGTGCGTGCTCTTCTACGGCGGCGCCGATTTCCACGGTTGGAAGAACCTGATGGAGATGTCGGCGCGCGAAGCCGCGGCCGAGGGCGTCGAGAACGCGGGCGCGGATCTCGACAACTCGCTCGAGCGGCTGGGCCACGTGTGGAGCTTCGCGACCGGCGCGCGCTGCCGGCACAAGGTCTTGTGCGAGTACTTCGGCCAGGCGTTCTCGTCTCCGCCGGAGGGCTGCGGAGCGTGCGACGTGTGCCTGGGCGAGATCGCCACCGTCGCCGATTCGAAGATCGTCGCGCAGAAGATCTTGTCGTGCGTCGTGCGCTGCGAGCAACGCTACGGCGCGCAGCACGTGACCGACGTCCTGCGCGGCGCGAACACGGCCAAGCTGCGCCAGACAGGGCACGATCGCCTGTCGACGTTCGGCTTGCTCTCGAGCTCGACGAATCAAGAGGTGCGCAACTGGATCGACCAGCTCGTGGGCTTGGGTCACCTGCGCGTGGCCGACGGCGAGTATCCGACGCTGTTCCTCTCGAAGAGCGGCATCGACGTGATGCGCGGTGACGTGCCGGTGACGCTGTTCACTCCGGCGGAGCCGAAAGTGAAGTCGAAAGAGCGCGCAAGGGCCAAGGAAACGCTCGTGGCCGAGGGCGAGTTGCAGCCCGATCCGATCCTGTTCGAGCTCCTGCGCGACCTGCGCCGCTCGATCGCGAAGGAGCGCGCCATTCCGCCCTATCTCGTGTTCAACGACCGCACGCTGGCGCTGCTCGCGGCGCACAAGCCGGTCACCCCCGAGGGTTTCCGCGGGATCAAGGGCGTGGGCGACAAGAAGGCGTTGGACCTCGGGCCGGCCTTCCTGGAGGCGATCGGGAATCACCTCCGCTCGACGCAGACCTGAGCGCAAGGTCCGCGCAAGGTTCGTGACCGAGCCTCTTCTGGTCCCCCCCCGAATCCGGAGACTGTTCGATGAACCCCATATTCCCCCTGTTCGCGCTCCTCGCGCTTCAAGCCCCCGAACGAGCCGCCGAAGCACCGCGCGGTCTGCGCGCGAAGACGGAGGCCGCCACGCCGGGGTACACGCTCGTCGCGCCGCTGCGCTCGAGTTCGACGTACCTGATCGACCTCGACGGCAAGGTCGTGCACGAGTGGAAAAGCGACGCGCCTCCCGGACAGGCAGTGTGCTTGACCGAGGCTGGCACGCTGCTGCGCACGGAACGCGTCGAGAACGAGACCTTTCACGGCGGCGGTCAAGGCGGCCGCATCCGCGAGATCGACTGGGACGGCAAGGTCACGTGGGAGTACGTGTTGTCGGACGAGAAGAGCTGCCTGCATCACGACATCCAGCCGCTCCCGAACGGGAACGTGCTGGCCATCGTGTGGGAACTGGTCAGCGCCGAAGCCGCGGTCGCCGCCGGCCGGGATCCGGCGAACACCAAGGACGGTCTGTGGGCCGACGCCGTGATCGAGATCGAACCCGTGCGTCCCGTCGGCGGCAAGATCGTGTGGGAATGGCATGCCATGGATCACCTGGTGCAGGCGCGTGACGCGACGAAGCCCAACTTCGCGCCGATCGCGACGCACCCGGAGCGTCTCGACGTCGACGCCGGTCTCGCTCAGCGTCCCTCGAACGCCGACGCGAAGCGCGATCGCGAACGCTTGAAGAAGATCGGCTACGTCGGTGACGACGGTCCGCCGCGCGGGGGTCCGGGAGGAATGGGGCCGGGAGGCGGCGAGAACGACTGGACGCACGTGAACGGCATCGACCATCGAGCGGATCTCGACGTGATCGTGCTGTCCAGCCGCAACCTCTCCGAGCTGTGGGTCCTCGATCACTCGACGACGAGCGCGGAGGCGAAGTCGTCGCAGGGCGGACGCTACGGACACGGCGGTGATTTCGTGTTCCGCTTCGGCAACCCGCGCATCTACGGCGGTGGAGCGAGCGAGCAGAGACTCTTCGTGCAGCACGACCCGCGCTGGCTCGAGAACGGCCACGTGCTCGTGTTCAACAACGGCGGGATGGGGCACGAACGATCGTCGGTGGACGAACTCGACCTCGGGATCAGCGCCGAGTCGCTGAAGCAAGGCTTCTCCCCCGCTCGGGCCGACGCCGCGAAACTCGTGTGGTCCTACACGTCGCCCGAGATCCGCTCGAGCCACATCTCCGGCGCCCAGCGCCTGCGGAACGGTCACACGCTGATCGGCGCCGGCGAGCCAGGACTGCTGCGCGAGGTCGACGCGGACGGCCTGGTCGTGTGGGACTTCGCGAGTCCGCTCACCGGCGACATCGGCCCGCGCGGCGGTCCGGGCGGTCGTCGTCGCGACGGTCCGCCGAATGCTCCGCGCGACGGTCAACCGGGTTTGCCGCGCGACGGCGCTCCGGCTCCGCGCGACGGTGCCGGTCCGAACGGTGGCCAAGACGGCCCGGGCCCGCGCGGCCCACGCGGCGGAATGGGCGGGCCCGACGGCCCCTTCGGCTTCTTCCGCGCCGATCACTACGCGCCCGACTTCCCCGGTCTGCGCGCGCTCCAGCCGAGCACCGGAGCGAAGCAGTAATTCCTCACGGAGTCCCGCGCTCGACT
>JBGATY010000167.1:0-8384 GCA_044228955.1 Planctomycetota bacterium | reverse complement strand
CATTGCTTGCGCAACGCGAACGCGCGTTCGATGTCCGGATGGTTCGGATCGAGATCGGAAAGGGCGACGAACTTCTCGACGTCCTGGATGGCGGCGGCGAAGCGCTTCAGTTCGTGGTTCACCTGCGCGCGTCGGCTGTAGCTCTCCGCGCGTTTCGGTTCGAGCGCGATGGCGTCGTCGAGTTGTCCGAGCGCGTCCTCGAAGCGATCGAGGGACAGCGCCAGATCCGCGGCCGTGAGGTGCGCGGCGGTCTCCATGCGCGTCAACTGGCGCACGGTGTCCTGGATCCGATTCTCGTCCGTGGTGGAGATGTCGGCGCGCGTCAGGCGCTCGCTCCAGAACACGCGGTTCGTCTTGTTCACCTCGACGAGCTTCAAGGCCCAGCCAAACGCTTTGTCCGGATGTCCGCGCAGCGTCTCGACGCGCGCCAGGCCGCTGAAGCAGCCGGAGTCGTCCTTCTGCAACGCCAGAGCCCGTTCGTACTGCGCCAGGGATTCGTCCCAGGCCTTCGCCGCCTGCGTCTCGAAGTCGGCGATGCGCTTCGACGGATCCGCCGCTTCCGTCACGCGCTTGCCCGACTTCAGGTTCGCGGCGCTCTCGCTGTAGAGCACGCCCTTGCGTTCGAGGGATTCGGCCAGACCCAGGACGGCGCGGAAGTCGCCGCCCTTCTGCAGGGCGCGGAACATCGATTCGGCCTGTGCGATGTCGTCGCGCGTGCCTCGCCGCTGCAGCGTCCAGGCCTGGATCAGGCGCAGGCGCTCGTCGTCCGGCGCGATCGCGAGGCCCCTCATGCACTGCGCGTTGGCGCGATCGAGATCGCCCATCGTGTAGTACTGCTGCGCAGTTTCCTGGTAGCTCTCGACGAGCTTCACCTTCTGCTCGGACGTGATGGCGTTCGATTGGCAGGCGAGCAGCAAGCCGCCGACGAGGCACAGGGGGGCGAGACGCGGGTTTTTCATGACGAGGGATTCGTGGCCTTCTGGCGGATCGGAGGCCGAACAGGATACAGCCGGACGCACTCAGGGAGAGACAGGGGGCCGGTGCGTGCCCAATAACCGCTTCAAGCGCTCGGGTTGCATGCGCACCTCGAGGATCTTGCCGCCCGAGAGCGTCACGAGGCCCGGTTTCGCTCCGCGCGGCTTGTGAACTTCCTTGCGGCGCGCCACGTGGACCTTGGCGACGCGGGCGCCCTCGAGCGGGGAGAACTGCACGGCGAGATGCGCGGCGTCGAGCACTTCCTCGGGGTGCGGTTCGGGCGTCTTCATGCGCAAGACGACGTGGCTGCCGGGCGTGTCGGCCGTGTGGAACCACAGGTCGTTGCCGCTCGCGTGGCGGAAGGTCAGGTCGTCGTTGTCCTTCGCGCTGCGGCCGACGCGGATCTCCGATCCGTCGGCGCCGTGGAAGATCTTGTAGGGGACGCGCGGAGCCGGATCGTGCTTGCGCTTCGTTTCGACGATCTGCTTCTCGTCGAGGATCCGTTCCGAGGCGGCTTCGAGCGCGAGCGCGTCGAAGTCGGCGCCGGGCGCGTTCGCGCGCGCGAGGAACTGGTCGAGTCGAGCGAGCTTCGCGCGCGCGAGCGCGAGTTCCTCCTCGACCACGAGACCGGAACGTTCGAGCTTCTTCGCGCGCTCGAAGATGCGCTCGAGGTTCTCGTTCGCGGACAGCTTCGGGTCGAGGGCGATCGAGCGCGGCTTCGCTTCGGGATCGAAGAAGTCCTCGACCGAAATCGACTTCGCGCCCCGCGCGACGCGTGACAGATTGGCCTTCAACAATTCGCCGTCCTGACTCACACGCTCGGCGTCGCGACTCGCCGCGAGGCGTGCTTCGAGACCGTGGACGAGCGAACGCGCGTTCTTCGCCTTGCGCTCGAGGCGTTCGACGAGTTCGCGGCGCTCGCGCGCGATGCGCGCCTCCTCGGCCTGTGAACCGAGCGCGTTCTCGACGATCCACGACAGCGGCGCGGGGTTCGACGTCTCGTGCCGGCGCAGCGTCGGCTCGCTCGTCGGAGCGGGGAAGGCCTTGGCGAGCGCCGGATTCTCGGCGGTGCTCGTCCGCGCCCGGCCCGGCGGCGGCACGTAGGCCTTGCCGAGCGAGAGTCTTGGCTTTTCCTGCGTCGCGGGCGGCGGAACGAGCACGTCGAGCACGCGCTCGGACGGCCCGAGCAAGACGAGGTTCGAGTGCCGGCCCACCAGTTCCGCGATCAGCGTGCGCGGCTCGTCGCCGCGCAATTCGAACGCCACGATGCGATCGCCGGCGATCTGGGTCAGCGCGCGCAGCGTCGATCCGCCCAGTTCCTTCTGGACGCGCGTGAAGAACGGCCCCAGCGGCCCTTCATGGCGCTCGAAGCGACCGCGCTGCACGTGGAGGCGCGGTGCGTCGCCGTCACCCGAGACGAGCACCCGCCAGGCCGGCGGGCCGTCGAGATCGCCGGGGGCGGCGAAGACGAGCAGGAGATCGCGCGGCGGTCGCGCCACCACTTCGCGCAGCGCGAGGCCGGCGAGTAGCGGCGCGATTTCGCGCACCAGCTCGCCGACGTGTTCCGCCGTGAGGAGCACCGCGCGCCTACTTCAACTCTTCCTCGATGCTGTAGGACCAGGCCAGATTGGACGGCGTCCAGTCGACGAGTTCGCCCTTGTCGGGGAAGAAGAGCTTCAGCTCCTTGGCCGCCGCTTCCGGGCTGTCCGAACCGTGCACGAGGTTCGTCGAGAAGCTCATGCCGAGGTCGCCACGGATCGTGCCCGGCTCGGCCTGGCGCGAGTTGGTCTTGCCCATCATCTTGCGCACCACCTCGATCGCGTCCTTGCCCTCGATGGCGACGGCGACGGCCGGCCCCGAGCCCATGAACTTGACCAGACCGGCGAAGAACGGGCGCTCCTTGTGCGCCTCGTAGTGCTTCTCCAGCAGCGCGCGGTCGAATTGGCGCATCTTGAGACCGACGATCTTCAGTCCCTTGCGCTCGAAGCGCGCCAGCACCTCGCCGGCGAGGAAGCGTTGGATGCAGTCGGGTTTGAGGAGGACGAGGGTGCGTTCGAGCATGGAATGTGGGTGGAAAGGGGACGCGTTTGCGGTGTGCGGGGGAGGCCGGCTAAGGCGCGGACAATCCCTTGCCAAAAGCGCAGCAGAGTAGCGCTCGAGCGCGGGTGGGTCGAGGGCGCGCTCGCGGCGCAATTCTTCACAAGTGAGGGTTGACGCGCGAACCGCGATCCCTAGATTGTTTGCCCTCCGAAGTCGTTTCGGGCCCTCCGAGCGAGGGTTCGAGGCGCGCGACGGAGGCCCTCGCTCTAGCCCCTCTTTCAAAGCCCCATCGTTCCAAGGCGCGCGCAAGGTGCCGCGCGGATACGAGCCCAAACCGCCTCGAGCATGCTCCCGACCCCTTCGAAGAAGAACGTCGCGAGCACGGCCTCGGATTTCGGTCGTTACGCCGGCCTCGGACTGCAATTCGTCATCACCCTGGTGCTCTTCGGAGCGCTCGGCTGGTGGCTCGACGGATTGTGGAGCACGACCCCGTGGCTGCTCGTCACGGGCGTCTTCCTCGGAGCGACGGTCGCCTTCGTCGCGATCGTGAAGGCCGTGCCGCCCGCGCAGGCGGTGCACCCGACGAAACCGTATCTGGAAGACCGCGAGAACGAGACCGAGCCGCCCGAATCCGACACGCACAACCGACCATGAGCCTCTCCACGCTGACCACACTGACGCTCGCCGCTCTCGCGGCCTCGGTGGCGTGGTATCTGGGCGGAACGCTCGGAACCGGTGTCGTAGCGGGTTTTCTCGCCGGCTCCAGCGTCGCCGGGCTCGTGCTCTTCGCGCAGCAGAAGGTCGCCCGGTCGCGTCCGAGCTACGTCCTTCACGCCGTGATGGGCGGTTTCCTCGCCAAGGCGTCGGCGATGATGACGCTCACGCTGCTCGTGCGCTACGTCCCCGCGCTCGAGGAGCGCTGCGATCCGCGGACGTTCCTGATCGCGTTCGCCGCCGCGGCGATCGGCATCCTCCTGCCCGGCACGATCGACACGCTGCGTCTGGTCGACAAGTCGCTTTCGAAGCGCTCCGCGGGCTCCGCCCTGGCATCGAACAACGGAACGAGGTGAGGCTCCCGTGCGCATCGTCATCGTCCTCCTCCTGATCGTCGCGGCCGCCTTCGTCGGCACGAAATACGTGCCGCATCACGAGGCCGATCCGGCGAACCCGTTCGTGCCGTTGTTCTCGCACTTGATGCCCGCTCCGCTCGTCACGAACGGGGAGGCGATGCACCACGGCGAGGCGCCGCACTACCTGGTCCCGCCGATCACCGTCTCCGGATCGGAATCCGCCTTCGACGCCGCGCACGAGATCCCCGGGACGCAGTTCGTGTTCACGAACCTGCAGCTGTTCCAGATCACGGCCGTGATCCTGCTCGTCGTGTGCTTCGCCGGCGTGCCGCGCTACCTGCGCACGGGCCAGGGCGATTACCTCTCGAGGATCTTCGCCGGCTTCGCGATGTGGGTCCGCGACGAGATGGTGTACGCGGTGATGGGCAAGGAAGTCGGGAAGAAGTTCCTGCCGTACTTCCTCACGCTGTTCTTCTTCATCGTGTTCATGAACGTGATCGGGCTCTTCCCCGGCACGGCGACCGCGACCGCGAGCGTGTTCGTCACCGCCGGCCTCGCGCTCCTCACGCTCGTCGTGATGCTCTTCGGCGGCATGATCGCGCAGGGACCGTTCACCTACTGGAAGACGCTCGTCCCGCACGTGCCGTGGTTCGTGTATCCGATCATGCTCATCGTCGAGCTCGTCGGCATCCTCGTGAAGCCCTTCGCGTTGATGATCCGCTTGTTCGCGAACATGACCGGCGGCCACATGGTCGTGCTCTCGTTCATGGGGCTCTTGTTCCTCATGGCGCACGGCATGGGACAAGTGGCCTACGTGGGTTCTCCAGTCGTCGTCGGCTTCGCGGTGTTCATCATGATCATCGAGTCCTTCGTCGCGCTGTTGCAGGCCTACGTGTTCACGATGCTGTCGATCCTCTTCATCCAGGCCTCGATCCACCCCGAGCACTGACATCCATAGAACCGGCTCGTGCGCGCCGCGCGCGGGCCAGCCCCCTCCGACATCCAAGCAATCCGTTCCACAGAACCGAGTACCCCTAGCGCCGCACACTCATCCGAGCGGCATCCATCCAGGAGAAGTTGAAACGATGATTCTCGAACCTGACAACGCCATGGGCATCGCCAAGTTGGGCGCCGGTATCGGCGCCGGTCTCGCCGTCATCGGTGCCGGCATGGGCATCGGCAAGATCGGCGGCGCGGCAGCCGAAGGCATCGCGCGCCAACCGGAAGCCTCGGGCGAAATCCGCGGCAGCTCCATCATCATGGCCGCTCTGATCGAAGGCGTCGCGCTGTTCGCGATCGTCATCACCCTCCTCATCATGGTTTTGAAGTGATTCCCGTGTCCCTGTCGCGCTGCGCGTTTCACGCGCGGAGCGTGGCAGGGGCGAAACGCCCCGGAGCATCGACATGACGTACGCGATCGCACTCCTCTCGGCCGAGGGTGAGGGCGGATTCAATCCGCTCGACCTCAGCCACGGTGGCGGCCTGTTCTGGACCGTCGTCATCTTCCTCGTGGCCCTCGTGCCGATCTGGAAGATGGTGATGGGCCCGATCACGAAGGCCCTGGAAGCGCGCGACGAGCGGGCCGCGGCGGCGATCGCTTCGGCCGAGAAGGCCAGCCGCGACGCCGAGAGCGCCAAGGCGGCCGTCGAGTCGAAGCTCAAGGAAGCCCAGGTCGAAGCCGCGAAGCTCATCGATTCGGCGCGCGCTCGCGCCGAATCGGTCGAGCGTCAGATCAAGGACGACGCGTCGAAAGCCGCGACGGCGATGATCGAGCGCGCCAAGACCGAGATCAAGAACGAGGAAGCCAAGGCTCTCTCCGCCATCCGCCGCGAAGTCGTCGAAGTCTCGATGAACGCGGCCGGTCAAGTGCTGAAGCGCAAGGTCGACGGCGCGGACGACCGCCGCCTCGTCGAGGAGATGGTCGCTGCCGCGGGCAAGGAAGTTCGCACGTGATCATCGACGCGGTGACGCAGCGTTACGCCGACGCGCTCTGGTCCCTCGCCGAGGACCAGAGGGTGTTGCCCGGTGTGATGAACGACGTCGCGCGGCTCGCGCAGTCGGTTGCGTCCGGCCCCGTGCACGACGCCGTGACGAGCCCGCGGCGCGATCGCGAGGAACGGCGCAAGACCGTGCTCTCGGCCGCGTCGTCGATGAACCCGCTCGTCGTGAACCTGATCGGGCTCTTGTTCGACAAGAACCGCGAGCAGGTTCTGCTCGGGCTGCAACCCGCCTTCCACAAACTCCAACTCGAAGCGGCGGGGCAAGTCGACGGCATCGTCGAGAGCGCGCGGTCCTTCGACCACGCCGAGATGACGCTCATCGCGCAATCGCTGTCGAAGCAGTTGGGCAAGACGCTGAATCTCACGAACAAGATCGTCCCCGAACTCGTCGGCGGCGCGCGCGTCATCGCCGGCAATCGCATGATCGACTACACGGTGCAGGGCCGCCTCGAGGCGCTGCGTCAGAAGCTCCTCAATGCCCCTCTGGGCGCGAGTCGCACGTAAACACACCCGAATTTCCTCTCAGATCCGCTCCACGAAGAAGACGACCATGGACCTCCGACCCGCAGAAGTCACCTCGATCCTGAAGAAGGAAATCGAGTCCTACAAGGGCGAGACGAACCTGCAGAGCATCGGCACCGTGCTCAGCGTCGGCGACGGCGTCGCGCGCGTGTACGGCCTCGACGGCTGCATGATGAACGAGCTGCTCGAGTTCCCGAACGGGGTGCGCGGCGTCGCGTTGAACCTCGAGGAGGACAACGTCGGCTGCGTGCTTCTCGGCGATGCGACGAAGGTGAAGGAGGGTGACACGGTGCGCTCTTCCGGCCGCGTCATCTCGGTTCCGACCGGCGATCGCCTGCTCGGCCGCGTCGTGAACGCGCTGGGTGATCCGGTCGACGGCAAGGGCCCGCTCGGAACGAGCGAATCCGACTTGCGTCCGATCGAACAGCCCGCGCCGTCGGTCGTCGAGCGCGAGCCGGTCAAGGAGCCGCTCCAGACCGGCATCAAGGCCATCGACGCGATGATCCCGATCGGTCGCGGCCAGCGCGAGCTGATCATCGGCGACCGCCAGACGGGCAAGACGGCCATCTGCGTTGACACCATCCTCAACCAGAAGACGACGGGCGGCGGGGACCCGAAGAACCCCGAGCAGGTCATCTGCATCTACGTCGCGATGGGCCAGAAGCAGTCCACGATCGTCGACGTGCAGCGCCGCCTCGAGATGTCGGGCGCGATGCCGTACACGATCATCGTCGCGGCCTCGGCGAACGACGAAGCCTCGATGCAGTACCTCGCCGCGTACACCGGCGTCACGATGGGCGAGCGCTACCGCGACGAAGGCCGTCACGTCGTCATCTTCTACGACGACTTGTACAAGCAGGCGCTCGCGTACCGCCAGGTCATGCTGCTCCTGCGCCGTCCGCCGGGCCGCGAAGCGTTCCCCGGCGACGTGTTCAACCTGCACAGCCGCTTGCTCGAGCGCGCGGCGAAGATCAACCGGGACGCGCCCAAGATCAACCCGCGCTTCAAGAAGGGCGGCGGCTCCATCACCGCTCTTCCCATCGTCGAGACGCAGGAAGGCGACGTCGCCGCCTACATCCCGACGAACGTGATCTCGATCACGGACGGACAGATCTTCCTCGAGAACGCGCTCTTCAACGCGGGTGTCAAGCCCGCCGTGAACGCCGGTATCTCGGTGTCGCGCGTCGGTGGCGCGGCGCAGATCCCGGCCATGAAGAAGATCGCCGGCGGTTTGCGCCTGAGCCTCGCGTCGTATCGCGCGTTGGCGGCGTTCGCGCAGTTCGGATCCGACCTCGACAAGTCGACCCAACAGGAACTGACGCGCGGAGAGAAGCTGGTCGAGATCTTGAAGCAGGCTCAGTACCAGCCGCAGCCCGTCGAGCAGCAGATCACGATCATCTACGCCGGCACGAGTGGCGGCCTCGACGACGTTCCGACGCGCCGCGTTCAGGAGTTCGAGAAGAACTTCCACCAGCTCATGGCGGACACCAACAAGGCCGTGCTCGACGAGATCCGCACGACGAAGCAGGTGTCGGATGCCTCGCGCGCGGCGCTCGACAAGGCCATCGCCGCGATCAAGTCGCAGATGCAGATCGGCGCCAAGAAGTAGCCCGCGGGGCTCCACCCTCATGGCCTCCATTCGCGATCTCAGGAACCGCATCAAGTCCGTCGGCAGCATCCGACAGATCACGCGCGCCATGGAAATGGTGGCGACGACGAAGTTGCGTCGCTTCCAGGAGAAGGCCGTGGCGTCACGGCCCTACAGCCAGGAGATAAC
>JBGATY010000166.1:0-8442 GCA_044228955.1 Planctomycetota bacterium | reverse complement strand
CATGGACATGGCACGCGACGCCCACAGCGTGGGTGCGTTGGGCGGCATCGAGACGCGCGTCGAGGACGGCGTGATCGCGATTCGTTGGATGCGGCCCACGGCCATCGCCGCCCTGCCCGCGGAGGTGCTGCCCGACTCGGCCCACGCCGTGGTCCGCCTCGAGGTCGAAGTCCCCGAAGCCGTGGACGTGAACTTCCACTACAAGACGACGGAGAGCACGGAGTACTCGCGTATCCACGCGATCACCAAGGTCCTCCCCCCGGGTAGGAGCGAGGTGTTCCTGCACTTCGCCGTGCCGAACATCCGCGGCCCGGTCGCGTTCCGGCTCAATCGCAGCGTCGAACTCAAGTTGATCGCGTGCGAGTCGCGTCTGCTCGATTCTTGAGGCGCTCGAGCAGGGCGCGCGGGACTCCGATCGACATCACCTCGACGCGGCCGAGCACGGCGGATGCGGCCGGAGCATCGAACCCGCGCTTGCGAGCCACGCACGTCGCGGTGACGTCGGCCTGGATCGTCGGATCCGCAACGGTGCCCGTGTCGCAGTCGAGTCCCGACGGGAGGTCGACCGCGAGCGTGACCGCGCCGGTCCGCGCGCGCACGTCGTTCACGGCGGCGATCGCACGCGCGACATGCGGCTTCAACTTGCCTTGGAATCCTGTGCCGAGCAGCGCATCGACCTGGAGCCGCGGCAGTGCCTCGCGCACGAGTCGCTCGTGCTGCGCGCTCAGCGACGAGTCGATCCACGCGTCGAGGAGCGCGATGCCCGAGCGCGCCGTGATCTCGCGCTCGACGCGCGCGTCGCCGCGGGTCGCCTCGAGGCTCTCGAGACACACGCACTCGACCTCGAACCCGAACAGGTCCAGGAAGCGCGCGATCACGAATCCGTCGCCGCCATTGTTCCCGCCGCCGCAGAAAAGCGTCGCCCGACGCGGGAGTCCGCGCTCGAGGGCCACTGCGCGCGCCAACTCGGCGATCGAGCGTCCGGCGTGTTCCATGAGCACGAGCGACGGAATGCCGTACTCGGCGAGCGCGGCCTGGTCGAGGGCGCGGGCTTCGGCGCGGGTGAGCGAAAGGACCGACATCGAGCGCCACGATAGCGCCGGCGGCAGGGGATTTGGCGCGTCGCGCTTGCGGACGCCGCTCTCCGCCGGATAAGACCGCCTCGTGGCCCAGTCGACTCGCCGAAGAGCACAACTGTGGGCGGCGCTCCTCGCCGTCCTCCTGTGCGCGACCCTGCTCTCGTACATGCGCTTCGGCCCCACCGCGACCGTCCGGGACTTCGCCAGCGCGTGGCGCGGCCTCAAGGCGGCCCTCGGAGTGGGAGAACCCCTCGAGGGCGCGCAACAGGTCATGGTGGAATTGCGCCTGTGGCGCGGATTGACCGCGGCCGGCGTCGGTGCCGCGCTCGGGCTCGCCGGAGCCCTGGTGCAGGGCGTCTTCCGCAACGGGCTCGCGTCCCCGTCCGTGCTCGGGATCTCCGGCGGCGCGAGCCTGGGCGCGATCGCCGCGCTGCTCGCGGTCGGCGGTTACGGGCCGAAGCTCGTCGTCGACTCGCGCGCGAACGGGCTGCTGCTCGTTCCGCTCGCGGCGTTCGTCGGTGCGCTCCTCGTCTCGCTCGTCGTGTACCGGCTCGCCACGTCGCAGGGACGCGTGTCGATTCCCGCCCTCCTGCTCGTCGGGATCGCGGTCAACACGTTTCTCGGCGGCCTGCAGCAACTCGTGCAGATGCTCGTCGTGGGCGATTGGGACGTGTCGAGGAGCATCCTCCTGTGGTCCTTCGGTTCGCTGCAAGACCGTCAGCCCTGGCACGTCGTCGTGGTGTGGTCCGGTGTCGCGCTGGCGCTCCTCGTCGTGCCGTTCGTCGCGTGGGAACTCGACCTGATGCAGCCCGGACTCGAGGACGCCGAGGCGCTCGGCGTCGACACCGCGCGCGTCAAGCTGATCGCTCTCGCCGCCGTGGCCATCTCCGCGGGAGCGGCCGTCGCGGTCGCCGGCCAGATCGCGTTCGTCGGACTGATCGTCCCGCACGTGATGCGCTTCCTGACGGGCGTCTCGCACCGCACGCTGTTGTGGCTGTCGCCGCTCGCGGGCGCCTGTTTTCTCGGGCTGGCGGACCTCGTGTGCAATGCCGCACTGCCGACCGTGCCGCTGCAACCGGGCGTCGTGATGTCGCTCGTCGGCGGGCCGTTCTTCGTGTGGCTCCTGTGGAAGAAGCGACGCGAGATCGCGCTGTGGTGAACGATCGGGACGGCGCTCAGCGCCGCCGACGGTACACGATGTAGTCCTGCTTCCACTGGTCGTCGAGTTCGTCGACCGTGGGATCGAGACGCGTGTCGCCGTTCACGTTGAAACGCGCGATCGGCTCGTACGCGGCCATCAGGTCGGGGCGTTTCTGCAGGTGCACGAGGCGCGTGCGCTCGACGAGGAACACGAAGTACTCGGGGCGCTCGGCTTCGAGGACCGCGTTCAGCGATCCGTAGCGCAGCGCGGCGGGCCACACGAGTCCCTCGCTGTCGAGCACGACGCCGCGCCAATTCCAGCCCACGATGCCGATGTCGGACGCGAGGACCCGTGACTCTGGTTCGGCGGCGCTCGTCTCGCGCGCCCAGCGTCCGAGCGGCTCGTAGACTTCGCGCGGGACGCGGCTTTCGAAGCGGAGCCCGATGACGAGCGCGAAGAGCATGGCCAGCGCGCCGCCGATGGGAGCTCCGAACGTCGCCGCGCTGCTCGCGAGGGCCGGCCCGAAGCTGCGCGAGAATCGCAGCGCGAATCGATCGATGCCTAGTGCGAGCCAGAACGTCCACGCCGTGAGCGGCACGAAGAAGTACCAGCCCCAAGTGTGTGGACGCGCGATCGAATACGCGGCGACCATCGCGAGCGAGAACGCCGAATAGAGCCGCAGGGCGCCTTCGACCCGCACCGCTCGCCAGACGCCGTAGGCCACGAAGGGCAAGAGCGGCAGCAGCGCGACGTGCGGCAGGAAGGCCTGGCTCCAGATCGACTTCAACCGCTCGAACGCGATCCCGTCTTGATCGACGGGACGCATGCTCGCCTTGGCGATCACCGATTGAGGGATGGGCGAGCCGTACAGGCTCGACAGGATCGCGATGGTCACGCCCCCGATCACGATCATTGGCACGGCGAGCGGCACGAGGGCTCGACGGATGCGCCTATCCTCGGAAAACGCAGACACGATCAGTACGACACAGAGCAGCACGCCCTCGGGCCGCACGAGGCAGGTCAGCGCGCCGAAGATCCCGGCCCGCAGCGGCTTGTCCGCGGAGGCGGCCAGCACGGAAAGCAACGCGAGCAGGCCGAACAGCGGCGATTCCATCCCCCCCACGGTGATCCGGACGAGCTGCGGGAACGCCGCGAACGCCAGCAGCGCCCACGTCGAGGGCGCGCGCACGCGCTTGAACAGCCGCGGGATCAGGATCGCGGTGAACGCGTCGAGGGTGATGCCGAACGCGAGCATGGTCGGCACCAGGCTGAAGCCGACCTTCGCGAAGAGCGTCGCGATCCAGGCGTAGAGCGGCGTCGTCGTTCCGAGCACGGGCTCCCAGGCTGCGCCCGGATTGAACACGAGGCCGAGTCCGTGGCCGGCGTTCTGGGCGTAGCGATACGTGATGAACGCATCGTCGTACGTCGGGCACGCCGAGATCGCCAGCAGACGACAAGCCACCACGGCGACCACCAGAAATGCGTGGTGCCCGGCGCTGATCTTCGGGCGACCGCTGCTGGATCCGTCTCTGGCCATGCGTGAGTTCGACGATCGTACCCCTCGGTTGGGTCGGCGGAGTAGCCGTGGTATCACTCTCCCCCACGAATTCGCCATGACCCCGCTATTCCTTGCTCTCGCGTGCGCCTTCGCCGTCCAGGATGCCGCACCGGCGCGGCCCACGTTCGAGAACGCGATCGTGATCAGCGTCGACGGCTTGCGCTCGGATGCGCTGATCGCCATGAGCGCGAAGGCCTTGCCCGGTTTCGCCCGCCTGCGCCGGGGTGCCTCGACCCTGAACGCGCGCACGGATCCCGACTGGACGATCACCCTTCCGAATCACACGGCGATGATCACCGGCCGCTTCGTCGAGGGGGAGTCGGGGCACGGCTGGACGAAGAACGACGACGCCGACGAGGGCGAGACATTCGAGACGGTGAGGAAGAGCTACCTTCCCGGCATCTTCGACGTGGCGCACGACCGCGGCTTCGACACGGCGCTCTTTGCCGGCAAGAGTAAGTTCTCGATCTACGACGTGTCCTGGAACGCCGAGCACGGAGCCCCCGACGTGACCGGTCCCGACGACGGGCGCGACAAGCTCGACACGTTCGTGTTCGAACTCGACACGAAGAAGATGGTGGACGGCGTGCTCGCGTCGCTCGCGCGCGAGCAGTCGAAGCGCCGCCTGTACTTCGTGCACTTCGCGATCCCTGATCTCACCGGACACGCTTATGGCTGGGACGTCACGCCGAGTTCGCGCTACATGGGCGCAGTCGCGGCTGTCGACGTGCAAATCGCCCGGCTGCTCGACGCCCTCGAGCAGGGCTCCCTGCGCGACAAGACCGCGGTCATATTGACGGCCGATCACGGCGGCGGCGCGCCGTTCAAGAGCCACGATCAGACGCACATGTGGATCGACTACATCATCCCCTTCGTCGTGTGGACGGGAGCGGCGGACGAGGCGCGCGATCTGTACGCGCTCAACCTCGCGACGCGCGCCGATCCGGGGTTGACGCAACCTCCGCGGGATTTCACGGGCAAGCCGCCGATCCGCAACGGCGACGCCGGCAATCTGGCGCTCGGTCTGCTCGGCCTGCCTGCCGTGCCCGGTTCGACGATCGGCGCGCGGCAGGACCTCGTCGTGTTCAGGTCGGCGCACTGAGGGATCGATGAGCGCTGCTCCGCCGGGCACGATCGTCGGACGTCTCGCGCCGAGTCCGACGGGTCACCTGCATCTGGGCCACGCCCGCAGTTTTCTCGTCGCCTGGTGGCACGCCCGCTCGCGCGGCGGCCGCATCGTGCTGCGCATCGAGGATCTCGACGTCGACCGCGTGAAGCCGGGGATGATCGACGAGACCCTGCGCGATCTGGAATGGCTCGGCCTCGACTGGGACGGCGCCCCCTGGATCCAGAGCGAGGGAATCGAGGCCATCCAGGCCGCCGCGGACGCGCTCCTCTCGAAGAACGTTGCCTATCCCTGCATCTGCTCACGCGCCGAGATCCAGGCCACGCAAAGCGCCCCGCACGGCCCCGATGCAGCCGGCCGTTATCCAGGCACTTGCCGCGGGAAATACCGCTCCCTCGACGAGGCCGAACGCGCGACCGGCCGCAAGGCCGCCTTGCGTTTCGTCGTGCGGGGGGGGGCGATCCCGATCGAGGACGGAATCATGGGCGCGCACACCTTCGACGTGGAACGCGACGTAGGCGACTTCCCGATCCTGCGCCGCGCCGGCTCGCCGAGCTATCAGCTCGCCGTGGTCGTCGACGACGCTCGCCAAGGCGTCACGGAGATCGTGCGCGGAGCAGACCTGCTCGACAGCACGGCCCGACAACTCTTGCTGCAACAAGCGCTCGGGCTCTCCTCGCCCCGCTGGTGGCACGTGCCCCTGGTCGTCGACGCCCTCGGCCGTCGCTTCGCGAAACGCAGCGACGACATCGCACTCTCCCGCCTGCGCGCGAGCGGACTCGACCCGCGCATCCTCGTCGCCTGGGTCGCCGCCCGCTCGGGAATCGCTCACGCCGAACCAGCGCGCCCCGCCGACTTCGCACCCCACTTCGACATGCGCCGCCTGCCCCGCGCGCCGCTCGTAGCGACACCCACCGCTCTCGCCGAACTCGGCCTCGAGCCGTGACCACCGCGCCCGACAAGGAAATCCCTTCCGCCCCTCAACTCCAAGCGCTCCGCGAGCCGATCCCCTCCCCTCGCGCGCGCTTGACTTGCCGACCTCGGCCGGTACCCTTGGGCGCCCATTCGATCCCCGATAGCTCAATGGTAGAGCATGCGGCTGTTAACCGCAGGGTTGTAGGTTCGAGCCCTACTCGGGGAGCCACTTCAATTTGGAGGCTCCGAAAAGGGTCGCCAAAACCGCCACTGGGCGCGCCCGATCAGGGTTTCGGGCTCTCTTCGGCGCGATGACGGGCGTCCGATTCGCGCCGGATGGCTCTCTTGCTCTCTCGTCTCTGGGCGGAGAGCGGGGTAGGCCGAGGACTGGTGTACAACAGCCCGAGCGTCTGATTTCCGCCTGTGCCTCACCGAATGCGCCGATCGCCTGTCACCATGTTCACCATGCCTACCTCGTTCATCTCGCGCCGAGTCGTCAGCTTTGTTCGCGCCTGTGTCGTGGCCCTCAGCAGCATGCAGGTCGCAGTGGCCCAGCAGACGTACGTCAGGTCGTCCAATCCCGACCAACAGGACTACTTCGGCCAGAGCGTCGCGATATCCGGCGACACGATGCTCGTGGGGGCCTCGGGAGAACGAAGCAACGCAACGGGTGTCAACGGAAACCAGCTCGACAACTCTCTGCTCGCTGCCGGGGCTGCGTACGTGTTCGTGCGCACTGGTGGGACATGGGTTCAGCAAGCCTATCTAAAGGCCTCCAATACAGGTGCCAGCGACGAGTTCGGTGCTGTCGTTGCGTTGTCAGGTAATACCGCCGCCGTCGCGGCCTATCGCGAGAGGAGCAACGCCACCGGTGTGAATGGCAACCAGAGCGACAACTCTGTCTTCCAGGCGGGTGCCGTGTATGTGTTCGTTCGCAACGGATCAACCTGGACGCAGCAGGCCTACATAAAAGCCTCCAACACGAGCGCGCAGGACAACTTCGGTTGGAGGCTCGCTCTCGATGGAGACACCTTGGTGGTCGGCGCCGGTGGTGAAGACAGCGGTGCTCCCGGCGTGAATGGAAACCAGTCCGACAACAGCATGTCGGATGCAGGTGCTGCCTACGTGTTCGTCCGGCAAGGCACGACGTGGACCCAAGAGGCGTACCTGAAGGCACACAATCCCAGTACGGGGGCCGGGTTCGGAAACGTCGTCGCCATTTCCGGCGATACGATCGTCGTCACTGCGCAAAACGAGGACACCGGCGCGTCCGATTCCGGAGCAGGCTACGTATTCGTTCGGAACCAGGGCGTATGGACCCAACAGGCATTCCTGAAGGCCTCGAATCCGGGCAGCCAAGATTGGCTAGGCTGGGCGGCGATCGACGGAGACACCATTGTCCTCGGATCCGGAAACGAGGACAGTAATGCGTCTGGCGTTAACGGGAATCAGCTCGACAACAGCATGAATGAGGCTGGTGCAGCCTACGTCTTCGTGCGCAGTGGAACGCAATGGACTCAAGAGGCCTATCTCAAAGCCAGCAACCCCTCGACGCTGGAGTGGTTCGGTTCGGGGCTCGCGCTCTCGGGCGATTTGCTGGCCATTGGCGCGCTGGGTGAAGACAGCCTGGACACCGGCCTCAACGGTAATCAGCAGGACAACAGCGGTTCAAACGCTGGTGCGGTGTATCTGTTTGAAAGAGACGCAGGGAGCTGGCAGCAGCGTGCCTACATCAAGGCCAAGTACCCCTCCTCAAACGGTATTGGCAAAGTTCTCTCGCTGACTCAGAGCGCTCTGTGCATGGGCTGCGAAGTTGATCCAAGCATCACGAGCGGCGTAGACAGCATTCCTCAGTGGGGCCTCGTCAGCTCCGGTGCGGTGTTCGTGCAAAACCTTGGCTTCCTACCGCGCGTGTACTGCGCTGGCGACGGCAGCGGAACCACCTGTCCATGTGGCAACGTCGGTGCAGCAGATGCGGGGTGCGGTAACGCGCAGGACTCGGCAGGTGGGAGCCTCAGCGCGCTTGGGATCGCAAGCCTCGGACATGACACGCTGGTACTGGAGGCAGCGAGAGTGCCGGATGGCGCAGGCTTCTTTCTGCAGGGCAACGGTGCGGCAGCGAGCGGTGCAGCAACGAGCTTCGGTGATGGTCTCTTGTGCCTGTCAGGTGTGATCACGCGACTTCGATTGGAACCGATCGTCGGCCAAGCCGCGTCGCTTCCCAGCGCTGGGGCTCCGACTCGCCTGCACACACTCGCCCCAGTTCACTTGGGCGGCACCTACTCGTATCAGATGTGGTATCGGGATTCCGCACCTTCCTATTGCTCGCCAGCACTGTTCAATCTCACAAACGCTGTGACTGTGACCTGGAACCAGTGACAGTGCAGTCGTCGTCAATCACCACCTCGTCGTGCGCAAGATCCCGGTGGCGGAGCCGATCTTGAAGATCCCGGTGCGGAAGAGGTAGCGCGGCCAACCAGCGCAGCCAGCCAGCGCGGGAGAACGGCGCGCGTTGCTACGATTCAGCGATGAACCCCGATTTGCTGGTGTCGATCCAACTGCGCCCCGCTTCAGCAGGCGGGCGGCAGAGTGCAATACCCGCAGGTGAGTATCGCGGCATCGT
>JBGATY010000165.1:0-8518 GCA_044228955.1 Planctomycetota bacterium | reverse complement strand
GTGTCGCTGCGGGACCTCGTGCGCGAGGGCAAGTTCCGCGAGGACCTCTTCTACCGGGTGCACGTCGTGCCCGTGATGCTCCCGCCGCTGCGCGAGCGCGAGGGCGACGTGCCCCTGCTCGTGCGGGCCTTGATCGAGCGCCACGGCCACGGCCGCAAGTACACCGTCTCGCGAGCGACGCTGGCCCTGCTCGAGCGCGCGCCCTGGAAGGGCAACGTGCGCGAACTCGAGAACGCCGTGCAGCGGGCGATCGCTCTCGCCGGTTCGAACACGGAACTGGCGCAGGCGGACCTGCTGCCCCTCGACCCGCGCTGGAGGGGAGCGGTCGAAGTCACCGACGAGGTGCGTCCGTTGAGGGAGGTCATGCGCGCCACCGAGGTGGCCCATCTGAAGCGCGCGCTCGAAGCCACGGGCGGACACCGCACGCAGACCGCTGAACTCCTCGGGATTTCCCGCAAGGTGTTGTGGGAGAAGCTGCGCGATTTCGGCATCGACGCGCCGGGCGACAACGGCGATGCTTGAGGCGCGTCCACGGACGCAGGTCATGTCGAGCGCGAGAGAAACGGTCGAGTTGGGGATGCGCACCCGCGTCATCGCCGACTTGCACCTCGACACCGGCGACGGAGCGAGCGTCGAGCGCTTCGTGAGCTGGATCGGCCGGCAGGAGGATCTCCATCGTCTCGTCGTGCTCGGCGACCTGTTCGACGTGTGGGTCGGTCCGGCGCAGGCGCGGGAACGAGCCGCGCCGCGCGTGCTCGACGCGCTCGCTGCGTGTTCGGCGCGCGGGATCGCGATCGAACTGGTGCCGGGGAACCGTGATTTCCTGCTCGACCGCTCGTTCGAGGAGCGCACCGGAGCGCGCCTTCACGCGGAAGGGTTCGTCGGCACGGCCGGCGAGCACCGGATCCTCTTCGTGCACGGCGACACCCTGTGCACGAAGGACGTCGGCTATCTGCGCCTGCGGCGCGTCCTGCGCTCGGGTCCGGTCACCTGGATCGCGCCGCGCGTTCCGCTCGCGCTCGGATCGAGGATCGCTCGCGTGTTGCGCCGCGAGTCGGTGCGTTCACTCGCCCAGAAACTGCCTGACGAGAAGTCCATCCAGCGCGACGCGGTCGTGCTCGCCGCCGCTGCGGAACGCTGCGACATGCTGGTGTGCGGACACGCCCACTCGTTCCGGGACGAGCTGGTCTCCGCCGCCGTACGCTTCGTGGTGCTCGGCGCGTTCGGAGCGGCCGACGACGTGCTCGACCTCGACCACAAGGGCGCGCTCGCGGTGTCGACCTCAGCCTGAGACGCTGGAACGCTGCGCCGCGAGGAGCGCCCCCGCGGAGCTCCAATTTCATGGGTGATCGGCCGGACCAAGATCGAGCAAGCGGCGGCCACGGTGCCACCGAGAACGGCCTGCACGATCAGATCTCTGTCCATGTGCGCCTCCTCGAGGCGGGAGTCGAGAGCGGCCTGTCGCGGACCCTCCGCGGCGGTTCAAGTACCGCATCGCTTCGGCGCCGCATTGGACACGCACACCCTGCAGTAGGCCTGAATTTCGAGCAACCACGAAATCCTCGCCACAGTTCGTGATCGAACCGACGTGCTCCCGGCTAAGATCGGTCGAGACGTGCCCGACGAACAGCAGAGAGAACCCGGGAAGAAGAGCGTGAGGATCATCGCGATCGACGGACCCGCCGCGGCCGGAAAGAGCACGGTCGCGAAGACCGTGGCCAAGGAACTCGGCCTCACCTTCCTCGACACCGGCGCCATGTACCGCGCCGTGACGCTCGTCGTGCTCCAGCGCGGGCTCGACTTCCACGACGAGGAAGCCTGCGCGAAGGTGGCGCGCTCCATCCGCCTCACGTTCGACGCGCGCGGGGCCATTCAGATCGACGGGCGGCCGGGGGAGCCCGCGATTCGCGCGGAGGAAGTCACGCGCGCCGTGAGCCCGGTTTCCGCGCATCCGCTCGTGCGCGCTGCGGTCGTGCCCTTGCAGCGCCTGGAAGCGGAACGTCGCGGAGGCCTCGTGGCCGAGGGACGCGACATCGGGTCCGTCGTGTTCCCCGACGCCGACTTCAAGTTCTACCTCGACGCCACCAGCGAGGAGCGCGCCCGCCGCCGCGTGCTCGAACTCGGCGCGCCGGAGCGCTTCGACGAGATCCACGAGGCGATCCGCCTGCGCGACCATCTCGATTCGACGCGCAAGGACTCACCGCTCACCATCGCGAAGGACGCGATCGTGATTCGTACCGACGGACTCGACGCCGCCCACGTGGCCGAGCGCATGCTGAAGGCCATGCGCGGCACTTCCGCGCGACGATGAAGAGCGAGACGAGCGTCGTCGAGAAGCAGGACGCGGCGGACGAGCCGGTGCTCGTCACGAAGACCGTCGTCTACCGGATGTGCTCGCTCGGCTCGCGGATCTACTGCGGCATCTGGCACCGCTTGCGCGTCGAGGGGGTCGAGAACCTGCCGCGCGAAGGCGGGGCCGTGCTGGCGTGCAATCATCAGAGCTTCCTCGACATCCTGATCCTGGGCGGCTACGTGCCGCGCCATACGGCGTTCGTCGCGCGGGACACGCTGGCGAACTGGCGTTGGCTCGCCTACGTCATGCGGGAATGCGGCACGGTGCTCGTCAAGCGCGGGACCAGCGATCGCCGGGCGTTGCGCGCGATGGCACAGCACCTCGAGCTCGGGGACTGCGTCGCGATCTTTCCGGAGGGCACGCGATCGCTCGACGGGAAGCTCGGCGAGATGAAGGGCGGGGCACTCCTCGCCGCGCGCATGGCCAAGGTGCCGATCGTCCCGCTCGGCATCCGCGGAGCGCACGAGGCCTGGCCCAAGGGTCGCCCCATCCCGTTTCCGCGCAAGATCGCCCTGCGGTTCGGCGAGCCGGTCGATTCGGCGCGCGACGACGCACAGGAACTCGTGGCGCAGCGCATTCGGGCGATGATCGGCGACGGCACGTATCGCTCGGTCGCGCCGATTCGCTGAGGGCGAGACGGTGTGGACGATCGGGACCTGCGGCGCGGCCTGGTCCGGAGTCACGCGAAGGTGGGGAGGCGCCGCGCCGCTCAGGGTGCCCAGGTCAGCGAGATTCCGTTCGTCAGGTTGAACGTGGACGCGCTGCAGAACGCGACCGCGTCGCGGTACCAGCACTGGTAGTGCTTCGTGTCGCCGGCCGAGATCGGCGCGCCGCCCACGCTTACCGCACCGGGGGTCAGGCCGCCGGGGTACGAGGCGGCTCCAGCGACCGGGAACACGATGCCGAGACGCAGGATGCCGACCGCGGCGCACAACATGCCGTCACCGAACGTCATCGGACTCGCCGCGAGGGAGTTCGCCTGCAGGAACAGCGCCGGGCCGGTGAGGTCCGACGCGCCGAGGACGACGGTATCCGCGCTCAAGGAAGCGATCCCGGAACTCACGAGCCGGGCACCGACAGCGGAACTGGAATTGGCGCAACCACGACCGACTCCACCGTTGTTGCCGCACGCGAGACAAGTCGTGCCGATCGCCTCTCCCCCGCAGAAGCTCGTGAATGGCGTTCCGGCCTGCACGATCTGGATGCCATTGAAGGTCGCGGCCGTCGCGAAGTCGGTGATGGACACGACGATGTTCGCGCCCGCGCCGAGCAGGACCGTGTCGATCGCGTGCGTGACACCGAGCGTGTAGCCACCCGTCCAGGCGCCGCCGACGCTCGACACCGGACCACCGTTGACCGAGACGCTCGAGCGGAAGTTCGCGTTGTCCGGCGCCCAGGCGTACGTGTACACCGTATAGGTCCCGGCCGAGAGGCCGCTGAACGTGTACACGGCGGGAATGATCGATCCGGGATCGACCGCGTCGTCCATCAGCAGTTCGTCGTTGCCCGAGGTCAGGGGGTTGTTCGAGCTGAAGTTCGAAGGCGGCGCGCCGGACGTGAGCGTCATCACGACCGGAGTCGCTGCCCCAAGGAGGCTCAGCAAGGGCGCGCTGCCCGAGACGGGCAAGGCGCCGACCTGATTCCAGGTTCCGGTCTGGCCCGCCGCTGCGCCGAAGGTCGGCGCCGGGACCGGGTTGGTCGTGCCCATGTCGACGTTGAAGCCTTGCGCGGAGCACAGGCTCGTCAGGAGGAGGGGCGTCAGAAGTGCGAGCAGGGGCTTCATGCGGTGGATTCGTTCGAGGAGGTACGCGGGGGTGTGCGGGAGACTAGCCCGAACCCGCCGGGGGATGGAGAGGGGGCTTTTGGGCGGGCCTTGGAACGGGAGGGCCGGGGAACCCCGCACCTGGCGCTTTGGAAGGGTGCCGTTCGGAGTCCCGCACGGATTCGGGCGGAGAATTTGCGGCTTCGAGCCGCTACACTTCCCGCCCCGTTTTTTCGCGGCCCCGGCCGCCGGACACGACGCACTTTCGCGTCGCGCCCGCCCCACAGTCCCTAGAGAAGATCGAACCGCCCATGGCGCCCGCCTGGACCCGCATCAAACAATTCGACATCGACGCCGCTGAACTGGATCGCCAGATCAACGAAGCGCTCGGTGGCATCAACCTCCAGCAGTACGACGAGAAGCTCTCCAGCTCCATCAAGGATGTGAAGCCGGGAAGCATCGTGCACGCCCGGGTCGACTCGGTCGACGAGCGCACCGGCACCGTCGTCATGGACATCGGCGGCAAGTCCGAGGGCCAGATCGCGATCTCCGAGTTCGGCGAGACCCTGCCCAAGGCGGGCGAGACCTACGAGGTCTACTACGAGGGCCTCGACGACAACGACACCGCCTCGCTCTCCAAGCGCCGCGCCGATCGTCTGCGCGCGTGGGAACGAGTCAGCACGAAGTACAAGGAAGGCGACGAGATCCAAGGCATCGTCCAGCGCAAGATCAAGGGCGGTCTGCTCGTCGACGTCGAAGGCGTCAACGTGTTCCTGCCCGCGTCGCAGGTCAATCTGCGCCGCACGCACGACATCTCGGACTTCCTCAACGAGCCGGTCCGCGCGCGCATCATCAAGATCGATCCGGAGCGGATGAACATCGTCGTGTCGCGTCGCAAGCTCCTCGAAGAGGAGCGTCAGAAGCAGAAGGAATTCCTGCTCAGCGACATCCAGGACGGCCAAGTGCGCAAGGGCACGGTCAAGAACATCGCCGACTTCGGCGTGTTCGTCGACCTCGGCGGCATCGACGGTCTGCTCCACATCACGGACATGTCGTGGGGTCGCATCAACCATCCGAGCGAGATGGTGAAGCTCGACCAGGAGATCGAAGTCGTCGTCCTGCGCGTCGATCAGGATCGCGAGCGCATCGCGCTCGGCTTGAAGCAGAAGACGCAGTCGCCGTGGGAAGGCATCGAGAGCCGCTACCCGGTCGGCACGAAGCTCACCGGCGAAGTCGTCAACATCATGAGCTACGGCGCGTTCGTGAAGCTCGAGGACGGCGTCGAAGGCCTCGTCCACATCAGCGAAATGAGCTGGACGAAGCGCATCAACCATCCGAGCGAGCTCGTCAAGCCCGGCGACAAGGTCAACGTCGTCGTGCTCGAGTACAACCACCAGAAGCAGGAGATCTCGCTCGGCATGAAGCAGGCCGAGATGAACCCCTGGGACATGGTCGAGGAGCACTACCCGCTCGGCACGGTCATCGAGGGCACGGTGCGCAACCTCACTTCCTATGGCGCGTTCGTCGAGATCGAGGAAGGCATCGACGGCCTGCTCCACGTGTCGGACATGAGCTGGACCAAGAAGGTCACGCACCCGTCCGAAATGGTCAAGAAGGGCGACCGCCTGACCTGCGTCGTGCTTTCCGTCGACAAGGAGAAGAAGCGCATCGCGCTCGGCAAGAAGCAACTCTCCGCCGACCCGTGGCAAGAGGGCATCCCGCAGAACTACCACGTCGGCGATCTGCTGTCGGGCTACGTGACGAAGATCACCAACTTCGGCGCGTTCGTGAAGCTCGAGGAAGATCTCGAAGGCCTGCTGCACATCTCCGAGCTCTCGGAGGCCAAGGTGGTCAACGTCGAGGACATCCTCAAGCCGGGCCAGAAGGTCGAAGTGCGCGTGATCCGCGTCGACACGGAAGATCGCAAGATCGGCCTGTCGTTCGTCCACGCCGATTTCGAGGAGAACGAGAAGATCACGGGCGAAGCTCCGGCGGCCGCGAAGGTCGAAGGCGAAGCCAAGCCGAAGAAGGAAAAGAAGCCGAAGGACAGCGCTCCCGCGACGGAAGCGACGTAGGACTTCGACGATGACGATCCGGGGAGCCCGTCGCGAGTGGTCGTCGACGGGCTCCCTGTTCTTTGGGCTGCTCGCGCTCTGCTCCTGCCGGACGGAACCGAGTTCGCCGCTCGATGCCTCGGTGAAGACCACGCCCGTCGCGGGCCGCGTGCTCGCGCTCGAGGATGCCGGCGAGCGCTGGCGTCCGGCGCTCGAGGCGCTGCGCGCGGCGGTCGACGCGGGCGACGAGCGCGAGGCCCGCTCCGTCCTCGAGCGGCTCTACCTCGCCGAACCGACCGGCGCGGCGCTCGAGCTCGCGCGCGCCTATGAAACGATCCTCGACGGACGGGAGGCGGTGGCGAGCCTCGCTCTCGCCATCGACGCGCAGTACCGGCGCGGCCCGGCAGGCGCGGGGGAGATCGTCGTGTGGTTCGACGCCGCGAGCCGCGATCCGCGCGCGCTCGACGTGGCCCTCGGACCGTGCACGCTGCGCGTGACGCAGGTGTCCGTCGACTCCGTCGGCGACGAGACGAAGAGCTTCGAAACGATGCCGGTCGAGGCCCAAATCCGCGTGCTCTTGAAGGAGGGGACGCCGGTCCGGATCCCGCTCGCCCAGATGCCGTTCAACGCGCGCAAGGGCGCGCTGGCCTCGCGCGCCACGTTCGAACTCGAAGCTCGCGCCGGCGCGATCACCGTCGATTCACGCGAGCTCCCGGCGATGCGCTGGCGGATCGACTCGGGGGAGGTCGTGTTGCTCGCGAGCGATCTCTCCGCGCTCGACCTCGCGGCTTCCGGAGCGCTCGCCGAGCACGTCGCGCAGGGCAAGGCCGACGCTCGGGCGGCCCTGTCCATCGCCGTGCGCCTGCCGCGTTCCGAACGCGCCGCCGCGCTCGACGCGCTGGCGCGGGCGGTGGAGACGATCCCCGAGCCGGCCCTCGCCGCGCTGGCCCCGGCGCTGCGCTGGCTCGCGCCGGAGCCGAACCTCGGCCGGGATCCGGATTCCTGGAGAGCCTTCCTGCGCGCTCGCGCGCGGGCGCTTTTGAAGCGGCCGGAGTTGATCCTGCCCCGCGCTCGGCGCTCGGCGCTCGCCGGCACTTGATCCGCGCCGCGCCTTGCGCACACTCTCGCGACCCACATGGAACGCGAGATCGCACGACAGGTCGAGGTCTTCCAGCGCGGCGTCGTGGACATGATCGAGACGCGCGAGCTCAAGGAGCGCGTCGAGACCAGTCTCGCGTCCAAGCGACCGCTGCGCATCAAGTTCGGCATGGACCCGACGAGTCCCGATCTGCACGTCGGCCACGCCGTGCCATTGATGAAGTTGCGCGCGCTGCAAGAGCTTGGTCACCAGATCGTGCTGATCGTCGGCGACGCGACCGCGATGGTGGGTGACCCGTCGGGACGCAACAAGCTGCGTCCGCCGCTCACTCGCAAGGACATCGATCACAACCTGCAGACCTACGTCGATCAGGTCGGGCGCGTGCTCGACGTCTCGAAGACCGAGGTGCGGCGCAATTCGGAGTGGTTCGACCGGATGGGCTTCCAGGACGTGCTCAAGCTCGCGTCGCGCATGACCGTCGCGCGCATGATCGAGCGCGACACGTTTCAAAAGCGCGTCGCCGACGGCGAGCCAATCGGGATCCACGAGTTCCTGTACCCGCTGATGCAGGGGTGGGATTCGGTGATGATCCGCTGCGATCTCGAACTCGGCGGCACCGATCAGCTCTTCAATCTGCTGCGTGGCCGGGATCTGCAACGCGAGGAGGGCCAGCCCGGCCAGATCTGCTTCACGACGCGACTCTTGAACGGCGCCGACGGGCGCAAGATGAGCAAGAGCTACGGGAACGCGATCACGTTCAACGACTCGCCGACCGAGATGTTCCGCAAGCTGACGGAGGTTCCGAACGAGGCCTTGCAGGACTGGTTCGTCACGTTGACGAGCGTCGATCTCGCTGAGATCGACGCGCTCGTGAAGGGCGACTTCAAGTTGGCGAGCCTGCGGCTCGCGGCCGAAGTGACGACGTTCTTTTGGGGCGCGGAAGCCGCGCGGGCGGCGCGCGACGACTACGAGCGCCGGCGCACGGGCGGAGTCCCCGACGACGTGCCCACGCATGCCTGGCCGGACGCGAGCGACGCGCTGCCCCTCATGAACCTGCTCCACAAGGTCGGCCTCGCGCGCTCGAGCAGCGACGACAAACGGAGCGTGGAAGGCGGCGGCGTGAAGATCGACGGGGTCGTGCACAAGGACCCGAAGTTCCCGGTCGCGCGCCCCGCGCGTTCGATCGTGCTGCAGGTCGGCAAGAATCGCTTCGCGCGCGTGACGTGCTGAACAAGCAGCCCGGCACCTTC
>JBGATY010000164.1:0-8522 GCA_044228955.1 Planctomycetota bacterium | reverse complement strand
GGCTCGAAGATCGCGGACGCTGCGCAGAAGCAGGCCGAGAAGCTGATCCAAAAGGGCATGCCGGGTTTCGAGCCGGCCTGCGAGAAGTGCAACAAGCTGAAAAAGGCCTGCGACAAGCACGCCAAGCCGATGAAGCTCTGAGTCCGGCGCCAGGCACCGTCAGGGGCACCCTCGCCGCAGCAGAACCGCGCAGAACTTCGCGGTGGTGCTGTGGCGAGGGTGTCTCGTTTGGTGCCTGGCGCCCGCTCGGCTCCGGACTCACGTCCCGCGAGTTGGGTCGTGGAGATCCGCCGCGATGTCCGCAGGTTTCGTGCGCGCCGCCAGCGTGCCGTGCTCGCGACGGAGGATCGCGAAGTAGCTCACGCCGTCCGAGAATGCTCGCGATCCGCCGCCCTGGAGGGCCCGCCGCAAGTGCGTCGCTTCACCGGAGAATACGCCGCGCAGCACGGCATTCACCGGAGCCGAAGGCACGCGCATGTCGGTTCCGGCGTCACCGCTCGTGCGACCTAGCCTGTTGTTCAGCGCCCGAGCGGCACGCACCAACGGCAGCAGGCGGGCGTTGTAGGGCGTGAACAGCAGCTCCTTCACCGGCAATCCGCTCCACACGCGCCTCAAGCGCTCTTCCTCGTAGCGACGGTAGTGCTTGCTCGCGACGTCGTGCGCGCTCCACAGAATTTCGTGCGCGGGGGTCGTCACGAAGAAGTACGCGCCGGGCGAGGCCTCGGCGGCGATGCGCGAGAACATCTGAAAATCGTCGGCGACGTGCTCGAGCACGTCCATCAGGAAGAACACGCGAGCGTCTCGAACGAGGCCGCCGAGATCGCGCGGCACCTCGCCCTGGACGAAGCGCGCGTTCGGGAAGCGCACGGTGGCGAAATCGACGGCTTCCTTGGACGCGTCGATCCCGACGCAGCGGTACTCGTCCGAGAGCGCTCCGGAATTGCCGCCCGTTCCGCAGCCCACATCGACGATCAACGCGTCCTTCGAAGGCGGAACGAGGTCGTGGAGCAGTTCCCGGACGATCCGCCGCCGCGCGGCGAACCACCAGTGGCGTTCCTCGATGCGCGCGTTGTTGAGCGTCTGTTCGGCGTCCATGTGCGCCGAAAGCATCGGGAAATCGTGGACAGAAAGCCACAGCCCTCGCTCACGGACGCCACGAGACCTGCAACCCGCTCGACTGGTTGAACGTCGCCGGAGTGCAGTGAGCCACCGGCGTTGAACACGATGCCCAATCGCGTGATCGCTTCCGTGACGCATGGGAGGCCGTCTCCGAACGGGATTCCAGCACCGCCGGCCAGTTGCGCCATGCCCTGGATGCAAACGCACGGTCCATTCGGAGTTTCGCTTCCCGCGACGCCGATGGCCGGCGATTCCCCGACTTCCGGCACGATCACGACGCTCTCGAGCCTGGCGTTGCTACGCTACAGAAGAGGTGACGTCGAAGGCGCATTGCCGTCGTACCATGAAGCCCTCGACGCGTTCGAGGCCGCGAACGGAGCGCGTCACGTGCGAACAGGTCAGGCGCACGACAACGTCGGAGGCTGTCTGATGGATTTGAAGCGGTGGGACGAAGCCGAGTTGCGCGCCGGTCACGACATCCGCAGCGATGTCCAGGGGCCACTCGGCGTGCGCACGCAGGGAGTCGTGGACCGCCTGGTCGACCTCTACACGTCCTTTCGCAAACCCGAAAGCGCGGCCGAATGGCGGCGCAAGTCGAAGCCGTGAATCACTCTCGTCCTACCGATCGGCGGCGGATGCGAGCGCTCGACGTGTTCGCGCTCGTCGTCCCGCTGATCGCGGCCCTGATCGCGCTGTCGCTCGATTCGTTCGCGCAGAAGTCCAAGGCGGACGTCTGCCCGTGGTGCAAGAACGACCCTGACACGATGAAGACGGCCGGCGTCGTCTCGCATGGCCCGATGCCGATCGGTCCGTGGTCGAGCGCGGATCTGCCCGCGAAGCTGCCTGCGTCGCAGTGGATCGCGCTCGAGACGCCGCACATGCGCTTCGCTTCGTCGCTGCCGGCGACCGAGGTCGAACTCGCCGACCAGGCCCGCGTGAAGAGCGAGCTCGATCGCCTGCGCGTCGTGCTGCCGGCCGTGCCGGTGAAGCCGAAGACGCTCGATCCCTGGCTGCGCCTGCACTTGATCGCGATGAAGAGCGAGGAGTTCTACGCGCGCTTCCAGCGGCTCCTCGGCGTGACCGATGCCGACTTCCCCGAGTCGCGCTCGGCCACCGGTCCGTTCATGGGAGACGGTCGCTTCCTCGGAGAGAAGGAGAAGTTCGAGGTCGTGCTGCACTCCTCGCGCGTGACGCACAACCTGTTCACCAAGGAGTTCACCGGCGCGCAGGTCACTGGCGCGTTGCGCTGGCACTTCCCGACGACGCACAAGCTCCTCGCCTCGATTCCCTGCGAGGATCCCGACCTGAAGAAGGACCGTTGGCTCTTCCCGCACGTCGTGCACAACCTGAGCCACCTGTACCTGTGCGCCTACAAGCATTTCTCCTACGATCCGCCCACGTGGCTGGACGAAGGGCTCGCGCTCGCGATGGAGAAGGAGATCGAGCCGAAATCAGCGACGAACGAAGGCGAGGAAGGCACGTACCGCGACCGCGTCGCGCCCGCCGACTGGTCGGCGCAGGCGAGGAAGATGATCGCGACGGGTGATCACTGGAAGACCGCGAACCTGATGCGCATTCGCGAAGTGGGCGAACTCACGCCCGATGCGCTGTGCACGAGCTGGTCGATGACGCGCTTCCTGATCGAGGAGCATCCGAGGGAGCTCGCAGCGCTCCTCGGCGGCTTGAAGGGCCAACTCGACGCACAGGGCTTCCCGAACGGATCCGACATGCCCGGCATCCAGCGCAAGCTCCTCAAGGAGATATTCGACTGGACGCCGCAGACCCTCGACGAGAAGTGGGTCGAGTGGGTCAAGGCCGCGGCCGTGCCCGCGCCGAAGTGAGCGTTCAGCCGCGCTTGGATTTCGCTTCGAGTTCCTGCATCAGCTCGCGGACTCCGCCCAGGTCAGGGTCCAGTTCGAGCGCCTTCTGGCAGGCCTCGATGCCCGGAGCGGGATCGGGTCCGTAGTTGTAGAAGCGCGCCTTGAAGAGCCAGATGAGCGCGTTCTTGGGCTCGAGCGCGGTCGCGGCGTCGATGCACTGGGTCGCTTCGACGTAGCGTTGATTCATGGCCAGCGCACTCGCCTGCATGGCGCGGACGAAGCCGGACTTGGGCCGCAACGCGACGGCGACCTGGATGTGGTGCAGCAGGTTGTGCTGCGCATCGATCGCCGCTCGGTCCCGCGAGCCGGGGTTGCGCGTGACCTGCATGAACCCGAGCGCCGCGGCGAGGTAGTGGAGGCGGAAGGAGCCGGGATCGTCGCGGAGCGTGCGTTCGATGAGTCGCTGTGCGTCCTGCACGCGCACGGGAATCGTGACGAGCGCGCCGGCGAGCTCGTCGATGTGGGCGGTCGATCTCGTCGCGAGGACCTCTTCGGTCAAGAGCGAATCGAACGTGTCGATGCCGTCGTTTCGCCACTTGTCCTTCGCGGCTTCCAGCTCGGGCCAGGCGGCCTCGGGAATGCTCGCCAGCAGCGCGAGAACCGTCTGGGTGAGACCCGCGCCGGCTGCGTCCTTCGCCCTCGTCGGTCGCGTCAGGATCCAGCCCACATTGCGCAGGGACTCGACCACGACGACCGACAAGGTGGGAGCGCGCGTGCGCATGGCTGTCAGTCGCGAGCGCAGACCGTCGAGGTCCGCCCCGTTTTCCAGATCGAACCCGTACTCGCGAAAAGCCGCCAGGTAGCGCGGCAGGAGCGAAGTGACGGTGCTCTCGGAATCGAAACCGAAGAGCAGCGTGCCGACCTCCATGTTGACGAGATCGAGTTCCTCGAAGAGCTTCGTGTCGCGATCGGCTTGCTCCAACAGTCCGCGTGCTTCGTCGGCGCGCTTGCGCTCCGTTTCCGCGATGGAACGCAGTTGTGACTCGGTGCGCGCACGGCCCGACGCGACGAGTCCGTACACCAGCAACCCGCCCGCTGCTGCGAGCAGGAGCGCGATTGCGAGCGAACTCGCCGCCAGCGCCGGCTTGCGCTGGACCCACAGCACGACGCGTTCGAATGCGCTGACGGGCCTGGCGCGGATGGGCTCATTCGCGTTCCAGCGGCGCAGGTCCTCGGCCATGTCGAGCGCCGTCTGATACCGGCGATCACGGTCCTTCGCCGTCGCCGTCTCGAGGATCGTGAAGAGATCGCGATCGATGGCCGGATTCACGCGGCGCGGATTGGGTGCGTCATCGGACAGGATCGCCTGGAACAGGCCCTCGCGCGTGACGCTCGAAAACGGATGCAGGAGCGTAGCGGCTTCGTACAGGGCTATGCCCAGCGACCAGACGTCCGTGCGACGATCCGGGCGCGATCGGCCGGTCATCTGCTCCGGGCTCATGTAGGCCGGCGTGCCGGAGAGTTCTCCCGACAGGCTGAGTGCGTTCGTCGGTCCGTCGTCCTCGCGCGCGAGCCCGAAATCGAGGATCACCGGCTCGCCCTCGGGCGTGATCATCAGGTTGGCCGGCTTGACGTCGCGGTGCACGATGCCGACTTCGTGCGCGGCGTGCAGGGCGCGCGCCGTCTTCTCGAACAGCGCGACGATGACGCGCAATTCCTCGCGATCCGGCGGCGGCCCGCGCTTCTCACGCTGCACGTCGAGGCGCCGCGCGAGCGTTTCGCCGGGCACGTAGCGCATCGCGATGTAGGGCGTGCCGCCATCGAGATCGGCGTCGAACACGGGGCAGATGCACGGATGCGCCAGCCGCGAGGCGACTTCGGCTTCACGGCGGAAACGACGTAGCGCGTCGGCGGCGCCGGGGCCGACGTTGGGCATGACCTTGACCGCGATCTGGCGTCCGATGCGCGAGTCGTCGGCGAGCCACACGATCGCCTGCCCGCCGCGGCCCAGTTCGCGGACGAGGCGATAGGGACCGATGCGTTGCGCGCCTTCGTCGCGGTCTGTGGTCTGGTTCATGCGCTCGTCCGGACGCACCGCCGTTCCGCGCTCGGAACAGATCGGGGGTGCGTCTGATTGCTGTTTCAGGTTGTAACGTCCACGTCGCCTTCCGTCGCGAAGTTGCCTGCGGGCGACAGGAAACCCGCCCCACGGACGTGCGGCCTCGATTGCGCGAACTCGAACTGCACGCGCGGGTCGTCCGTGAGCATGGCGGCGGATACATCCTTCCCGGTGCTTGTCATGCCGCGCGAATACGATGGAATCGGGGGCACGGAGCGCGGCCAGATTGACCCAAGACACGAGACTCCCGAGGAAACGACACGCACTCGCGCTCGTCGCAGTCGTGTTCCTGGTCCTCGCGATCTTGTTCTCGTGGCGCGTGCTGTGGCACGTCCCCGAAGCCGATCGCGCGCAAGCGAGCGCCGCATCGGTACCCGCCTCGAACGAACCGCTCGAACGCCTCGAAGCCCCGCGCGTGGAATCCGCTCGAACGGCAGCGCACGAGGAGAACACTCCAAAGGAGGACGATCCCGCGGAAGACGCGCCCGTCGAACCGTCCAGCCCCGCGAACGGACTGTGGCTGCGTCTGATCGACGAGAGTGGACAACCGAAGCCCGGCATCGAGCTCGAGATCGAGCAGGAACTGTGGCGCATGCTCGGACACGATCACCCGGACAAGTACGTGCACGAGGCGCACGTCACCGATTCCGCCGGTCGAGTGCGCGTGACCGCGCGCGATCCGCGGGAGATCGAGTTCGTCACGTTGACGACGGAGGCCGGAACTTCGCTCACGGCGTCGAGCCCGTTCGCGCTCGCCCCGGGTCAAGGCGACGAGATCCTGCTGCTCTACCCGGAAAAGGTGACCATCCGGGGACGTGTCCTCGACCTGTCCGGCGCGCCCGTCAAGACGAGCGCACGGGTGGAGCTCGAGGCCGGCACGGTCGCGCCGACAGCATCCGGCGCTGCTTCATTCCACACCGACGAGAACGAGACCACGTACGTGGACGCCGCGGGGCGATTCGCCTTCGAGAAGACGGCCGGCTGGTATGCGCTCTCGGCGGCCGAGCCCGGGACGCCCGCAGCGGAAACCGTCACGCTCGGAATCACGGGAGCCGCCCGCGCCGTCGACCTCGACCTCTTCGTCGTCACGAGCAGCAGGACCGTGCGCGTGCGCCTCGCGAGCAGCATCGAGTTCGAACCCTCCGACGCCTGGGTCGGAGCTACCGGCGCCATGGACTGGCCCGTGGCGCGAGCAATCGACGGCGTGTCGATCGAGCGCCGGCGAATCCCGCAGGTCGTCCACGCGCCCCACGCGAACGGTGCCTGGATCCTGGATCTGCCCGCGGGTGGCGCGTGGAAGGTCCGCGCCGGCGGCGCTCCGTTCGAAACGACCGAAGTCGACCTGCCGGGAGAGGCCGAGGAAATCGTCGTCACGCTCGAGCCGCGGCCGCGCCTCCCGACGTGCACGCTCCAGGGCCGGGTGGTCGATTCGACGGGCGCTCCGCTCTCGGCGACCGTCGCATTGCTGAAGGCCGAGGATCTCGGTCAGTTCATGGAGGCGCGGACGGACGAAACCGGGGCCTTCCGGTTCACGCTCGAACCAGGCCTTGGAGACGAGTCGTTTGCCTACGTTCTCGCGAAGGCCGTCCGGTCGGGGAGCCAGGGTCTGGGTCCCATCTCCTGCTCTCGTTCGCGTGCCGATCTCGACATCACGCTCGGTCCAGCGTTGTTCGTCGAGGGTCGTGTCAACGGGCTGCCGAGCGGTGTCGACGCCGAAGTCCTGCTCCGCTCCCAATGCAGCCGATTCGCGCGCGACGAGACACCCTCCAGGATGGAGTGGCTGTCGCACGTGCTCGAAGGGGATCGAGCGATCACCTCCGACGAGGGCGAGTTCCGCTTCGCGAACCTGTGCGCCGGCGACTACGAGCTGTGGGCCGAGCCGCGTGACGGGACAACGCCTCCCGCGCGCGTGCGGGTGCGAGCCGGCGACCGGAACGTCCAGGTCGAGCTCGGCGCCGGCTTGGAGGATGGCCTGACACTCCACTGTCGCGTCGTCGACGACATCACGGGCGCACCCGTCGTCGGTGCGCTGGTCGAATTGCACGGCGAGGGAATCGCGAATCGACCGCGCGGTTCACGCGGTCGCACCGATGCGGCTGGCCGCTGCGATCTGCTCGGGCACGCAGCCGGCCGGTTTGCCGTGTTCGCGCGGGCAGACGGATACGCCTTTCCGCTCGAGCGCTTCGTCGACTACGAGAAGGGCGATCACGTCGTCGAACTCAGGCTGTCCCCGGCCTGCACGCTCGATCTCCAGTTCCACGATGCGACCGGTTCGACCTGCTCCAGAGTCGAGGTCTGCGCGACGACGCTCGCGGGCGAACTCGTGGACTTGCAGGACCTCTACGGCCACGACGACGGATCGATCACGCACAGCGATCTGTCGGGCCGCGCGATCCTCGCTGGTCTGCCGGCCGGGCGACTGCGGGTCGTGGTGGGATGGAGGGACGGCGCACCCTGCGACATCGAAGGCGCGGACGCGACGCTCGAAAACACGGCCAAGAAGCGCCTGCTCGCCTTCGAGCACACGTTGGTGCCCGGCGTGAGGGCGATCGTGAAGCGCATCCTCCCTTGAGCACGAGAGGCCGCGTCCCGCTCGACATCTTCGACGAACTTCCGATCCGGGACACTATGCTCCTTCGACCTGGATCCCGAACCTCATTCGAGACTCACTGCGATGGTCAAACGCGATCCGCGCATCGACGCCTACATCAAGAAGTCCCCGGAATTCGCCCGGCCGATCCTGGCTCACATCCGCACCGTGGTCCACGCGGCGTGTCCCGACACGGTCGAGACGCTGAAATGGGGGATGCCTTCGTTCGAGTACAAGGGACTCCTGTGCGGCATGGCCGCGTTCAAGGCGCACGCCACGTTCGGTTTCTGGAAGCACGCTCTCGTGGTCGAAGACGCGAGCGGCAGGGAACTCGAGGCGATGGGCAGTTTCGGCAAGCTGACGAGCGTGGGCGACCTGCCGTCGAAAGCCGTGCTCGCGCGCTACGTCAAGAAGGCCATGAAGCTCAACGACGACAGCGTGAAAGTCGTGCGCGCCAAGACTCGACCCAAGCCGCCCGTGCCCGTGCATCCCGATTTCAAGTCGGCGTTGAGCCGGAATGCCAAGGCCAGGAAGCACCTCGAGAGCTTCAGCCCGAGTGCTCAGCGCGAGTACATCGAGTGGATCGCCGACGCGAAGGCTGAAGCGACGCGCGAACGGCGCATCGCTCAGGCGATCGAGTGGCTCTCCGAAGGCAAAAAGCGCAACTGGAAGTACATGAATTGCTGAGCGTCGATCCTCGCTCAGGACTCCAAGCGGCGAGACACGCCTGCCCGGAGTGGCGCGCACTGCAGGCCATATGTTCGGGCGCTTCCGGCGCTATGTGGCCAGTGTGCGCTCGGACATCCAGCGCGAGATCGATGTCTCCGAACTGGCCAAGGTCAAACAGGAAGTCAACGATGCGGCGCGCGTGTTT
>JBGATY010000163.1:0-8638 GCA_044228955.1 Planctomycetota bacterium | reverse complement strand
AGAGCTACTTCACCGCCGGCCAGATCGAGATCCGCGCCTGGACGATCCACAAGGGCGACACCGCGCCCGTGGCGGCGGGCGTGATCCACACCGATTTCGAGAAGCACTTCATCCGCGCCGAGGTGTACTCGATCGAGGACCTCGTCAAGTACAAGAGCGAGGCGGCGGTCAAGGCCGCCGGGAAACTGCGCGTCGAAGGCCGCGACTACGTGATGCGCGAGGGCGATCTGGCTCACTTCCTCATCGGGAAGTGACCGCAGTCTCGCGTGCAGAAGCGGCCCGACATCACGTATCCGTGCTCCTGGTCCTACGTCGTCGTCGGCGAGGGCGAGGGGGAGTTGATGGCGCACATCGAACGCGCGCTCGCCGGCGCGGTGCACACGAAGACGACGTCGCGCCGCAGTGCGAGCGGGAAGTACGCGTCGATCGAGGTGACGCTCGTGGTCGTGGACGAGGAGCAGCGCCTCGTCGTGTTGCGCGCGCTTCAGGCGCATCCGGCAGTGCGCGTCGTGATCTGAGTCCGGAACGTGCCGTGTTGGCGTGGAACGACGTCGCGGCTTAGGCTCATCCCTGACATGCAAGACGCGGACGGATCTTCGAGGGTGCCCGCGCGAATGCCTGGCGCGCGTCGAGTCGGTCTCTTTTGGAGTCTCGCGTCCGCCGCCGCGTTCGTCGGGGGGATTGGCGTTCTGGCTCGCGCGCCCGAATCCCGCCGCGCGGCCGTCCGTGGATTCGACCTCCGTCTCGACGACCGCGCTCGAGCACGACTTCGCGACCGAACTCGAACCGACGACGACGGCGGACGCCGCCCGATCGACGCACGCGACGCGCGTCGACCTGCGGCCCGCGGACGCGCAGCCGGCACCCGCCGCCGACCGCGGGCGCATCGTCGGCAGCGTGCGCGACGCGGTCGACCGCGTGACGCCCGTCGCGCGCGGGTTCGTGAGAGTCGAGGCCGAACCCGCGCCGGCGGGCCTGCCGCGCGACGCGGTGGAGGAACTGCGGCTCTTCGTCGCGATGCCCGTTGCCGCGATCGACAAGGAAGGCGGGTTCGCATTTCCGAGCATCCCATTCGGTGCCTGGAGCGTGACCCTCGACGTGGACGGCTGCGAAAAACGCGAGGCGCGGGTCACGCTCTCCGCAGAAGCCCCCGAAGCCCGTGTCGAGTTCATGACCCGGCTCGTGACGCCGGTCGCGCTGACCGTGGCCTTGACGACCGCGGCGGGGACACCCTGGTTCGAGTCCGCCGACCGCGTCGACGCCGAGCTCTCAGAGGAAGCCCAGCTCGTGATCCTGCCGTCGTGTCCGATGCCAGGCGTCCGCCTGGACCAGACCGGATTTCGAATGGCCTCCGGTCAAATCGCTTTGACCGGCAAGTCCGATCCGTGGGCGGTGCTCGACGTGCCGGACTCGGAGTCCGGCTGCGCGTGCGCCGTGCTCGCGGGCGTCGTGGTCGGGTCGGCGCCATTCGCGGCCCGACAGTCGCGCGTCGAGATCGCCGTGTCCAGCGTGGTCCTAGCGGGACTGCGCGGGAGCGCGGAGGTACTCGTCGTCGAGGCCGATTCGCGCCTGCCGATCGCCGGCGCACACGTGATGTTTCGATCGGGGAGGGATCGCATCGTCGAGGCTGTCACAGACCCGCACGGCTGGGCGCGCAGCGAGAACCTGACCTCGGGCAAGCTCGTCGTCGTCGCCTGGAACGAGGGTTTCCAGAGGACCGAATCGGAATCGAATGTGCGCGGCGGAGGGCCGCCCGAACGGGTGACGATCGCGCTGTCGCGCGCGGTGAAGATCAGTGGACGAATGTCGATGAGCGACGCGGCCGGCGGGTGGTTGCCGATCAGGCTGCATGTCCTCGGGCCGCGCATCGTCGAGCGCGCGTGGGAGCAGACCGACCAAAACGGTGACTTCACGTTCAGCGACCTCGAGCCAGCGGAGTACGCGATCGCTCCTGCGCCGTTGGATCGGCCCGATCCGAAGCTCGTGCGGCGCGGCGAGCAGGAAGGCTGGACGTACGTCGACGCGCGGGGCGGAAGCGTCGAGGGACTGCGCATCGTGATCTCGAAGGCACGCCTCGCCGCGTCCGGGATCGAATTGCCGTCGTTCGACGCGCGTGAGCTCATGCGCCGCCGAATCGACCGCCGTTGAGGCGCCATCCTGGAGTGGCGGGGTCGGAGTTGCGCGGAACCGGGGTCGCGCGCATCCTGGAGCGCGGACATCCCGTCGGTTCCCACCCTTGCAACGTCGCATCCTCCTCGCAGTCGCGCTGGTCCTCGTCGCGGCGCTCGCGCTAGCGGCGTGGTGGATCTGGCGTCGGCCATCGGCGCCGGACCGCGCCGTGGTCGAGGCGCGAGCCGTGATCGCGACCGAATCCGAGCCTGTCGTGCTCGCGCCGGCCGAGGACCGAGCGAGCGACTTCGTGCCGAGCGCGACACGCCAGACGTTGGCAGCTGTTCCGCCGCGCGCTTCGGCCGCGAATCGGGCGGGCGGCGTCGGGAGCATCGTCGGGAGCGTGCGATCGAGCGACGGCCAGCCGCTCGTGTTCAAGCGCGGTCAGGCGACCCTGATCGACCAGCAGGATCGAGGCGGGCAACCCAAGCCCGGCCTCGTCGAGTTCCTCGGCACCCCGGAAACCGTCAGGATCGACCGCTCTGGTGGGTTCGAGTTTCACCAGCTGCAGCCGGGCCAATACGAAGTGGTCGTCGACTCCGACGGGTTCGAACGCACGCAGGCGGCCGTCGTCGTGGCCGGCGGCTCGCTCCCCACGCGAGTCGAGATCAAGGTCGCGCCGATCCACACGGTGCAGCTCTCGCTCGTGCTGCGACACGAGAGCGGCGGTGTCCTGTTCGACTCCGTGGCGGGACTGGAACTCGAGACAGCCGGCATGCTGCGGCCGGTGTTCGTCGAGGAATGTCCGGCCGTCGGCGCGACGTTGCCCACCCTGGCCAAGAAGCTCGTCGTGCGTGCTCGCGACGTGCGCGCCGAGGGCACCGATCAGTGGATGATCGCGACGTTCAACGCTCCGACGAAGGGCTGCGCCTGCGTGCTGCTCGGAGACCGGGTGCTCGACGCCGTGCCTTTCGGGATCGGGCAGGAATCCGTGGTGCTGCGCGTGAGGTCGGAGGACCTGCGCGGGTCGCGCTGCGCGCTCGACGTGATCGTGAAGGACGCCGCTTCGGGCGCCGCCCTCCGCGGGGCGACGGTCACGGTGACCCAGTTCGACGGCAAGCGCCACGTCGCACCGACGGACGAGGCGGGACGCTCTCGCTTCGAGGACGTCCAGGCCGGTGAGGTGCGCCTGGAGATCTCGGCTTCGGAGCATGAACCCAGGGAACAGTTGATCGCGCTCGCGTTCGGCGAACGCGGTCGCGTCGAGACGGTCAGTCTCGCATCGACCGTGTCCGTTCGCGGGAGAGTACGGTTTCCGCCGAGCGGCAGGGTCATGCACACCGTGGACGCGGCGCGCGTGGACGGGAAGGCCATGGGCTCGAATGCCGTCGGCCGCAGCACCTATCACGACAACGACGAGTTCGAGATCCTGGGGTTGCTGCCGGGAGAGTACATCGTCGGCGTCTCTTCCCTGGCCTGGCCGAGGCCCTCCGTCGAGAGCGTTCGGCGGGGTGAAGTCAGGGGTTGGACCTTCGTCGATCTGCGCTGGGGACGAAGGGATGGCCTCGAGCTCGAGATCGACGAGACGTTGGCGGCGAAGTTGCGCGAGGGGATCACGGTGCGCTGAACGGACGCGGATCGCGCGATGGGTCGGGGACTCGCGCCTCTCCGATCGCCTCGCACACGGGAGGGACAGGCCCGCTCTGCATGCTCCCTTGCGAGCTCGCCGGATCATCCTCATGGCGATCCCAGCCACTCGTTGAAACCCTTGATGCCGGACAGGCGCTCGCCGTCGACGTACAGGCCGGTGCGTTCGCGATCGAGCGTGCCGTCCTTGTGCAGGTAGTACCACTCGCCGGTTCGAGCGCCCTCGCGGTAGGTGCCGACGAAGCGTTTCGAGCCGTCGCGGCGCCACGCTGTCGCTTGTCCGTGAGGGCGGCCGGCCTCGAACGAGCACTCGAGCGCCTTCACGCCGTTCCCGTGCCACTCGCGCCACGATCCATGCCACGTGCCTTCGCGCCATTCGCGGCGCGAGCGCGCGTCGCCGCGCAGCGCGTGCCAGACCTCGACGCCGTGCTGGACGCCGTTCTTCCACGCGCTCTCGCGCCACAGCACGAGGCCGAACAGTCTCTCCCGTCTCGCTTCGACGCCGAAGCCCAGGTCCAACTCGCTCGATTTCGTGCATGCAAGGAGCAGCGCTCGACCCAGCGCATCACGCAGGGCGGAGAAGCGCGGGCGGCCGATGACGAGCGCGCTCACGACGCCACTCGCACCGACGTGAGTTCGAAAAAGCGCGCGAAGATGCTCGCGCCTCCAGGCGTCAGGATGGATTCGGGATGGAACTGCACGCCGAATCGAGGCAGCTCCCGGTGGCGCACCGCCATCACGAGTCCGTCGTCGGTCCACGCGATCAGCTTCAACGCGGGCGGCAGCGCGGAACGGCGTGCGCGCAGCGAGTGGTAACGCGCCGCCTCGAAGGGATTCGAAAGCGCGTCGAACAGCGGGTCGCCGTCGTGATGGACGAGCGAACTGCGCCCGTGCATGGGCACGGGATCGCGCTCCAACTCGCCGCCAAGGCTCTCGACGAGCGCCTGGTGTCCCAGGCACACGCCGAAGATCGGCAGCGATCTCGGCGCGCGCTCGAGCAACTCGGGCATGATGCCGGCGTCGCGCGGGCAGCCGGGGCCGGGACCCAGGACGACCGCGCGCGGGAGCGACGCGAGCAGTTCGTCGACCGTGATCTCGTCGTTGCGCACGACGCGCGTGTCCGGTTCGAGCGCCGCGAGCGCCTGGTACACGTTCCACGTGAACGAATCGTGGTTGTCCAGGAGCACGATACCCATGGGGTCACGTCATGCGCCGAACAGGCGCTGGTGGAGCGCGTCGACGACCGCGCCGAGCCGGGCGCGCGGCACGACGAAGGACAGGTTGTTGCGCGTGGCGCCGTAGCTGATCATCTCGAGCCGGATTTCGAGCTCCGCGAGCGTGCCGAACACGCGCGCCGCGAAATTCGTGCTCGATTGCAGCTCCTCGCCGACGACGCTGACGAGCGCCACGTCGCGCACGACGTTCACCGCGGCGAAACGCGACAGCTCCTCGACCACCGGCCCGAGATCGACGGCGGATTCGGTGGTGAGCGCGACGCTGACCTCGGACGTCGCGATCACGTCGACGACCACCTGGTGGCGCGCGAACACGTCGGCGATGCGTTCGAGGAAGCCGAATTGGAGCATCATCTCGCCGGCGACGACGTTGACCACGACGATCGAGTCCTTGGAGGCGATCGACTTGACCGCGCGTTCGCTGGGCGCCAGAGCGGCCAGCACGCGCGTGCCCGGAGCGGACGGCCTGAACGTGTTCAACACACGGATCGGGATGTCCGCCTCGACGGCCGGGACCATGGTCGCGGGATGCAGCACCTTGGCGCCGAAAAAGGCCAGCTCGGCCGCCTCCGCGAAACTCAGCGTCGGCACGGGGCGCGCGGCTGCGACCTTGCGCGGATCGGCCGTGAGGACGCCGTCGACGTCGGTGAAGATCTGGATCTCCTCGACGTCCAGCGCGGCCCCGAAGATCGCCGCCGAATAGTCGCTCCCGCCGCGCCCGAGTGTAGTGATGTTGCCCAGTGCATCGCGGCCGATGTACCCGGTCACCACCGCCGTGAAGGGCAGGTCGGCCAGCGTGCGCGGGATGAGCCGCGTCGATTCGCTCACAGGCCGCACCGTCCCGAACCGAGAATCGGTGAGCAACCCCGCGTCCCACGCGTCGAGTGCGCGCGCCGGCACTCCGATGGCGTTCAGATGAGCGGCGACGATGCGCGCGCTCATGCGCTCGCCGAACGAAGCCAGGAAATCCGAGGTGCGCGGCGTCCTCTCGCGGATCAGGGCGATGCCGCGCAGCAGGTCGTGCAACTCGGCGAGCAGGGAGTCCAACTCCAAGACCTCGGTCGCGAGATCCGCCGCGATGGCTCGATGCCGCTCGGCCAGGGCGGCGAATTCGAGCTCGAACGGGCCGCGCGCGAGCGCGAGGTCCCCGAGCAGGAACAACTGGTTCGTCACGCCCCCGACAGCGGACACGATCACGAGCGGGCGCCGCGCGTGCGCTTCCTGGACGATGCGGCCGACGCGCCTGATCGCCGCGGCGTCGCCGACCGATGTGCCGCCGAATTTCAGGATCAGACGAGGGAGTTGCATGGTCATGGAATCGAGGAACAGGAGTATAGGCGCGCGATTCGGCCACCGCACTCTCGCTTGAGCGCCCGGTTCTGGTTACGAAGGCTCTCGTGCACGAACGACCGCCGACCGCTCAGGATCCTCGCTGGGGCAAGCATCCCGTCGAGAGCGCGGACATTCCCTTACTCGAAGGCCCGGGCCCGCGGGGTTCGGAATTCCTGCGCGCCGCGCGCATCTTCGCCGAGTTCATCAAGGGCTTCCGCGCCCTGCACTTCGTCGGCCCGTGCGTGACCGTGTTCGGCTCCGCCCGCTTCGCTCCCGAGCACGCGAGCTATCGTCTCGCGCGCGAGATGGGCAGTCGCATCGCCCGCGCCGGGTTCACGGTGCTGACCGGCGGCGGTCCGGGGATCATGGAAGCCGCCAACCGCGGCGCCAAGGAGGTCGGCGGGCGTTCGATCGGCTGCAACATCGTCCTCCCGAAGGAGCAGCAGCCGAACCCGTACGTCGATCGCTTCGTCGAGTTCCGCTACTTCTTCGTGCGCAAGACGATGCTCGTGAAGTACAGCTACGCGTTCATCGTCATGCCCGGTGGATTCGGCACGCTCGACGAGTTGTTCGAGGCGGCGACCCTGATCCAGACGGGCAAGATCCAGAATTTCCCGCTCGTCCTGATGGACGTCGAGTACTGGCGCCCGCTCCGGGAACTGCTCGAGCGCATGGTCGAGGCCGGGACGATCGATCGGGCGGACCTCGACCGCCTCGTGTTCACCGATTCGTGCGACGAGGCGATGCAGGTGATCGACGCGCAGGCGACGAAGATCTTCGGCTTGAAGCCCGGCAAGCCGCAGAAGGGCCGCTGGTGGCTCGGCGAAGGGACCTGAACTCGCTCAGCGCGGAACGAAGAGCACGCGGACGATCGCGAGATCCTCTTCGATCACTCCGCGCTCGAGGGCGATCGGCCCTTCGGACGGGCTGAACCGCGCACTCGCGGTCGATTCGCGCTTGCCCGGGATCGGAACGGAACGGACTTCGCGAGCGGGCTCGCGTTCCGACGGCACGAGTTCGATGGGGGAGAGTCGCATGACCATTCCCGAGGGCCGATCCGCGCGGGCGGCGGTCCACGGACTTCCAGGATAATCGCCGCGCTCGAATCCGGGTGAACGTCCGGGCGAATTGACGGAATGAAACCAGGCGCCTAGCGTGAGGGGGCAGGCATGGCCCTCTCGCCGCGCCACCGCGCCACCATTGTCCGCCCTGGCGCGAGCTCTCTCGACCGATTCTCGGAGTCCCCCCATGACGCATGCTCTCGTCCCTGCCTCGTTCGTCGCAGCCGGTTTCCTGGCGTTGTGCGCGTTCACGCCGAACGCAACCGCGCAGACCTGTCCCGACATCGGTCCGATACAGACGTACACGAATCAACCGGGCGGCACGTACGCGACGTGCAACTGCTTCGTGCCGGGCGAAGAGGCTGGTCAGTTCTTCCCGACGAGCATGATCCCGGCCGTCGACTATCCGATCCAGATCACCAAGATCGCGTTCGGTTGGTACAGCCAGTTGGGCAACCAGGGCACCACGGTCGAGGATTCGATCAACATCTACGCCAACGGAGCGTTCCCCAATCCCGGCGCGCTGCTGTTCTCGCTGGGCGCGCCGCAGTTGACCGACGGCGCGCTCAACGAGTTCGACGTCACCTCCCTGAACGTGATGGTCAACTCGCCCGGGTTCTACGTGACGCTGCGCTTCTTCAACACGAACGACGGCTCGGTCGTCCCGGCAGCGTCTACGCCGACGATGAGCAGCGACAGTCCGATCGACGGCTGCACAGCGAATCGCAACGTGATCTACTCGTTGAATCCTCCGCCTTTCAACGGCTGGAAGAACTTCTGCGCGCCTCTGTTCCCGGGCGGCAGCGGCGACTGGGTGATGCACGTCAAGTACAAGAAGGTCAACTGCGGGGCTGGAGGGTTCGCCGGCACTCCGTTCTGTTTCGGTGACGGCAGCGGGGCGACCTTGTGCCCGTGCGATCCGGGCCAGGCGGGCAACACCGGCGAGGGCTGCGCCCACTCGGCGGGCGGCGGCGGTGGAAAGCTCACGGCGACCGGGAATCCGGCGGTTTCGAACGACACGATGACGTTGCAGGCCACGAACATGCCCGCGACGACCGCTCTGCTCTTCTTCCAGGGCACGTTGAAGCAGAACAGCGGCAACGGTTCTCCGTTCGGAGACGGGCTCTTGTGCGTGAGCGGCACGATCATCCGCTTGGGCGTGAAGTTCGCCTCCGGCGGAGCGGCCAGCTATGGGTTCGGCATCGGCACGGACCCGCTGATTTCGGTGCAGGGAGCGATCCCGGTGAACGGCGC
>JBGATY010000162.1:0-8650 GCA_044228955.1 Planctomycetota bacterium | reverse complement strand
GGTATGGGGGGGTGCGGTGTGAGGAGTACGATGGGTTGGTCGCCGAGCGCATGGAGCCGGGTGAGGTGGTGGTTTGGGTGGGCGCTCGAGCTCGGGGGCGCGCGCGCGCGCACCCCGCCCTCGGCGGAATTCTCGCGACTGCGGCTCTCGAGCAGGGCGAGCATGCGCTCCTCGACGCGCTTCTGCCCGTCGCGGATGTCGATCAGGACGTGTTCGAGTCGGCGCACGTCGAGGTCCTGACCCGGGACGCTGAGCTTCTTCAGTTCGGCGCTGATCTCGTCCAGGCGCTCGAGTCGCTTCAGACGGTCCTCGACGTGCTTCGCGCGCGCGACGAGCAACCATGCCGCCACGGCTGCCGCGGCAGCGGCGAGGGCGGTCAGGCTCGCGATCCACACGAGAACGGCGTTTTGGGGCTCGATCGGCACGGCGTGATTCGGGCAGAGTATCCGCTCGCGCGCCCGGCGTTCAACGGCGGCGGGCCTCGAACACGAGAAGCAGCCATTCGGATGAGCACGAAACGAGCGACCGCCCCCCCGACGGACACGCAGCGTGCGACCCGTGGCCTCGTGCTGGTCGTCGTCGCGAGCGCGATCCTGTACGCCGCCTTCGCGCTCAGCGCCGACGTCGGCCACGTCCTGGCGGCCCTCGAGCGCTTCCCGCCGTGGATCCTCTTCGCGGCGATGGGCCTGTCGTTCTCGAACTACCTGGTGCGCTTCGTGCGCTGGCGCCTGTACTGCTCTCGACTCGGGATCGACCTGGAGCCGCGGACGTCGTTCCTGATCCACTTGTCGGGCCTCGCGTTGACGGTCTCCCCCGGGAAGATGGGCGAAGCGTTCAAGTCGCTGCTCGTGCGGCGCGTGACCGGCACGCCTGTCGCCGTGAGCGCGCCGATCGTGCTCGCCGAACGCTTCACCGACCTGCTCGCGTTCCTGCTCTTGATCGCGATCGGGGCGAGCGCCTCCGAGAGCGGACAGGGTTGGATCGTGTGGACCACACTCATCCTGTGCGCGGGCCTGTTCGCTTTCGTCGTGTCCAGTCGGCTCCAACGGGGCTTCGTCGGCGCGCTCTCGAAGTGGAAGCGGAGCGCACGCTTCGTCCCGAAGATCGAGGAAGCGCTCGCTTCGTCGCGCACGCTGCTCGCGCCGAAAGCGCTCCTCGTTCCGACGCTCGTCGCGACCGCCGGTTGGTCTCTCGAGTGCCTGGCCTTCGATCTCGTTGCGGGCGCCTTCGTGGACGGCGGCGTGCCTTTTCTGTTCGCTGCCTACACCTTCGCGCTCGCCGCCGTCGCGGGCGCCGTGGCTTTCGTCTTTCCCGGCGGGCTCGGGATCACCGAAGCCTCGATGGGCGCGCTGCTGCGGCGCCGCTACGTGGCCCTCGGACTCGGCATCGATGCCGCGGCGGCCAGCGCCGTATCCGCCACGATCATCATCCGCCTCGCGACGCTGTGGTTCGCGGTCGGCGTCGGTGTCGGCGCCGTGCTCCTGTTCCGCCGCCGGCACGGCGGCATCACCTGAGCGCGCGCTCCACGACTGATCCGCTCGCGGGATCGATGCGCAGGCCGAGGTCCTCGTTCGCGTACACGTAGAAGAGGAAGCCGTACATCATCTCGTCGACCGTCTCCTGGCCGAAGGTCACGCGCTTCGATGGATCGGGATTCCATGGGTTGAACGCGCTGTTGTCGAAGTGCGCCACGCACTCGATCTCGGTTCCCTTCGAAAAGAGCATCGCGTCCTGCTTCCAGCGGTACGCCATCTGCCAGTTGAAGTCGTAGTTCGGCACGAGCAGCAGCGTTTCCTTGCGCCCATCAGGATGGTGCGCCTCGTAGCGCATGTCGCGGCCGCGCAGGTGCATGTGCACGAACATCCCGATGCCGATCGCGTCGGCCTCGAACACGCGTTTCGCCGTCACTGGATGGGCAGGAGCGAACGGCGGGATCGCGAAGCGCATGTCGGCGACTTCGTGGTGACGCATGCGCCGCTTCACGACGTCGCGCGGGAAGCGCAATCCGACGTCGATCGCGTCCTCGGTCGCGACACCGTAGGGCACGTGGTGCACCTGCAGCCCGAGCACCGATCCCGCAGGCACGAGTGCCGCCGTCCCCGGACCGAGATCCATCGCTTCGCCGCCAGGCACCTGGCCCGTGATGAAGTTCGCGGCCTGGATGTCGCCGCCGAGGGTGTAGAAGCCCAGGTTCGCGTGGTGCAGGACGCGCGGGTCCGAGGGCCGGATCTCGACGGCTTCGATCCACGTATCGCGCGTGAAAACGTGCGGCAGGACGACATAGCGATACGGCACGGTGCCGGAGGCCTCGATCTTCATCGTCTCGCTCTTCAGGACGAGGTCGGGCGTTCCGATGCGCCAGCCGCGCTCCTTCCGCGCTTCGGGTATCGAAGCCGGCACAGCGGGAGTATCTCCGAGGGGCGCGCCGTTCTCGGCCCAGGCCACGAGCACGCGCCGTTGTGCGTCGGAGAGCCTGCGCTCGTTCACGAACTCGCCGTAGCGCGTGCTCGCGTACCAGGGCGGCATGCGGCGTTGCTCGACGACCTCGGCGATCATCGCGGCATGCCGCACGGCGCTGTGCGCCGACTCGAGTTCGAAGGGCGCGGATGCGCCGGGCGTGTGGCACGCCACGCAGTGCTCCGCGAGGATCGGTTGCACGAGCTCGGCGTACGTCGGGATCACAGCCGGGAGCTTGCGGTCGGCGAGTAGATTGAGTTTGCAGCCGTCGATCGGCGTCTCGGCGCGCGCCACGGGGCGGCCGGCGACGAGATCCGCGAGTGCCGCCTCGAGATCGTTCGATCCCGTTCCCGTTTTGGCGCCGCCCAGCAGTTCTTCGCCGCTCGCGCGGCCGCGGTAGCGCAGTACGCGGCCCGCGTCGAGCACGCACACCTCGGGTGACCGGCGCGGCTCGAGCGCGCGTCGCACCGACCCGTCGAAATCGCGCGCGAACGGGAACTCGATCCCGGCCTCGACTGCATTGCCAGCTACCTCGATCAGGGAATCGTCTTCACCGACGTCGACACCGAGGAACGCGACGCCGCGGCTGCGCCAACGCGTCTCGAGTTCGGCGAGCCGCGGCAACACGCGGCGTGCGAGCGGGCAATCGACGGTCGTGAACACGATTACGTAGGCCTTCTTCTCCCCAAAGTCGTCGAGCGAGCGCGAGAGCCACCGCGTGTCCGTGAACGCAAACGGCTTGATCTTCGTTCCGATCGCGGGCGGATCGGCGAGCGCGAGGAGCGCGAGTGCGAGCGCGGTGATCATCAGTCCACGATTCGAGTTTCATGGTACCGCCTGGCGAGGCCCGCGCCTCGACCAGAGACCGAGCCCGGCTCCGACGAGCGCGCAGAGCGTGGCAAGTGCGGCCACGAGAGCCGTCCACGGCCCCTTCGGGTCCACCGCCCTCGCCCCCACCCCCGAGGGATCGCGCGTGACTGGCGCGCCCGCCGCAGCGCGTTCCTCCAGCGAGACGCTGCCCCTCCGCAGGGCGAGCGACTCGTCGAACAGGCGCGACCAGGACACGGCCCACGCCGCAGGATCGCCGTGCGGTTCCTCGATCTCGACGAGGCTCGAGCGGATGCGCCCGTTCCCGCTCGCGACCACCGCCTCGCCCGTGCTCGTCGTGAGCCAGGGTACGAGCGGCCCGCGCTCGTCCTGTGTATCCAGCGCGCCCGTCATCCGCCCCAGCGCGGACCAGCCGTCACGCGCCACGTTGCACGAGGACGGGCGCGTTCCCGTCCAGGACTCGATCTCCAGGGCAGGATCGTCACCCTCGGCGAGGTTCGACACGTCGAAGCTGCGCGCCCCCGCCCAGACCGCGGCGATGCGCGCGATGGGCTCCGGGACGTCGGCCCCGATCACGACGCGACGACGTTCAGCCACGCCGGAAAGCACGATGCGCGTCCCGTCGAACAGCGCGATGCTGCCCCCGCTCTCGCCGATCGGCCCCGGCACGGCCGCGCCGCCCGACGAGCAGGCACCCGCGAATCGCGGTGGCGGCTCACACGCACGATCGGTCACGAACATGGCGCCCTCTCGATCGAACGCCGCGAAATCCGGCTCAGACACGCTCCAACGCGGCGGAGCGCGCCACTCGCCTGGCATGGAGGTCGGCGCGCGGCTCTCGTCCGCCTCGATCGGCGGCGCGATCCAGGCGACGCGGTCGGGTCGGATCACCGCGAGACGCTCTTCCAGGAGTCGAAGCGCGTGGTCCAGCCGCGTGCCCGCGCCGTCCGCGAGATACATGGAAGGACTGCGATCCACGACGACGAGGAGCGTGCGAGGTGCCCGCACTTCACTCGCCTCGGGGGCGGCGAGCGCCAGAGTTCCGAAGCCGAGAGCGAGCGCGACGAACCACACGGCGAGGGGAATGCGCAGCCGCTCTCTGGAACGCGGGCTCATGGGGGCGCTGCGCCGCCAGATTTCGAGCGTCCCGGTCGCGTCGACCCGCGGTCTCGAGGCCGCGCGACGCGCCAGCCAGAGGACGAGCACGGGCAGGATGAGGAGAGCGAGCGCTCCCGGTCGCGCGAACTCGAGCGCGGCCATCAACGCTCGAAGCTCCGGCGCACGATGTCCTCGAATGCGCTCGCGCTCGAATGCACGCTGTGCCGAACGCGCGGAGTGGGCGCCAGAGCCGCGCGCCAGCGCTCGAGTTCGGCTTCGAGCTCGACGCCGTAGCGTTCCCTCGCCGCAGCGTCGATCTCCAACGCGAGCCGCCCACCCTGCTCGGGATCGACCCATTCGACGGCACCATCCGACGCGAGACCCAACTCGTGCGGCGCCAGGATGCGCACGAGGTGCGTTCCTCCCCGCCCCGTGAATTCGGCGGGCCGGCGTCCCGCGAAATCCGAGATCACGACGCGGCGATCGGAGCGCGGACGCACCGGCCGCGGCGGCTCATCCTCGCCGAACGCTTCCGTCGCCTCGAGCATCGTCATGAGCTCGTGCAGGCGCGCCGCTCGATCGACGACCAGTTCGCGTCCGCCCTCGCGGCCAGACAGGACGACGACGTGCGCGCTGGATCGTTCACGAACCGCGAGTGCCGCGAGAGCGCAGGCCACCTCGGCCGCGCGCTGGAGCTTCCCCGGTGGACCGGCTCCCATCGACGCACTCGCGTCGAGTTCGAGGAGCACGCGCTCGCCGGCTTCGCGCCGCGTGACCTTGACCAGCGCTCGATCGAGCCGGGCGTACGCGTTCCAGTCGATGCGCCGCGGATCGTCGAAGAGCTGATAGGGCCGGTACCCGACGAAATCGTGGCCCGTCTCGCGCGCCGAACGCGCTCCGAATTCCTGGCTGCGCCCGCGCGCCGCGGCGATCCGCGCACTGAAACGCTCCAGCCGCGCGAGGAAGTCCGGCTCGAAGGAGACACGCGGGAACGGACTCCTTTGCGTTCGAGAGCCTGTGCTCATGGCGCGTGACTCTAGTCCCGGATCCGAGGTTCGTCGAAGAAGTCGATCTGGAGGCGGCTTCCCGGCCAGGCGCGGTGACGACGCCTGGTTCGTCGTGTGCCTCGAAGGAACCGCAACGCAGCCAGGGACGCGCAGACGGCTGGCATTCTCCAACGAAGTTCTGATGCCGGAGACGAAGAGCCCCGCGAAGCAATCGACTCTGTCCGCGCGGCACGCGTTTGCGCTGCGAGGAAGCCGACCGCGGGGCGGCGGAGATGGTCTCGGGCCCTCGAGCACGGCCCGACGAGTTCGACGCCCAAGCGCATGCCCCGTTCCAGCGGAGAGAGTCGACTCCCTCGAGCGGACCATCAAGCGCGCGGTCGCGCCGGTTCGAGTTCGAGCGGCCGGCCGCCCGCCACGCCCGTGACGGTTCCGCTTTGGAACGCGACCTCGCCGCGGCGCACGACGAATGCGGGAAATCCGCCCAGTTCCTGCCCCTCGAACGCGGACCACTTCGATCGCGACGGCAGCTTCGCGGCCTCGACGCGCCGGCGCGCCACCGGATCGAAGAGCGCGAGATCGCCGTCGAACCCCGGCAACAGGCGCCCCTTGCCGGGCAAGTGCAGCGACTGCGCCGCGCGCCAGGAGACGCTGGCGAGCGCAGTCCACGGATCGAGTTCACCGCGCACGACGAGCTCCCACGTGAGCGGCCACAGGAGGTCGACGCTCGGCATGCCCGACGGCGCGTGGGCGTAGTCACGCCGCTTCTCGTCCAGCGGATGCGGCGCGTGATCCGTGCCGATCGCGTCGATGGCGCCCGAGCGCAGCGCCTCGAGGATCCCGCGGTTGTCGTCGCGCGTCTTGATGGAGGGATTGATCTTCATCAGGTTCAAGAGACGTGGCGCATCCTCGTTCGAGAGGTGGATGTACTGCGGCCCCGTGCTCCCCGAGACGGGCAGGCCGCGCCGGCGCGCGTCGGCGATCAACTCGCAGGCACCGCGCGTGCTGACGTGGAACACGTGCAGTTCGGCACCCGTTCGCGCCACCCAATCGATGCTCATGCGCACCGACTCGATCTCGGCCTCCGCGGAGCGCACGAGATGGTGCTCGTTCGCGGTCGCGTTCGGGTACTTCCGCTTGCCTTCCCGCAGCAGGTTCTCGTCCTCCGCGTGCGCGACGATCATGCGCCCCGCCCGCGCCGCGGCGGCGAAGAGCTTCTCGAGCACGGCGTAATCCGTCTCGCCGCCGAGCCCCGTGGATCCGCCCAGGAAGCACTTGAAGGCCGGCGTGAACGGCGCCATGGCCGCGAGCTCGGGCACGGAATCGGGAACGAGATTGGCCAGGCAACCGAAGTCGACGCGCGAGCGCGCGCGCACGTGCTCGATCCGGGAGAGGAGCGCCTCGAGCGACGTCGAGAGGGGCGGGTTGTTCTGCACCTCCACGACCGAGGTCACGCCGCCGTGCAACGCGCCCGCCGAGCCGTGATCCCAGCCCTCCTTGTGCTCGAGTCCGGGATCACGGAAGTGCACGTGCACGTCGACGAGACCTGGAATCAACGTCAGGCCGGCCGCGTCGAGCACGGGCGCATGACCGCGTTCCAGATCGGGCCCGACTGCGTCGATCACACCCTTCACGATGCGCACGTCGACCGTCTGCGCCGCGGGCCCGGGCGGGTAGGTTTTCGCGCCGCGGACGAGTAGATCCCTACCGCGCCCCTCGGCCCCGATCGCGCTCATGTTCGACCCCTCACTGCGTGCGCCGCACCACGACGAGCGCCATGTCGTCGTAGCGCTTGCCGCCCGTGAACTCCAGTGCGGTACGAACGATGCTGGTGACGATGTCCTTCGCGCCCGTTCCGCTCGCGGCGGCGGTCTTCAGCGCCTCGCGGACGCCTTCTTCACCGAACAGCTGTTCTTCGGCCGAAATCGACCGCGCCTCGTCGAAACCGTCCGTGTACGCGATGAGCACGTCGCCGATCTCGAGCACGCGCGGCGCGCGACTCTCGTACTCGAAATCGTCCGACATGCCGAGCGCCGGTCCGTCGCCGTCGATCGTCTCGAGCATGTTGGTCTTCGCGCGCCAGATGATCGGCGGCGTGTGACCGGCATTGACGGCCCGCACGCGACCTTCCGTGTCGAACACGGCGAGCACGAGCGTGAGGAAACGCCCCGAATCCATGCGCGGCGCGAGGTCCTTGTTCAGGAGCGAGACGATCTGCGCCGGATCGTCGAGCAGGCGCAGGTAGGTGCGCAGCGCGCCCTTCGCGTTCTCCATGATCAACGCAGGACCGATCCCCTTCCCGGTCACGTCACCGAGCGCGAACGCCAGGCGCCCCTTCGCAAGCGACAGCGTCTCGAGGAAGTCCCCCGTCGTGTGTTCCGCGGGCTGATACCAGCCGTGTACGTCGAACCCGGGCACGTCCTTCGGCATCGCCGGCATCAGGTCCCGCTGGATCTGGCTGGCGATGTCGAGCGAGCGCTCGAGCCGCGCCTTCTCGAGGCTCGCGATGTGCAGCTTGTTGTTCTGCAGAGCGATGCGAATGTAGAGCGAAAGCGTGTTGAACAGCGCCAGGTCCTTGGGGCTGAACTCGCGTGTGGCGACCTTCGAATCGACGTAGAGAACGCCGCGTTCGACCGGCGACCCGGCCGCGTCGGCGATGAGCGGCACGCACATCACCGCGCGCAACTTCAAATCGAAGACCGAGGTGCCGAGCTCCAGAGCCTCGGAGTCCGACGACACCGTGGCCCGCAGCGGTTCGCGGTCGCCGAGCACGCGTTTCACGATGCTCGTCGAGTAGCGCACCTCGCCCTTCGCGTTCTGCTGTCCGCGCTGCCGGGCCGTGCGGACGATGAGGTCACCAGACTCGTTGACCAGGATCAGGAAGCCGCGCTCGGCCTGGGTGATCTCGATCGAGGTGTCGACGATGTTCGAGAGCAGCTCCTCGAGCTCGCGGGCTTCGGAAACCTTCGCGATCGCTCCGAGGAGCTGGTCCAGCGTGCGCTGGTCGAACCCGTGGTCGCCGGTCAGGAACGCGGTGGAAGCGCTCGAATCGGTACCCTTGGGCTGTGATTCGTTGGCCGGGCGCGGGGTCTCCGCCTCCGGCTTCTTCTTGCGGAAGAACATGGGCGTGAAGTCTAATCTCGGAGCTTCGTCGCGACCAAGGTCCGACCCAGATACCTCCCACGAAGTGAACGACGTGACGCGCGGTCGGCACGTCCCCCACAGGCCCCCCACCCGACGCTCCCGTCCCGGGAGCAAGTACT
>JBGATY010000161.1:0-8678 GCA_044228955.1 Planctomycetota bacterium | reverse complement strand
GTTGCCGACGATGCTCGACGTGAAGACCCAAGCGCCCGCGCCTCCGGTTTGCGTGCAGACACTTCCCGCGGGCAAGGTTCCCGAATCGGCGCCAACTCCCCGCCACAAGCAGGAGAAGTCCGGTGCGCCAAAGGTCCAGGCGACTCCGGCGATCGACTTCTCCAAGGTGACCTTCGACGAGCCCGGCGACGGCGCGGTCTGGGCGCGTGGACGCACGTACAAGGCCAGCTTCGACGCGCACGGCGCGACCTACATCCCCTTCCTCGGCTCGAGCGCGCCGCGCAACTTCCCGGTGCGCGTGCGGCTCGCAGCGGCGCGCGTCGGCGACAACGATCTCGCTCTGGTCGAAAACGGCGTGTCGCGCACGGCGGCTGACGTGACGATCGACCGCGGTGCGCTGCGCGAGGTGTGGCACCTCGAACCCGACGCGGCCGAGCAGACTTTCGTCCTCGCGTCGCGTCCCGCCGCGTCAGGCAGTCTGCGCCTGCAACTCGCATTCGAATCCGAGCTCGCGCCGCGGTCCGCAGGGCAGGGCATCGAGTTCGTCGGTGAACGGGGCGGCGTTGCAGTCTCCGACGTCGTCGTGATCGACGCTCTGGGCCTGCGCACGCACGTCCAAAGCTGCCTCGACGACGCGAACCTCGCAATCGAAGTCCCGGCGGGGCTGCTCGCGAGCGCGCGCTACCCGCTGCGCGTCGACCCCGTGTACTCGACCCACGCGCTCGACACGACGGCAGCCTTCATGTCGCGGCCGGATATCACGAATTCCGATGTGAGCAGCAACTGGGCCGTCGTCTACGAGTTCGCCTACAGTTCGACCGACAACGACGTGTACACGCAGGATCTGTACGCCGGTGTTCCACAGCCGGGCGTGTGGGTCGACACCACGACATCCTCCTGGAACGAACCGCACATCGCCTGCAACCCGCTCCTTGGCACGTACTTGATCGTCGTGGACATGCGAGCGACGGCGAGCAGTCAGGGCCAGATCTGGTGCCGTGCGCGCGCGATCGGCGGCACGTTCCAGTACGTGCAGCGCCTGGTCCAGAATTCGAGCCTGGGTTCGTGCCGCAGCCCCGACGTCGGCGGCGATCCGTCGCTCTCCTATCCGACCTACTTCATGGCGATCTGGACGAGGGAGGCGACGCTAAGCGACTGGGACGTCCACGGGCGGCTGATCGACGGCGACGGCACGCTCATCGGCACGGCTCCGATCTTCATCGACAACACGGTCTCGTTCGACCTGTTCCCGAGCATCTCGAAGACCGACGGTCGCCCTCCGTCCACCACCCAGGAGTGGAACGTGACCTGGCAGCGCATCATCGGCTCGCACACGGACATCTGGGGCGCGCAGGTCCACTGGGACGGCCTGATCTCGACGTCGCCGTTCCTGATCGCGAGTTCGGGACAGAACGACCAATTCCCTTCCGCCTCGAGTCTGCTCGACGGAGCGACGGGCCCGCGTCCGTGGCTGGTCACCTACGATCGATACGTGGGCAGTGACTACGACATCATCGCCAAGGCACTGGTTGGAGCCACATCCATCACGCCGGAGCTCAATGTCTCGGTCATGGAGGGCGTTGACATCTACGAGGATCAACTCCACCCCAACGTCGATTCGAACGGCCAGCGCTTCGCCTTGGCCTACTGCGAGTCCTACAACCACGCCGTCGCTGACCACGACCTGTACGTCGCGACGCTGCACCTCGAGGGCAATGCGCTCGCCATCGACGAGGCACACCAGAACATGGACTTCTCGTCGCTCGACACGGACAACGCGCCGATTGCGTGCTGCATGACGGAGTCGAACCAGGGCAATCCCTACTACGGCCTGGCCTGGTCGACGTACTTCGGCGGCACTGCGGATGTCTACAGCGGCGTGTATGCGGAGCCGTCTTCCTATCAGAGCTTCTGCTTCGGCGACGGATCGTGGGGCAACTGTCCCTGCAACAACACGGGAGCGGTTGGCAAGGGCTGCGGGAATTCGGCGACGAACGGCGGAGGTCTCTCAGGTTCGGGCTCGAACTTCGTGAGCGGAGACTCGTTCTCGCTGACCGCGAGCGACGTGCCCGGCGGCCCGGTGTGCCTGTTCTTCCAGGGCTCGAGTCCGGGAACGGTCGGTGGCGCCTTCGGGGACGGCCTGTTGTGCGCGAACGGCAGCGTCGTGCGGATTGGATTCGGAGCCTTGAGCGGCGGCACGGCAATCTATCCCGCTTCCGGTGACGCACCCATCTCCGTCAAGGGCGGAGTTCCCCCCGAAGGCGGCACGCGCGCCTACCAGGTCTGGTACCGCGACAACGCGCTGTTCTGCACATCCGCGAACTACAACCTGACCTCAGCGGTGCGCGTGCTCTGGCTGCGCTGAGCGGGTGAGCCGATCGCCGGCAGCGGCGCGGATCGGCCGACGGTCGCTCCGCGCCGCTGAACGCGGAGCGGCCGGGCGCTCACTCCCAATCGGCACTTCCATGCCCTCCTGATCGATGGCGCTACACGAACTCGAATCCGCTCGCGCGACCGGTCTTTCACGAAGCTCCTCCACTGACCGATCAGGACGTCGTCGAGCTCGCCCAGCTTCTGCACCGCCGCATCCGGCAGTACCTCCAGCGCCGCGGCCACATCTCGCGCTCGGAGCACGAAGATTCCGACCCGCCCGAGCCCGAGCGCTTCCTCGTCGCGATCGAGGACAGCGCGCGCGAAGATCCGCAGTCGATCCTCGTCAGCGATTGGCGGCCGGACGCCGTCAGCACGCAACCTGCGCGGAACTAGCCGGCGTCGCCCACGGTGCCAGGCTCGATCACGGCATGATCGCGGCAGGAGCGAGACTGAGCCGATGAGAAACGTCCGGGCGCTGATTCTGTCGTGCTCGAGTCAGGCGCCGTACCGACATGCGCTGGCATCCTCCCCGCTGCGTTCTGCGCTGACTGCACTCAGGGCAGCCACACGGTCCACACGCCACTCGTCAAGTTGAACGTGCTTCTACGAGGCGGCCGGAGTGGCGATGCGGTGCATCCTGGTGGAGTGCGCCCGCTCGCAGGGCGCATTGGTGCCACTCGGCGGTGCGCGCTCGCCTCACGTCGACGCCTTCGAGGGTGCTCGCGTCGGGGGCGTGACGTGGTCTGCGTAGTTTGCCGTCGACAACTCAGGTGATGTGTCGATCAGCCGCCCCTGCGTGGCAGTCCTATGTTGGGCTCGAACGAGCGGGAGCCCGTCACGGTGCAGGCATCCTCGGTCCGCCGCGTGATCAGGCGGGAGGTTGGTGTCGGCTGGAGTCCCGGGTGTTCCCGTTTCCGTTCGCCACAACAGAACATCGTCTGCCACTCGAATGGCCAAACAAAGGATGAATCATGAAAGACAACAGCAGTCTGACCGCGGAGAAGTACGGTGTCGTCTTGGCGTCCAAGATCATCGGCGAGGCCGTGATCAATCGCCAGAACGAGAACCTGGGTAAGATCCATGAGCTGGTGTTCGACGCCAGAGACGGCCGAGTCGCCTACGCCGTGCTCTCCTTCGGTGGGTTCCTGGGCATGGGCAACAAACTGTTCGCGCTACCCTGGGCCGCGCTCGATTTCTCCACCACCGAGAACAAGCTCGTCCTCAACGTGGACAAGGAGAAGCTCAAGCTGGCTCCCGGCTTCGACCCGGCCGCCAAATGGCCGGACTTCGCGGACCGGACATGGGGCAGCGGCATCCACACGTACTACGGCTACACCCCGTACTGGAAGGCCTAGTTGCGACGATCCGGACGCTCGCGGACGGCTCACTGCCCAGGCGGCGTGTGCTCGTTCGCGCTCCGGTTCACGCACGCACGGCTGTTTTCCCTGCAGCTTGATTCCGGGGGCAGGCACGAGACCGAAGGAGCGAGGCAAACACCATGGACAATACCACCCTGATCATCCTGATCGTCGTCCTCGTCTTGGCATTCGGGGGCGGCGGGTACTACTACTCACGCTCGGTTGTCCTTTCGGCCCGCGGGGGTTGGGTTTCGGCCGCAGGCGACCCTGCGCGTGCTCTGAGCCTGTACCCGAAGTAGGGCTACGGTCCATTCCGGTTCTCGAAGTGTGGCGTCGTCCCTGAAAGCAGGTCCGCGGACTTTCCCGCCGCTGACCCGGAGCTGACCACCGACGTCGTGTGCCGATCGGTGCGACAAGGTCGGTGTCGATTCGTTGAGCACAACACTGTGTCACTTCTACATTCGACACACGAACTGTGCGCCGCTCAGGCCGGACCCACGATCGACAACTTGAGGGAGCGTGGCGGGTGGATCACGAGATTCGAGCACGCGTGCCTTCACTGCTTGGCACGCGACTCGCCAAGGCAGGAATCCATCGACGAGTCTCGAAACGTGCGGCGCCCACACGGCACACGCCTTCGATGCCTCGCGAATCCCGCGCCGTCTCTCCTCCTTCCATCGCCACCGGCCGCTGGGTTTTGGGGCGCGAACGGCTCCCCTTGCGATCATGACGGCTCTGTTTCGACCTGATCGTCGCGCTGAACCCACGCCTTCCAGGGGTGAAGTCTTGAACCTCGAGAGCCTGGAAGAGCGCGCCAGGACACTGGCAGCCGTCTTCACGTTGGCGCGTGATGCGCGCGGGCCGCGCCACGACATCCTGGCCGAACTCGCGTCAAACGTGGAGGCGTTGCGACAAGCGCAGCGCGTCTTGGCCGACGACGTGCACGGCGGCGAAGTGGTCGATCCGGCGGTCGAATGGCTCCTCGACAATTTCCATCTGCTCGACTCGCAAACCGGTGCGCTGCGACTCGATCTGCCCGCCGGCTACTACAAGAACCTTCCCAAGCTGGCCGCGCGCGAGTTCTCGGGTCAAGCCCGCATCCATGCGATGGCGATCGAGCTGGTACGACACGGTGACGGCCGACTCGACTCGGAACGCATCACCCGCTTCATCCTCGCGTACCAGGGCATTGCACCGCTGACGCTCGGTGAACTGTGGGCTTGGCCCATCATGCTCAAGGTGGCGCTCATCCACAACACGCGGATGCTGACCGAGGGCATTCTCCGCGGACGTGACGCACGCAGGCTGGCTAACCGCGCGCTGCTTCGAGCCGAAGCGGGTACGGCTTTCGACGTGCCCGAGAAGTTGCACAGCGCGTTCGTCGCACACTTGCGTCAGCGGCGTCTGGAACACGATCCGCGCGTCACAGCGCTGCACGATCGAGTCGAAGCCGTTCTCACCGCGGGCGGCGTCAGCGCCGAGGAGGTCGTGCGTTTCGAGTACCAGCGCCAAGCCATGGACCAGGCTTCGATGGGCAACACGTTCACGAGTTTGCGCTTCTGCGCGAACTTGGACTGGAGTCGCTTCGTCGAACGCGTGAGTCAGGTCGAGCAGATCCTGCGTCGAGATCCGAGCGGCGACTACATGCGGATGGACTTCCAGAGTCGCGACCGCTATCGACACGCCGTCGAGGAACTCGCCGATTTGACTGGCGAAGCACAGGTGCGTGTCAGCTTGCGCGCCGTCGAGAGCGCACGCGTGATCGCGGCTCGTGACTCGAAGGAGAGCGGCGCGCACGTCGGCTACCACTTGATCGGGGCCGGGCGCCGCGGCCTCGAGATCGACGTCGCGTTCCGCCCGCCGCGAGGCACGCGATTGCGACGCTTCGTGTCGAATCACGCAACTGCAGCATATTTGGTGAGCATCGCGGTGTTCACGGCCGCGTTCGTGGCTCTTGCCGTCGCCTATGCGCGCGGCGCCGGAGCAGCGGACTCCACGCTTCTGGTCGCTCTACTCGCACTCGTTCCCGCCAGCGAATGGTCCGTCCTGATCGTCCAGCGCCTCGTCGTGTTACTCGTTCCTCCAAGGCGCCTCTCGCGACTCGACTACGAGGAGGGCATTCCAGAGTGCGCGCGGACGATGGTGATCGTTCCGACGCTTCTCGCAAGTCCTCAGGGCGTCGAACACTTGCTCGAACATCTCGAGGTGCAGGCGCTCGGTAACCTGGATCCCTACATCCACTTCGCGATTCTCTCTGACTTCAAGGACGCGAGTTCCGCTCATCTGGAAAGCGACGCCGCGATCCTAGCTGCCGCACGCGCTGGCATCGAGGAACTCAACCGACGGCACGCGACCGATCGCTTCTACCTCTTTCACCGTGTTCGCCTGTGGAACCCCAAGGAAGGCGTCTTCATGGGGTGGGAGCGCAAACGCGGGAAGATCGAGGAGTTCAATCGGCTCTTGCGTGGCGCGACGGACACGAGCTTCAGCGTGTCGGTCGGCAACCTCGCGCTGCTCCCGTCGGTGAAGTACGTCATCACATTGGACACAGACACGCGCTTGCCGCGAAACGTCGCGCGGTCGTTGATCGGGATCATCAGCCATCCGTTGAACCGACCCGTTTTCGATCCGGCAGTTGGACGCGTGACGCAAGGCTACGGAATCTTGCAACCACGCATCAGCGTGACGCATGCGAGCGCAGCCGGTTCACTGTTCGCGCGCGTGTACGCAGGACACACGGGAGTCGATCCCTACACGACGGCAGTGTCGGACAGCTATCAAGACCTCTTCGACGAGGGCATATTCACGGGCAAGGGCCTGTACGACGTCGATGCATTCAGCGCAGCGGTCGATGGTCGCGTCCCCGAGAACGCGCTGTTGTCCCACGATTTGTTCGAGGGCCTCCACGCGCGGGCTGCGCTCGTCAGCGATCTCGAGTTGGTCGACGACTACCCTGCCAGCGTGTTGGCACACGCGCGCCGGCAACACCGTTGGGTGCGAGGAGATTGGCAAATCCTCCAGTGGCTCTTGCCGATCGTGCCTGCGCGCGCGGGCTTCGCCAGGAACCGCCTGCCCCTCATCAGCAGATGGAAGATCTTCGACAACCTGCGGCGCAGTCTGGTCGCCCCCGCGCTCGTCGCGTGGTTCGCGGCGGGGTGGACGATCTTGCCGGGTCGGCCATCCGTATGGACGCTCGGAGGACTCTTCGTCGTGGCTTTCCCGCTCGTCACAGCGATCGTGAACCTCTTGATGCGCGATTCGGTAAGAGCACCGGCCCGCGTCTACGTCCGCGGCGTCGTCGGAGACATGAGCGCAGCCTGCGCCCAGGCGATCCTGACGCTCGTCTTCCTGCCCTACCACGCCTTCGAGATGCTGGATGCGATCGTGCGAACGCTCGTGCGCCTGGTGATCACGCAGCGACGGCTCTTGGACTGGGAGACGGCGGCCGCGCTGGTCGCGCGCACCGCGCTCCTCCCCCGCGACGGACTCAGCGCGTTCATCACGGTCATGATCGCGAGCCCGATCGCTGCTTCCGTTCTCGCCGTGCTGATCGTGCAGGCTCGTCCCTCGGCCTTGGTCTTGGCGTTTCCGTTCCTGCTCTTGTGGGCCGCGGCACCGTTCTTCGCATTCATCCTCAGTCGTCCGGTCGACGAACGACGTCGCCATTTGAACGAGACCGAGCGAGCGGAGCTCCTCGAAGTAGCACGCAAATCCTGGAACTACTTCGACACCTTCATGGGCGCAGAAGATCACGGTCTGCCGCCCGACAATTTCCAGGAGTCCCCGCCCGTCGTGGCGCACCGCACTTCACCGACGAACATCGGGATGGGGCTGGTTTCCACCTTGGCCGCGCACGACCTCGGCTTCTTGACGCTTGAAGAGATGCTCGAGAACTTGGAGCTGTCGCTCGACACGCTCGAAGGATTGGAACGGCACGAGGGCCATTTCCTGAACTGGTACGACACACGTAGCCTGGCGCCGCTGGCGCCTCGCTACGTCTCCACAGTGGACAGCGGCAATCTGGCCTGTTCGCTGGTCGCGCTTGCGGAGGGTTGCCGTGAACTGGCTCGAACGCATGCTGCTTCATCCGCGCGGCTCCTCGAAACGGCGCAACGGGCATCCGCTTTGGCCGACGCGATGCGCTTCGGTGTGCTCTACGATCGTGAACGCGATCTGTTCGCCATCGGATACCGCCTGGCGGACGCGGGAGGTCCAGGCCGTCTCGATCCGGCGTACTACGACATGCTGGCGTCGGAAGCCCGGCTGGCGAGCTTGTTCGCGATTGCCAAAGGCGACGTGCCTCAGCACCACTGGTTCCACTTGGGCCGACTCGTCGTGAGCGTCGAGGGCGTGCCCACGCTGGTCTCGTGGAGCGCGACGATGTTCGAATACCTGATGCCGAACCTGTTCACGAGTTCTTACCCGGGAACGCTCCTCGATCAGACTTGTCGACGCGTCGTGCGACGACAAATTCGGTTTGCCGCGAATCGAAACGTTCCGTGGGGCATCTCGGAGTCAGCGTACAACCTCGTCGACAGGCTTGGGAATCATCAATACAAGGCCTTCGGAGTGCCCGGTCTGGGACTCAAGCGCGGACTGGCGGACGAACTCGTGATCGCGCCGTACGCGACCTTGTTGGCAGCGCTCGTCGACCCGAACGCAGCGTGCGAGAACCTCGAACGCCTGCGCGCACTCGGCGTTGAAGGAGCGTACGGTTTCTACGACGCGATCGACTACACCCCACGCAAGCCGGCGGACCGAGAAACACCCACAGGGCTCGGTTCACGCGCGGAAGTCGGCAGCGTCGTGAAGGCGTGGTTCGCACACCACCAGGGGATGAGCCTCGTCGCGATATGCAACGTCCTCGAGGACGACGTCATGATTCGTCGCTTCCATGCGGATCGGCGCATCCAGGCCACCGAACTCCTCTTGCAAGAGCGGGTTCCG
>JBGATY010000160.1:0-8750 GCA_044228955.1 Planctomycetota bacterium | reverse complement strand
CAGCGCCCGAATCGGCGCCAGGGAAGCCCGAGAAGCAAGTCCCCGTTCACGCGTGATCGCGCGCTCGTCGATCCTCGGTTCCATCATCATCCCTTCGCCTCGACTCCCGGGCGGACCTGAAGTTCCTTTAGACGCGGATTCCAAATGACTGAGAACTTGGGTCGCAAGACCACGCTTGTCGTCGTCGTCACGTTGCTGTTCGTGGCGATCCTCGCGTACTTCCCGCTGACGGGGCAGACGCCCTTCCGGCTGGGACTCGACCTGCAGGGTGGCACGCGACTCGTCTACCAGTTCGACTTCGAGAAGGCGGCGAAGGACGGCCTGATCTCTCAGGCCGACCTGGCTCGCAAGCAGGAACTCCTGCAGGAGTTCGCGACGATCATCCGGGGTCGCGTCGACCCGAAGGGCGTCATGGAGTTGAGCCTGCGGCCCGAGGGCGAGAACAACATCGTCATCGAGTTGCCCGGCGCGGCCGAGACGGTCGGCGTGGCCACGTTCGGAACGCTCGCGAAGGCGCTCGCCGCGGACCCCACCTCACCCGAGGGCCGCGTGATCGAGATCGACACGAGCGACCCGCGCGTCGTGAACGCGTTCGGCATGCTCGGCGGAACGGTCCGCATCGACGGCGAGAAGATCCTCTACAAGAACCGCTCGCTCGGCATCCTCAACGTCGAGGACAACGGGCGCGGTTTCGAATCGACGACGATCTCGGCCCACGCGGCCGGGGCGAAGGTCGAGCTGCTCTCGAACGACATCATCCAGCGGCAGATCGAGAACGTCGGCGACATGCAGTTCTTCCTGCAGGCCGAACCGAACGACTTCGTCACGCTGGGCACCGACCAGGCCACCGAGCAGAAGAAGGTCGACGATTGGCGCAAGGCCAACCCGACGCTGCCGATCGACGACTTCAATCGCCTGCAGGCGGCGGAGGGCGGCCCCATCGCCGGCCTGAAGTGGTTCCCGATGCGCCAGAAGGCGGACCAGGTCTCGGTGGCCGAGAACCAGCGCCCGCTCGTCCCGTTGATCATCCCGCGCCCGAAGACTCCCGGTGCGCAGTCCGAGGCCTGGGTGTTCTCCGGCCGCGACCTCGGCGTCGTCGGCTTCACGAGCGACGACCTCGGCTACCCCGCCGTCGCCTTCGAGATGAAGACCGAGCGTCAGAACGACTTCGGCGACTTCACCGGCTCGAACATCGACCGGGGCATGGCGATCGTCATGAACGGCGAGATCGTCACGCTCGCGCAGATCCGCGGTCGTCTCCAGGGCCAGAGCCGCATCGACGGCGGTCGCGGCGGCTTCACGAGCAAGGAAGTCTCCGACATGATCACGGTCCTGCGCTCGGGATCGCTGCAGATCAAGCCCAAGCTGCTCGACAAGGCGCGCGTCGGCGCGAGCCTCGGTGAAGAGTACGTCCGCACGGCCTTCTACAGCACGCTCGCGGCGCTCGGCCTGATCGTCACGTTCATGCTGTTCTTCTATCACCGGCTGGGCGTGTTCTCGGTGATCGGACTGATGATCAACGTGTTGATCCTGCTCGGCTCGCTCGCGTTCCTGCGCGCGACGCTGACCCTGCCGGGCATCGCGGGCATCATCCTCACGCTCGGCATGGCGGTCGACGGCAACATCCTGATCTACGAGCGCCTGCGCGAGGAGATGGGCCGCGGGCTGAAGCTCGTGCAGGCCGTGAAGGCGTCGTTCGAGAAGGCCGCGGTCACGATCATCGACTCGAACCTGACCACGCTCATCGCGGGCGTGATCCTCTACTTCGTCGGTACGGGTCCGATCCGCGGGTTCGCCACGACGCTGAACATCGGCATCCTTTCGACCCTCTTCACCGTCATCGTGGTGACCGAGCTGCTCGTCCTGCGCGACGTCAAGGCCGGCGCCAAGCCCTACTCGATGATCAAGGTGCTCGAGAAGCCGAGCATCCGGTTCATGGATGCGGCGCGCATCTGCATCCCGATCTCGATGGCCATCATGGTCGCCGGTCTCGTGCTGTTCGCGTGGTTGCCCAACGAGAAGAAGCTCGGCATCGACTTCCTCGGCGGCTACACCGTCACGGCGCGCACGCAGGAGCCGCAGTCCGAGAGCAAGATCCGCGAGCTCATCTCGGCGATCCCCGGCACGATCGGCAAGTCGGCCCAGATCACGTCGATCACCGACTCCGGCAACAAGGCGACGGGCTACAAGGCCTTCCGCATCACGTTCAAGCTCGAGGGCGGCGACGCTGCTCCCGTGGCCACCACGGCGAACGAAGGCGAAACCGGCCTCGCGGACATCCGCGGCGCGCTCGCCTCGGTGCTGCAGCGTGGTCCTGTCGTGCTGGAGCTCACGCCCGGCGAGGGTGCGGCCAAGGCGACCGGAGAGATCTACTTCGAGGACCGGCACTCCGAGACCGACATCGCCGCGGTGCTCGCCAAGGTGGGCATCGACAAGTCGACCGTCGCTCCGCTCGCCGGACACCTGAACGCGTTCGCGTTCACCGGCGAAGCCAAGGCCAACCGGGCCAGGGGCGAGGTCATCGATTCGGTCGCGGCCGGCTTCACCGGGACGAAGGACGCGAACGGTCTGCCCTATCGCATGAGTTCGCCCGTGCCGGAGTCGTCCTTCGTCGGGGCTCAAGTCGGTGGAGAACTGCGCGACAAGGCCGTGTTGGCCGTGCTCCTGAGCCTGCTCGGCACGGTCCTGTACCTGCGCGTGCGGTTCGCGGAGTACGCCTACGGCATCGCGGTGGTCTTCTCGCTCGCGCACGACGTCTTGATCGCGCTCGGCGCACTCGCGTTCGCGGCGTGGACGGGCATCCTGCAGGCCGAACTCGACCTGTCGATGATCGCGGCGTTCTTGACGATCATCGGCTACTCGCAGAACGACACGATCGTCATCTTCGACCGCGTGCGCGAGAACATCCCGAAGTCGAACAAGCCGCTGCGTCAGGTCCTCGACGACTCGATCAACGAGACCCTGGGACGCACGATCCTCACGACGTCGACCGTCGTGCTGACCCTGCTCGTCCTGTTCCTCTTCAACGTCGGTTCGCGCAACGTCCTCGAGGGCTTCTCGTATTGCATGCTCGTCGGCGTCATCTCGGGTGCGTACTCGACGGTGTACGTCGCGAGCCCGGTCCTCCTGTGGCTCGAGAATCGCTCCCAGAAGAAGAAGGCAAGCGGTGATTCGGGCGAGGGCCCGAAGAAATCGCAATCCGTGACCGCGGCCGTCTGAGACGCACGAAGCCGCCGGAGATCGACCTTGCGCATTCTCCTGTGGCTCCTCGTCCTCGCCGTCCTGTTCGCGGCGGTCTCGCTCTACCATTCGCGCTTCACGGCCGCGGCGCGTGAAGAACGTGCTGCCGCGCATGCTGCAGCCGAGTCGGGCCGTCCCCTGCCGGACGGTTTCGGATCGCGGGTGATCGTGGGCGAGAAGAGCGGCGCCCCGATCGTCGAGGGCCTGCGCCCCGTCGAGCCTCGACAGCCGGCGCAGCCGGATCCAAAGACGAGGCCTGCCCAGCCCGCCAAGCCCTCCCCCACATCGGCCACGAAGCACGTGGTCAAGCGCGGCGAATCGCTCTCCACGATCGCGGACAAGTACTACGGCACATCCAGGAAGGATGTCGTCGAGGCGCTCGCGAAGTTCAACGCGCTGAAGAGCGTGAACGCGCTGCGCGAGGGTCAGTCGCTCGAGATCCCGCCGCTCGCGTCGCTCGGCGTCGCGGCCAGGTGAATTGCGGCGCCCAGCATCGAGAGATGCTCGAGTCGAGCCGGGCGGGCCGAGGGCTTCCCACGGATCCGGACCTGTCAGCGACTCACGCATCCGGCCCGTGGGATGCAGGGCTTGCGGCGAGTTTCGTTGGAGCCGAGCACGAGCTGCGAACGCGACAGCGGATCTCGTTCGCGGATTGGCTCGAAGGGCAGCGTGCGTGCTATTCGGCCCGTCGGCGCCGCACTTCGGCCGGCTCGGAATCCGAACTTTCGGTCAGGATCGATTCGGTCGGGGCGCGCACGATCTCGAAGCGCACCGCGGCGCCGGCATGGCGGCGCAGGTTGCCCAGGGCGCCTTCGGTGAGGCGTACGCGCAGGCGGTGGTCGCCGTCTTCGCTGACGTCGTCTTCGATGGGAGCGCACAGCTTGCGCACCGCGGCGTCGAGCCGGCCGTCACCGATCGGCATGCGCACGTCGACGAGATAGGAGCGTGCGTCGAGCTTCCTGCGCACGGCCTCGTCGAGCCGATCGAGGCCCGCGCCGGTGTGCGCCGAGACGAACACGACCTCGTCCTTGCACGTGCTCGCCAGGTTGTGGAGCACGATCGCATCCGAGACCGCGTCGATCTTGTTGAACACGACGATTCCTCCACGCGTGTGGAACGAGAGTGAGCGCAGCACTTCGTCGACCGCGGTCATCTGCTCGGCGGCGTGGACGTGCGCTCCGTCGACGACGTGGATCAGGAGATCGGCGTGGAGCGTTTCCTCGAGCGTCGCATGGAAGGAGGCGACGAGATGGTGCGGCAGCCGCTGGAGGAATCCCACGGTGTCGGAGAGGAGCACCGTGCGCCCGTCGGACAATTTCCATTGCCGCGTGCGCGTGTCGAGCGTCGCGAACAGGAGGTCGGCGACGAATTCGTCGGCGCCCGTCAGTCGATTGAGGAGCGTCGACTTGCCCGCGTTGGTGTAGCCCACGAGTCCGATGGTGAAGAGATCGCTCCGCGACGCGACTTCGCGCCGCTTGCGTTCTTCGATCTCCGCGAGTTCTTCCTTCAGTTCCTGGATGCGCTTCCTGAGCAGACGCTTGTCCGTCTCGAGCTGCGTTTCGCCCGGCCCGCGCGTGCCGATCGCGCCCTCGTGCCGCTCGAGGTGGGTCCACATGCGGCGCAGGCGCGGTGCGATGTACTCGTTCTGCGCCAGCTCGACCTGAAGCCTGGCCTGCCGCGTGCGCGCGCGCCGCGCGAAGATGTCCAGGATCAGCTCCGAACGATCGATGATGCGCACGCCCCAGGCCTTCTCGAGGTTGCGTCCCTGCGCGGGCGTCAGATCGTTGTCCACGACGACTGCGTCGGGGTGCAAACGCTCGATTTCGCGCTGGATTTCGTCCACCTTGCCGCTGCCGAAGAGCGTCGCGGGATCGGGACGAGGCTTCTTCTGGAGGACGAGGTCGCCGACGACGTCGGCTTCGGCTGCGGCGACGAGGCCGCACGCCTCCGAGAGATCCTCGTCGGGAGAGGCACCCTCGAATTCGGTGAAGCGCACGCCGGTGACGATCACGCGCTCACGCGGCGGACGGGTCGGACTGGTGCCGCGACTCATGCGACCGCACTCGGAGACCGCACCGGTTCGTGCTTCATCGTCACGCGGGCGATCCGCCCGCCCTCCAGCGTCGGCGCGAGGACGGTGTGCTTGAGCCACGCCGCGCGTGCCTCGGGGAATTCGGTGCGGTAGTGCGTGCCGCGGGACTCCTCGCGCGCGAGAGCGCCGAGGGTGGCCAGGTACGAAACCGTGAGCATGTTCACGAGCTCGAATGAGCGCGGCTCGCTCACGCCGAGGTCGGAGACCGCTCGACCCCAGAACCGGATCTTTTGCAGCGCGTCCTCGAGCCCGGCGCGATCGCGCTCGACGCCCATCTGACGCCACATGAGCGATTTCAGCGAGTAGATGATGTCCTGCACGTTCACGCGCACGCCGGCCGGGGGCTTGGGTACGTCTCCACCGTTGCGCGTGGCGATCACTTCGAAATCGGGAGCGGCCTTCGCCTGGCCAGCGGCGGTTCCCGCGCGCAGGCCGAGCACCATGCCCTCGAGCAGCGAATTCGATCCCATGCGATTGGCGCCGTGCAGTCCGCTGCTGGCGCACTCTCCCACTGCCCAGAGTCCCGGGACGTTCGTGCGTCCGTCGAGATCGACTGCGAGTCCGCCGACCATGTAGTGCGCGCCCGGCCGTACCGGTACCGGATCGCGCGCGATGTCGATGCCGAAGAAACGGCAGATGCGGCTGATGCCGGGGAACAACACGTGCGGATCCTCCGGAATTCCAGAGAGATCGAGGTACACGCTCGTGTCCTTCGTCTGCTGCATGCGCGCGGAGACGGCGCGAGACACGACGTCGCGCGGAGCCAGTTCGGCGGCGGGGTGGAATTCGGGCATGAAGCGCTTGCCATACCGATCACGCAAGACGCCTCCGTGTCCGCGCACGATCTCGCTGATCAGGACGCGCGCCGCGCCGGCGATGTACAGGCAAGTCGGGTGGAACTGCACGAACTCGAGGTCGCGCACGATCGCTCCCGCGCGGAACCCGAGCGCCACGCCGTCGCCGGTGGCGATCACGGGGTTCGTGGTCTCGCGGTAGATCTGTCCACCGCCGCCGGTCGCGAGGATCACGTGCGAAGCGGCGTACGCGACGAGATCACCCCGTGCATTCTGCGCCAGGATTCCGCACGTCCGACCGTCGGGACCGGTCAGGAGATCGAGGGCGAACACGTGTGTGAACGTGGTGATCGAAGGATGGGTCGTGATCGCGCCGCACAGCGCACGCTGGATCTCGAGTCCGGTAGCATCCCCTTGAGCATGCACGATGCGCGCATGGCTGTGCCCCCCTTCGCGCGAGACCACGAGCTCGCCGTCCGGGCGCCGGTCGAACTCGGCGCCGTAGGAGAGGAGCCGCCTCACGGCGTCGGGCCCTCCGCGCACGACGGTTTCGACCGCGTCGAGTTCCGAGAGTCCGCAACCGACCTTCAGCGTGTCGGAGATGTGCGCCTCGAACGTGTCCGGGCGCTCGAGCACGGCCGCCATGCCGCCTTGGGCCCAGAGGGTGTTGCTCTCGCGCAGATCCGCCTTCGCGATCACGGCGACGCTGGCTCCCGCGTCGGCCGCGGCCAGGGCGGCGGCACTGCCCCCGATGCCGCTGCCTACGACGACGACGTCGAAGCGGAAACAGGGCACCTGGCGCAGCGAGAAGGGGACGAGGAAACGGTTGAGAGTCAGGGTTTCGACGTGCACTGGGGAGGGTTCTCGACGGGCCTGGAGCCGGATCGGATTGTAGTCGGGGGAGGGTGGATGCGGACCGTAATCCGCCTCGGGACAAACACTTCGGAGCGCCACTGGGTTAGGGCCTTGTTCGGGTACCCAGGGGCGGGTAGATTCGGGTTTCGTTAGGGCAGCCACGGGCCTGCACGACCGATCCCCATCCCACCCGCTCCTCGAAGGAACACGCGATGAACACCCTCTCCCACCTCGGCGCCGACCGCCTCTCCTTCCTCTTCTTCGCGCTCGTGATCGTGAGTACCTTCGTTCTGTGAGCGCACGCACGAAGCACACCGTCGGCACGCGAAGCGATTCGAGCGCCGTATCCCTGACCCGACGTCAGCGCGACATCCTCGAGTTCTTCGAGCAGTACAGGCGTGAGCAGGGCATCTCACCCACGCTCGAGGAGATCGCGAACGCACTCGGCGTCAACAAGGTCACGATCTTCGGACACGTGGCCGAACTCGAGAAGAAAGGCGTCCTCGTGCGCGCCGCCCGCGGAATCAGCCGCGGATTGCAGCTCGCGGAGCACGACACGCGCTCCGGAACGAAGCTCACGATTCTCGGCCGCATCGCGACCGGCCGACCGATCGAAGCCGTCGAGGAGGCCGAGGAAATCGACCTGGCTGACCTGCTGCCTCCCGGGCGCGAGTGCTTCGCGCTTCGAGTGCAAGGGAACTCGATGATCGACGACGGAATCCGTGACGGAGACATGGTGCTGGTCGAGCGCCGCACGGAAGCCCGCAACGGCGAGACCGTCGTGGCGGTACTCGAGGACGAAGAGTGCACCTTGAAGCGCTTCTACCGCGAGAAGAACCGCATACGCCTGCAGCCCAGCAATGCCGAGCTGAAGCCGACCTACGTCACCTCGGTCGAAATCCGTGGCGTCGTCGTGGGCGTCATCCGACGCTACTGAGGCACGACGCTGGATCGGCGACCGCAAGAGGAATCGGCCTCGATCTACCGGTCGAGGCCCGACTTGCTCGTGGTCGGAGTGTCCACAGCGGAGCGATGCTCCAGGTGGTCAAGAAGACCGCACCAAAAAAGGCGAGAGCGCATGGGCGAAGTTCGCTCATGCGCTCTCGTGTGAAAAAACCCGGCGATTACCTACTTTCTCGCGTTAGCAATATCATTGGCGGTGCTCGCTTGACGACCGTGTTCGGAATGGGAACGGGTATGGCCAAGCACCTATCATCACCGGGAATGCGAGGCCTCGGCTGCCTGCGGTCGTAACCGATAGGGCGCCAAGGCTCGTTAGAGACAGGTGAATTGCTGGAACATGGGGTCGATGCAGAAAGTCGCACTGCGACCCGACTTTCAAGGACGCAAACCACCCGAGGGTGACTGTGTCGTTGAAAGAAGGTGGCCAAGCCGATCGTCCGATTAGTACTGGTAAGCTCAACATGTTGCCATGCTTACACCGCCAGCCTATCAACCTGGTAGTCTTCCAGGGGACTGTTTGGGATGACTAGTTTTGGAGAGGGCTTCGCGCTTAGATGCATTCAGCACTTATCCGTTCCGGTCATAGCTACCCAGCGCTGCCACGAGCGTGACAACTGGAACACCAGAGGACCGTCCACCCCAATCCTCTCGTACTAGGGGTAAACCTCCGCAATCATCCTACACCCACGTCAGATAGGGACCGACCTGTCTCACGACGGTCTAAACCCAGCTCGCGTACCGCTTTAATTGGCGAACAGCCAAACCCTTGGGACCTCCTTCAGCCCCAGGATGCGATGAGCCGACAT
>JBGATY010000015.1:273-37271 GCA_044228955.1 Planctomycetota bacterium | reverse complement strand
GGGTGCGCCGGCGCTTTCCCACGCTGGCGGCGGCGTGTCGCGAGCGCGGCCTCGACCTCGCGTTCGACGCGATCCCGGTGTCGCCGGCGGCGCACTACGTCATGGGCGGTGTGGCGACCGACATCGACGGGCTGCGTGATGTCGAGCACCGAGGACTACTGCCTCGTGTGCCAGGAAGCGCTCGTCCTGCGCATCTACTCGATCGTCGACCCGATCGAATCGGTCACGCCGAATCCGCTCGCGCAGGCCGCGAACGACTCGTTGAAGTTCGAGAGCGAGACCTTCGAGATCGTCGCCAACGTGATGAAGCCCGCGACCCACCCGCTCGAGGTCACGTGGTGGGTCCTCCCCGAGGCGCGCATCCCAAAGAGCACCGGCCCCAGCACCAAGTCCGCGAAGACCGGCGTCGAAGGCCCGCGCGAACGCTGGCGCCGCGGCCCGCTCGACCCGATCTCCGACGAACCGCGGACGGTCACGAAGACGAACACGACGGGCGTGCACAAGCTCCTCTTGAAGCGCTCCGAACTGCCGCCCGGCCGCTACCGCGTCGTGTGCCGCGCGAAAGACACGACCAGATTGCGCGGCGACAAATGGCCGTGGGTCCTGAAGGACGAGTACGGGCTGCTCGAATCCGAGCGCGGCTGGTGGGTCGAAATTCCGAAGGGTCCCTGAGAACGGGTCACTCGAAGATCATCCGGTGGATCGCGCCGTGCAGAGCTTCGCTCGTCACGAGCCGATAGCGAGCCGCGAGGTCCCTGTACTCGCTTTCGACGTAGCGAGTTTCGCGATAGATGACGTGCAGGCGCGGTCGAGCATCACCCGCGGCGCAGGCGGTTTCGCGCGTCACCAACGCTGCGATGAGTTCGGGTGAATCACGCCAGTAGTGACGCAGCGGCGCTTCCGAGTACGCGTCCGTGAGATGCGTGAGCGAGAGGATGCGATCCCCGGGGCGGAAGTCGCGCGCGACGTGCTCGCAGGCCGTGCGCCAGTCCTCGCGGTCGTTCCACGCGTGGACGGCGAAGGTGATCGTCGAGAGCAGAGCGAGCAGACCGACGGCAGCGACGATCCGGACCTGCTTCCGATGCAACGCTGCGACCCCCGAGGCGACGACGAGGGCGCCACCCGGCATCGACGCGGCGAAGTAGCGTGCCAGGAAGCTCAAGGGTCCGACGACCGCGACCAGCAGCGCGCACACGGGCGGCGTGGCAAGCACCACGGCGGCCGAAATGTCGCCGGCGCGCCGCCGGCGTACGAGTTCCCACGCGAACGAGAGACAGGCCAGGGCGACGAGGATCGCCGCCGCGTACGCGACGAAGACACACCATTTTGGAAGCATGTCCGTAGTCGGGACGATCAGGCGCGCCGGGAACTCGATGATCGTGCGCCAGCCGACATTCGAGAGAAAGGAAGCGTTCACGCCCGTCTGATCGTGATAGACGCCGAGGAACCACGGCAGCCAGACGAGCGCGCCGGCGATCGCGGCCGTGGCGAGCGACACGATACGTCCCCTCGCGGACACGTCCTTCCACCGCAGAAGCGCGAGGAGCGCGACCGTCGGTCCGACGAAGGCTCCGAAATAGTGCATGCCGGTCGCCACGGCCGAGGCGAGGAATGCGCTCACGATCCACACGAAGCGTGGCCGCGTCAGGTGCGCCCACGCCGCGGTCAGTGCGATCAGTGCCGCGCACTCGACGAACGCGTACATCCGCACTTCGCGGGCGATCCACAACTCGAGCGGAGAAACGGCATGGATCGCGACGGCGATCCACACCGCGTGCTCGACGAGCCAGGCGCGCGCCAATCGCGCAAGCAGGTACAACGACGCGATGGATGCCAGCGCCGGCGCGAGCCGCAGCCACGCATCGTCCTCGCCCACGAGCATCGACCAGCCGCGGAACAGGAGGAAGGACAGCGGCGGATGTCGATCACCGCGCAGCGCAGCCACCATGTCGTCGGCGTGCGCGACGTACAGCGTGCCCGCCTCGTCGATCCACAGCGAGTGCACCCCGAGTCCGAGGAGTCGCAGGACGACCCCGAGCGCCAGGAATGCGGCGACGAGCCGCTTGGACGATGCCGTGGAATCGTTCACGGCCGCATGCGAACGCGCACCGTCTCGATGCGGTAGGGCCCCATGACGATTTCCACGTTCCGCTCATCGACTCGCAACGGGAACCTCACGTCCCCGCGCAGATTGACGGATTCGGCACCGAACACGGGGCGGTCGAACTCGAGCGCCACCGCGGCCATGGCGCCGTGCGTCTCGGCGAGTCGCACGATGTACGCGGATCCGTCGGCTGTCGGCTCGAGGGCGCTCATGACGACACCGCATTCAGCACCCTCGATCCGGCGCGACAAACCCTCGACGCGCGTCATCTTCAGGAACGAATGCAGGGTCGAGCGCGCGCCGTCGTGAGCATCCGTCGCGATCATCGCGAGCGGCGTGCCGAACTCGGTCGCACGCTCGGCGAGGCAGGCCTTGCGCCAGCCGCCGCTGAACGGCACCAAAGCGAAGCGTGTTTCCACCGACGACGCGAACTCGGGCGTGATCGCATCGGCTTCCACGAGGACCGTGGCCAGATCGCCGGCCAGGATGCCGATCCCGTCGTTGCCATCGGTGCTGGCCGCCCAATCGGCGATTCGGTGTCGCGCCGGGCTGCCGTCGGCGTGCGGGCCGGCGACCGTCGACCCGAAGGGTACGCCGAAGAGCGCGCGCGGGGTGACGTGGCGCCCCTGGACGCGCCAGGAAATGTCTTCGCCGACAGCACGCGCCTTCACTTCGAGCGCGGCGGACCGCATTTCGAGCACGAACTCGAGCTCCACCCGTCGTCCGGCATGCGAGGACACGACGCGAGCGACCGCGCGTAGCGGCCCCTTTTCGGTGAACTCGGCGCTCTCGACCGTCCATCCGTCGCCCGCGAGTCGCGCGGGACCTGCGAGCAGCTCCTGATCCTTGGCCACCAAGCGCAGGCTCTCGATCGCGCCGCTCTTGGGATCGAGCGTGAAGGCCATGCGATCGTTGCGCGCCGTCCAGCCGTCCACGCGCACCTTGTCCCGTTCATCGATCGCCGCGTTGTCGTCGCCGCGCAAGCCACGGACGACGTGATATCCGAGGGCGGGCACTTCGAGCGCGAACAAGCGCGATCCGCGCGCCGTGGTCTGCCAGGGAAGCGGGCCACCATCCGAGCCGAACAACGCGCCACTCTTCGAGTCGAGCTGCACGAGCGCATGCCGCGACCAGGGCAGGGTGTTGAACGCGACGATCGGCGTGCCCTTGCCGAGGGTCGACGCGCCACGCGCCAGGATGCCGAGTTCGCTGGCGAGCTCCGCTTCGGCCCGCACGACGATTCGCGCGGCTTCCGCGCGCGGGTCCGCGTTCGAGAGCGAGCGCACCGAGGCGCGCAACTCGTCGATGATCGCGCCCGGGTACTCGGAGCCGTCCATGCGTGCGGGCGTGGAGAGCATCGAAAGCGCCGAGACCGCGTTCTGCGCGCGCCGCAGCGCGGGCGCGCGCAGGACCACGTGCCGCCGATCGTCGTCGGCGACCGGGATCATCTCCCCCGGCACGAAAGTCGGACATTCCGTGCCGAGGCGGAGGCCCGCCTCGGCGACGAACACTTCGGCGGTGGCCGAGCTCAGCATGGGGACGCACGAGAGCGCGGACAAGCGCTTCACGATCCCGAGGGCGTCGGTGCGCGCGCGCTGCGAACCGTCCACCGCGAGCAGGAGTTCCGGCGGCGCGACCTTCGACGACACGGCCAGGTCCCACTGGCGCCAAGGCGCATCGGCGAATTCACGCGCGTCGAGCAGTACGCGGAAAGGCGCGATCACGAGGACGCTCGAATCGTCCGGCGCCGACCAACGCGCGATCCGCGGCCCGCCAGCGAGGAGCGCCGCGGTGCGCCCCATGCCGGCCATGACCTGCGGCGCCTGGCGCAAGATCGCGGGGTCCCCTTCCAACACGAACGCTCCGGCTTCCGACTGCGCCGCGAACGCGTGCAGCATCGACTCTCCGTCGATGCCCTGCTCGATGCGCACGACTCCGCGATCGTCGCGTACCTCCTCGAGCGCGACGTGCAGGCGCTTCAGCCTCGAGCCGAGCGCGAGCTGCCGATCCGATTCCCTCGACAGCAGGCCGTCGAACTCGGTGAGGTCGCCACGTACGAGGGCCGCGAACAGGGACCGCTCGGCGGCGAGGTCGACCACCCCTTCGACGAAGCTCGGACCGACCTCACGGTTCTCGGCCCAGCAAAGGAGCGCATCCGAGCGCTCCCTGGACAGTCCGCTTGGGGTCGAGGCTTGATCCCGGAGCCAGGCCGAATGGAAGCGCGCGTCGCTCGCGCCGTCCCGGTGCCACTGGAACGTGATCGCGTGCACGCGCAGTCGCGGCTCGTCGGGGAGTTCGATGCCGAGCAGGGGCACGAGCGATGCGATCGTCGACGAGACGAGCCGGCACGATCCCAGGTCTGTCGAACGGCTTTCGGCGTCGCCCCGTTTGGGCACGACGATTCCAACCGATCGCCGCTCGCCCGCCTCGCCGAAGGCTACGTAGCGCGTGGAGAGCGCTTCGCCATCGGTCGTCGAAAGCGCGAGCCACACGGTGTAGAAACGGCCGCCTTCGAGGGGTTCGAAGAGGAACTTCTGTCCCTCGGCGGGCAGACTCTCGTGCTCCATGCGCCGGGCGAACCGCATCGGCACGCACGGCCCGACCAGCACGCCACCAAACGGTCTCTCGCTCGCGGCCGGACTCGCGGCCGAGCGCCGCAGGATCGACAGATCGTAGGCGTGCCAGGGATCGGCGACGTCCGCGGCGGCGATTTCCGTGCTGCCACCGTCGAATCCCGCCCCGACGTCGACCAGCGCCGCGCCAGCCTGACGACGATCGTCGCGCACGATGCGCGCACCGCCGGGCAGGGTCTCGTCGAACACGACCGTCGGTTCACCGCTCGCGTGCGTGATCACGACGGAATCCACCCGGTATCCGATCTGGTCGCTCGAGTACCCGCGCGCCACGAGTTCGAAATGCTCGGTCTCGCTGCCGGCGAACTCATCGAGCGCGATGCGAACGTGCTGCCAGGCGCTCGATTCGACGGGGCGCGGCGCGACGGAGCGGCGGCCACCGGCGAAGACGATCTCGACGCCACTGCGTTCGGCGCCCTTCACAGGCGTGAGGATCTCGAATTCGAGCGCATCCCCGGCCGCGATCGACTTCCTCATCTCCGCGAACGTCACGCGTGGTTCGAAGATGGCCAGGCCTGCACGTGCCGAACCGAACACGAGCACTCGACCACTCGCCTGGGTCGCGGATGCCCTCTCGAGCGAGGTCACAAGGAGCGCTGCGAGCGCGACTACGGCCTGAAATCGCATTGCGGAGACGATACCGGATGGACGTGGTTTTCTGGGTCACCGCTGTCAGAATCACGCCCACGGCATGGACCGATACGAACTCTACGAGCACTGCGTGCAGTCTCCCGGCGAACTCGTGCCGTTCCTCGTCGCGCTGCATGGCGGATCGCCGCACCTGCTACGCGAGGACTTCGCCGGAACGGCCGCCGTTTCGCGCGCCTGGGCGTCGCTTTCCGATCGACACCGAGCGGAGGCTGTCGACATCGACGCGACCGTCCTGGAACGAGCGGGGGCAATCGATCGCGTCGAGCGAATTCGAGCGGACTCGCGCTTCGCCGAGGTGCGGCCGATGAGCGTCGACTGCGTCTTCGTGGGGAACTTCTCGATCGGTGAACTCGCGACTCGAACCGAACTCGAGAGCTACTTCGCGGACTCGCGTCGGCGCCTGCGAGATGGAGGTCTCTTCGCGTGCGACACCTACGGCGGTGAGTCTGCATTTCGCGTCGGGGCCATGGAACGCCGTCACGTCGTCCGCGACGGAACGATCCTGCACCACGTCTGGGAGCAGCGCGCGGCCGATCCGCTGACGGCTCGCGTCGAGAACGCACTGCACTTCCGCGTCGAACGCGACGGCGTGATCGTCCAGGAGCTGCGCGAGGCATTCGTGTATCGCTGGCGCTTGTGGTCCGTCCCCGAACTGGTCGATGCCGCACGCGCGGCTGGTTTCGAGAGTTCGACGGTGCACACGACCCTCGATCCGCGGGCGCCGACGGACTCCGTGCAGGCCGGATTTGCCGCATTGGTGGCGGCGCGAGGCCCGCGCTGATTCGATGACCAAGGCGTAATGGAGCCTGGAGCGCGCGAACCCCGACGAGAATCTGGCATTGTCGCTTCTGGACGAGAGTCCAGGATTCGAACGTGGATCGGTCGTGGGCCTCGTACCTTGGGCGTGGAACGCGAATTGCATGATTGAACGGGTGGTGGGGATGGCGGCATCGGGCTCGGAGGCACGTCGGTGAGTTGGGCTCTGTTGGGCCTGCTCGTCGCTGCTTTGACCGCGACGGTCGTCGCGCTGTGGTACCGGCGCAGCGAACTCGCCGAGACTCATGACAAGCTCGTCGAGCGCCGGCAGGCGCGCGAGTCGGGCAGCCACCGGGCACGCCTCCAGTACCCCGAGATCGACCTCTCGCGCTGCATCGGTTGCGGCACGTGCGTCGCCGCCTGCCCCGAGGACGGCGTGCTCGAGTTGATCCACGGGCAGGCCGTCGTCGTGCACGGCGCCCGCTGTGTCGGCCATGGACGGTGCGCGGCCGAGTGTCCGGTCGGCGCGATCGCGCTGACCCTCGGCGACATCAGCGATCGACGGGACATTCCGGTACTCAGCGAAACGCTCGAGTCGACGCGCACGAGCGGGGTCTTCCTCGCGGGCGAGGTCACCGGCTATGCACTCGTGCGCACGGCGATCACCCAGGGCGTCTCTGTGGCGGACGAAGTCACGCGCCGCGTGCAGGCGAAGACGGTCGTGCGCCACAACCGCCGCTCGAACAGCGCCAGTGGAGGCGTTGCCGTGGCCGAGGACGAGGCCTTCGATCTCGTGATCGTCGGGGCGGGTCCGGCGGGCATCGCGTGCTCGCTGCGCGCCAAGGAAAACGGGCTCAGCTTCGTGACGCTCGAACAGGACGAACTCGGCGGCACGGTCGCGAAGTACCCGCGTCGCAAGCTCGTGATGACGCAACCGGTGGACCTGCCGCTGCACGGCCGCCTGAGCCAAACGTCCTACTCGAAAGAGGATCTCGTCGACCTGTGGCACTCGGTGGCGCGCGAGCACGACTTGCCGATCCGCACGGGCCAGGAATTCGTCGCCGTCGAGCGTCGCGACGAAGACGTGCTGCTCGTGCGGACGAAGACGCACGTCATCCCGGCGCGCAACGTGGTCCTCGCGCTCGGCCGCCGCGGTACGCCGCGCAAGCTGGGCGTGCCCGGCGAGGACTTGCCCAAGGTTTCGTACAGCCTGCTGGACGCTCACTCGTACACCGATCGTCGCGTGCTGGTCGTCGGCGGCGGGGACAGCGCCATCGAAGCGGCGCTCGGTCTCTCGGAACAACCCGGGAACCGGGTCACCGTCTCCTATCGCAAGTCGACGTTTTCGCGGCTCAAGTCGCGCAACCAGGCACACCTGAACAGCGCCGTCGAAGCAGGGCGGATCGAACTCGAGCTCGATACCGAGGTCGAACAGATCGCGATGGATCGCGTGCGCCTGAAGCACGCCTCGGGCGCATCGCGCGACCTCGAGAACGACGAGGTCTTCGTCTTCGCCGGCGGTACTCCGCCCACGGAGGTCCTCGAACGGTCAGGCGTTTCGTTCGATCCGAGCGAGCGCAAGGCGACCGCGCCGTTGGCAGAGCGGGGCACGGGGCTCCTGACCGCCCTCACGATCGCACTCGTTCTCGTCCTCTCGGCCGCGGGCTGGATCGCCATTCACGCGGACTACTACGCCGCTTCTGCTTCGGTGCGCACTGCGCACGTCGATCACCAGGCGCTGCGGCCTTCGGGCACCATCGGTCTGTGGTTCGGCGTCGCGGGTGTCGCGCTGATCCTCTTCAACCTCGCGTACCTGGCGCGACGCTCGGGCCGCATCGCGTGGTTGCGCGGTTCGTTGCAGTCGTGGATGACATCGCACGTCGCGACCGGTCTTCTGGCCCTCCTCTTCGCGATCCTGCACTCGGCGATGGACCCGCGGCACACGGTGGGCGGACACGCACTCGCCGGGCTGGGCATCCTGATCGTCACGGGCGCGATCGGCCGCTACTTCTACTCGTACGTACCCCGCGCCGCGAACGGGCGCGAACTGGAACTCGACGAAGTGCGAACTCGCCTCGCGTCCATCGTGAGCGAATGGGACCGCGGCGCCGGAACGTTCGGGGAGCGCGTGCGGGTGGAGGTGCAGCGCTTCGTGAGCGAGAGTCACTGGCAGGGCACGTTCTTCGCGCGGGTCAGGGCGCTCGTTTCGAGCGAGCGCCGACTGCGCGCCACGCTCAATGAACTCCGCGTGCAAGGCCACGTCGAAGGCGTCGCGCGCGACCACATCCACGCGCTCATGAAACTCGCTCGGCGCGCGCAACGCACGGCGCTGATGGCGGCCCACTACGAGGATTTGCGCGCATTGATGGCGTCTTGGCGCTACTTCCACCGCTGGGTCGCGCTCGCGATGGTGTTGCTCGTCGTGTTGCACGTCGTCGCGGCGCTGCGGTTCGGGACCGTGCTCCAGTAGGCCGCGATGAAGTGGAACAAACCCGGCATCTGGCTCGGCATCGTCTCGACCTTCCTGGTCGTGGCGTTCGTGACCTGGGACTCGAAGCGAACTTCCCCCGGTGCGCTGAGCGCCGTCCACGAGAAGGCGCGCGCGGACCTGGAATCCGATTGCGAGGCCTGTCACGGATCGGGCGGTTCATCGATGGCCGATGCGTGCGCGGCCTGCCACGCCGACGTCGCCCGCGCGATCAGCTCTGGTGTCGGAGTGCACGGCAAGTTGAACGCGGATTCCTCGCGTTGCGGGACCTGCCACTCGGAGCATCACGGAACAGACCACCCGCTCACCTCGCCACATGCGTTCGCGCAGGCCGGCATCCCCGACGTCGCGGCCTTCCGGCACGAGGGACTCGGCTTCGATCTCGCTGGAGATCACGTCGAACTCGCGTGCGAGCGCTGTCACGAACACGCGAACGACCTCGTGCTGGCGTCCGGCAGCAAGCGTTTCCTCGGCGAATCCCAAGCCTGCTCGAGCTGTCACCGTGATCCGCACGAGGGCCACCTGTCCGAGTGTGCTGCGTGCCACGGCCAGACCGAGCCGTTCGCCACGGTCGCCGGCTTCGAGCATCCGCGTTCGTTCGCGCTCTCCGGCCGGCACGCGCGCGTCGGCTGCCTCGAGTGCCATCCAAAGGGCGGTCCATTCGCGATCGAGGCGAGTGGAATCGCGGGCGGCACGGGTCGAACGACGCGCGACGCCCGGAACTGCCAGGACTGCCACGCGTCGCCGCACGCATCCGACTTCCTTGGGCGCGTGGCGAGGACTCTGGCGATCGACGTGGACGCCGCGTGCGCATCCTGCCATTCGTCCGAGAATGGTTCGTTCCGCGGCCAGTCGGCCCGCATGGATGCCGCGCTGCATGCGCTCACGGGGTTCGCGCTCGAGCCCCCGCACGCGGACGCGAGCTGCGCCCAGTGCCACACCGCGAGTCCTCTGCTCGCCGCCGCACCTGCGAGCGCGGACACCGGGGCGCAGTGCCGCAAGCCGGACGACTGCAAGTCTTGTCACGTCGAGCCGCCCGCCGGACAGTTCTCGGACGGGCCGTTCGCCAAGGCGAATTGCCGGGAGTGTCACGAAGCGACCCGCTTCGAGCCCTCGGCGTTCGGAATCGCGCAGCACGCGCGCACGGGCTTCGCTCTCACGGGTGCTCACGAAGCCATCGCGTGCTCTTCCTGCCACGCCCAACCGAGTCCGACCGCGCCCCGTCGATTCCACGGCACTTCGAGCGCGTGCGCGGATTGCCACGTCGACGCTCACGCCGGGTTCTTCGATCGCGAGGGCGTGCCGGCGATCTTCCGCGGCGCGGCAGGCTGCGAGCGCTGCCACGACACGTCCTCGTTCGGTCCGGTCGTGACACGCGTGTTCGATCACCGGCTGTGGACCGGTTTCGCCCTCGAGGGCGCTCATGCGCGCGGCGAATGCTCCGATTGCCATCCGCGCTCGCGAGTCGCGGACGAATCCGGACGCACGTTCGGTCGCGTGTCGCAGGCATTCGAAGGGCCGGTCGGCCAATGCGCCACCTGCCACGCGGACGTTCACGGCGAGCGGATGCTCTCCACGACTCCGGCCGGCATCGGCGTGAAGGGCGAAGGCTGCGGGCGGTGCCACGGCGTCGATGCGTTCCAGGGAGCACGCCAGGGTTTCGCGCACGCAGAGTGGACGCGTTTCCCGCTCACCGGCGCCCATGCGCGCGCCGAATGCGAAGCCTGCCACGCGCCGCGCAACGCGGCAGACGAACACGGACGGCGATTCGGCCTCGTTTCCGAGCAATTCAAGGGTCCGGCGAGTCGCTGCGACACCTGCCACGTCGACGTCCACGCCGGAAAGTTCTCGAAATCAGGCTGCGAGAGCTGCCACACCACCGAGAGTTTCCGATCCGTCCCGAAGACGAGCTTCGACCACGGCCAGGCGACCGGGTTCTCCCTCGAAGGCGCGCACGCTCGAGCGGAGTGCGCGCAATGTCACGCGCCGACCGTTGCGAGCACGGGGCGCACCTTCTGACGCGGGAAGGGCAAGAGCTGCCCCGCGTGCCTGGCGGCTCCGCACGTCGGACAGTTCGTCGTCGAGGGCAAGACGGACTGCGCGCGCTGCCACGCGCCGAGCGAGACCTTCGAGCGCCCGCATTTCGACCACGCGCGTGATTCACGCTTCGCACTCGACGCTACGCACTCCCCGCTCGCGTGCTCGAAATGCCACGTCGAGACCCCGCTCGCTTCCGGCGGATCGGCGATCCGCTACAAACCCCTCGGCACGGTGTGCGCCGATTGTCACGCCCCGGCTCGACGGTGATCGGAATCATGAAACGGATCGTCGCAATTCTCGTGGTGCTGGCGTTCTTCACGTCCAGCGCTCGGGCGCAGGACAAGTTGAAGATCGAAGTCCTCGTGAACGCGGCTTCGGGCGGGAGCTTCTACCTCGACAAGGGGCGCGAGGAAGGGCTCGACGCCGGCGACCGCGTGACGTTCTTCCCGCGAGCGGGAGCGACTTCCGAAGGCACGATACGCGCGGTCTCGAAGAACAGCGCTCGCGTCGATCTCGATCCGGGCGTGGCCTCGGTCGCGATCGGTGACCGGGGCGAGGTGTTCATTCCTCGCGATCGGGTCGCCCCACCCCCCGTACCCGCACCGAAGCCTCCGTCCACGAAACCGAATCCCGCCGTCGCACCCCCCGTGGTGGAGCCGCAGCCGACGCTGCCGGTGTCGCCTCAGAAGCCGGCGGAGAAGCCGGTCGAGCATCCAGCCTGGACGCATCCTCCGGAGGAATGGCAGAAGGAAAAACCGCTGCTCGCTCCCGCGTTCGGTCTGGCCCCCGAGGAGCGCGAAAGGCGCATCCGCGGGCGTGCCTGGCTGCAGTCGCAGTACACACGCGACAGCCAGGACGGCACGCGCAATTACTCGAACAGCAGCCTCGGCGTCGACGCGACGATGGAGAATCCCTTCGGTCATGGCGGCGAATTGCGCCTGGGCGCCGCGGTGTGGACGCGCTCGACCGACGTCGATGGCGAGGACATCCACGACCGGGAGTCACGCCTTCGCGTCAACCGCTTCTCCTATACGGTTGGCGGCACCGAAGACGATCCCTCGCGCTGGAACTTCGGCCGCTTCCTGCAGTCGGGGTTGCCGGAGTTCGGCCTGCTCGACGGCGTCGAATGGAATCATAGACGCGCGAACGGCGACGAGTTCGGCGTGAGCGTCGGCGCGATGCCGCAGCCTTTCTCCTCTCTCTCGAGCTTCGACGACACGCAGGTCGCGGCTTTCTACCGTCGCGCTCTGGATGACTCGCGCAGGAACTCGGTCGGCGTGGGATACCAGAACACGTGGCACAAGGGGAACCAGGATCGAAACCTCTTCCTCGGCGAGGCGCGCATCCAGCCCGGCCAGGACGTATCCATCCGGTCGACCGCCTGGCTCGACGCGTACGGATCCGAGGATGACATCAAGGGCTCCGGGATCGAACTCACCGAGTTCCTGGTCGGCCTCACGTGGCGCGTGAACCCGAAGAGCGGCCTCGGACTCACGCTCAGCCACCGCAAGATCCCCGAACTGCTGCGCAGCGAATTCCAGGACTTCGACGCCGTCTTTGTGCGCGACTCGAAGCTCGATCGCATCGCGTTGAACGGTTGGACCAGCCTGTCCCAGAAGGTTCGGCTCGACGGGCGTCTCGATCACTGGAGCGACCAGGACGACGACGGCACGGCTGGAGAGGTCGGCGCCTCATTCCGCGACATGGCCTGGGATCGCGGCGAGATCCGCACGTCGGCCTTCTATTCCGACGGCACGTACAGTTCGGGGCCCGGGATGCGGATCAGCGGCTCGCGCTCGTTTGGCCGCGCTTCCGCGAGCCTCGGCTACGAGTACATCGGCTACGAGCAGAAGGACGTGACAGGGAGCCTGGGCAAGCTGGCGCAGCAGTCCCTGTTCGGCACGCTCGACCTGCCCGTGTTCGACGCCTGGGATCTCTCGCTCGTCGGCGACAAGCGCTTCGGCGACAGTCAGGATTCGTGGTCGGTGGGTCTCATGCTGCAGACGAGGTTCTAGAGTCGTGACGACACAATCCATGAACACCGCTCACTGGTCACGTGCTCGCACGCTCGCACTCGCCCTGGCGATCCTCTTCGGCGCGCTGGCGTGCGCGCTACACGGCACGAAACGCCACGCCTACGCGCCTGTTTCTCCGCAGGAATGGCGCAAGGACCGCGGGCCCGTCGTGCCGCACGATTCGTTCCCGCGCGACTGCTCGACCTGCCACGAGGGTTCGACGTGGCACGCGATCAAGAAGGACTTCGCCTTCGACCACGAGAAAGAAACCGGTGTCCGCCTCGAAGGCGCGCACTCCGGAGCCGAGTGCCTGCGCTGCCACAACGATCGCGGCCCCGTGGCCGAGTTCGCGTCGCAGGGTTGCTCGGGTTGCCACGAGGATTTGCACCGCGGCAAGCTCGGCAAGGGCTGCGAAGCCTGTCACGAGCAGAACGACTGGAATCCCGGCGCGGAGATCGTGCGTCACACCCGCACCCGCTTCCCGCTGGTCGGCAGCCACGCCGCCGTCGCCTGCTTCCGTTGTCACGAAGGAGCTGACGTGGGCAACTTCGATCGCACGTCGACGGAGTGCATCGACTGCCACCGCGATCAACTCGCGCGAGCCGTGAATCCGAATCACCTCGTGCAGGGCTGGACATCGAACTGCGATCGCTGTCACCTGCCGACGACGTGGGAAGGAGCGGGATTCCATCACTCGACCTTCCCGCTGACGGGACAGCACGCCGTCACGGCCTGCAGTGCCTGCCACGTGAACGGGACGTTCCAGGGCACACCGAGCGCCTGCGTCGCCTGCCACCAAAGCGAGTACAACGCGGTCACGCAACCCAACCACGTGACGTTCAACTACCCGACGACGTGCCAGAACTGCCACAACACGTCCACGTGGAGCGGCGCGAACTTCAATCACGCCGGCATCACGGCGGGCTGCGTCACCTGCCACCAGAGCGACTACAACGGGGTCACGCAACCCAACCACGTGACAGGCAATTTCTCGACCTCGTGCCAGAACTGCCACAGCACGTCGACGTGGGCTGGAGCGCACTTCAACCACGCGGGCATCACCCGGGGTTGCATCGACTGCCACCAGACGGACTACAACCAGACGACCAATCCGAACCACGTGTCCGCGGGATTCCCGACCACCTGCAACACCTGCCACAACACGACGACGTGGGCGGGCGCGACGTTCAATCACACGCAATTCCCGATCGCGAGCGGGCACCACTCGAACATCACGTGCCAGGAGTGTCACACGACTCCGGGCAATTACGGGGCGTTCTCGTGCATCAACTGTCACGAGCACCAGCAGAGCAGCACGAACGGCCATCACCAGGGCGTCTCCGGCTACTCGTACAACAGCAACGCCTGCTACTCGTGCCACCCGCACGGGAACAACTGAGCGCTACGCCATCGAACGAGCGAGACTGCACCTTCTTTCGTGCGACGCCGCACGCTCGTGAATCACGACTTGCGTCGAGAGGCGCGCCCGTGCGAGAACTCGAGCGCGATGAAGACCCCTGCCAGCACTCGTCCAGGCAATTCCAGACACTGGTGGATCGCGGGTGCGCTGTTCCTCAGCTGCCTCGTCGCGGTCGTCGCGATCCGGTTGGTGGGCGCGCAGCGATTGCGCGCCGCGGTCGATCGGATCGCGCTCGAAGGACAGGCGTTGACCCCCGCATACCTGCCGATCCCGAAGAACGAAGGCAAGCTGGACCCTTCCGAGTGGTTCGCGCGCGTTGCGCGTTCGCGGCCCCAGTGGGACATGACGCAGGTTTCGGACCCGAGCAAGTACCCGTTGCTCCTGGACGAGGCGCGCACGAACCGCATGGGCGAGGACGCTCGACTCGCGTTCGAGGCGTTCGACGCGGCGCTGCGCGTGCATCTCGAGGGCGCGGCCGATCAAGCCGCGCAGTGGAACGAATTCTGGGTCGCGCTCGCCGTGCGCCTGCGGGAATGCGACGGCGTGCGGCCGTGGACCGACCGGGAAAGGTCGGCCGTCAGGTTGATCGCGGTCGGACTCGGCAATGAAATGCTGCTCGCGCGCCAGGCTGCCGCGTACGGCGTGATCGACCCCGTGCGCGAGTCGGCGGCACTGGAGGGTCCAGCCGAGTCGTTCCCGAAACTCCCCTTCGTGCAGGAAGCCCGGCTCGCCGACGCGATCCACGTAACGACGCTGAACCACGTGCAGTCGGGGCGCGCCGGCGAGGCTCTGGACACGCTGCGCTCTGGATTCGCGATCGCACGCATTCACTCTACCCCGCGCTGGCTGATGAGCGAGATGATGTGGACGCTCCAGATGACGCGCGTCCTCGACGGGATGCAAACGATCCTGCCCATGCTGCCGCGCGGGCTCGACCTTGCGGACTTCGAAGCCGCGTTCACGGAAGCGCGTCCGCGCGAATCGATGGCGATGGCCATCCGCGGAGAGCGCGCCTTCGGGTATCGCGTGTTCGAGCGCCTGCGGGAGGGCGCCGCGCCGCACGACGTGGCGAGTCTCGCGCCGAGGTCGTTCCTCTCGGATCTGAGAGGCATGCTCGTCGGCGATTTCGATCGAGCTCGCTACCTCGACACGCTGACCACGGCGGCCTTGCGCGCGGAACAGTCCCGCTACTTGCGGCAGCCGGCCATCGACGGCGTGCCCGACTCGTTCTGGACGCCCATCGCCTCCATCGTCGCTCCACAGCTCGAACCCTCGCTGGCCTCGTCCGACCGGCTGGAGGCGCGGCTGGCGCTGGCGCGCGTCGCGCTCGTCGCCTATCGCCAGGGCGCCAAGGATGCGCTCGAGTTCCTGTCGAAGAGCACGGATCCGTTCGACGGCCGCCCCATTCGCTGCGGCCTCGGCGACACGGGTCTCGTCGTGTTCTGGTCTGCGGGATCGAACGGCAAGGACGACGGCGCGCTGCCCGACACCGACGACATCGTGTGGGGTCTGAAGCTCCGCGACTGACGGTCAGCGCCGCGAATCGATCAGTCGTTCCGCGTAGTCGATGCCGCCCGGCGTGCGCGAGCCGTGCCACGACAGGTACTCGCCGTCGGCGATGACGAAGCGATCGCGTGCGATCCCGGTCGCGCTCGAGAGTTCGTCGATGTGCTTCGGCTGGAACGGGAACGGTTCCGTGCAGAGCAGGACGAGCATCGGATCCGCCTGCTTCAGGCGATCCACGTCGATTTCCGGGTAGCGGGCGGACTCGCGCGCGAACACGTTGCGTCCTCCGGCCTGCTCGAGCAATCCGCTCGCGAAAGTGTCGGCGTTCACGCTCATCCAGGGCTTGCGCCAGATGAGGTACGCGAAGGGAACGATGGCTCGGCCCCGGGCTGCCCGGCGCACCCGCTCGGCCCGCGATTCGATCTCGAGCGCGATCGCCTCCGCCTCGCGTGAGCGCTCGAGCCGCGCTCCGATCGAACGCACCATCTCAGCCGTCTCGGCACAATCGCGCGGCATGCTCACGTGACAATCGAGTCCGGCGGCGGCGAGCGCGTCCGCGTCCTGACGACGGTTTTCCTCCTCGTTCATCAGGACGACATCCGGTCTCAGTGCGCGAATGCGCTCGACGTCGGGCGACTTCGTACCGCCGACCTTCTCGACCGCTGCGACACCCTTGGCCGGGTGCACGCAAAAATCGGTGACGCCCACGACGTCGGGTCCGCGTCCGAGGTCGAAGACCAGTTCCGTCAAACTGGGACACAGGGAGACGATGCGCATGGAGGCCAGAAGATAACCGCCAGAGGCCGTTCGACGTGGCGCGGCCCGCCGAGTCGCATTATCTTGCGCTCATGATTCAAGCACTCTCGGCGCGACACGATCTGGCGGCCTATCGCGAGGCGGCGCTCGGCGTCGAGCGCCTGCTCGGCGGTGACGCCGCCATCCTGCGGCGCGCGGACGAGCGTGTTTCAGGCTGGTCCCCGGTGCAACATGCGGCGCACCTGACGCTCGCGAACGAACTCGTCCTCAAGAACGTGGTGAGCCTCGCCAAGGGCAGCGGGCTGCTCGTCGTGAACGCAGCGGCCCCGTTCCCGCAGGCACTCGAGCTCCTGGCGGCGGGCAGGCTGCCCCGCGGCGAAGCGAAGGCGCCGCGCATGGTCGTGCCGCCGCTCGATATCGACGTGCCCCTGGCTCTCGAATGGGCCAGGGCGTTCACGGCCGACTTGACGGCCCTGACCGCGTCCCTGGACCTCGATCGCGCGCCGCGCTGCTTCATCCCCCATCAGGTGCTCGGCCCGCTCGATCTCGCGCACTGGGTCCGCTTCGGTCTCGTGCACACACGACACCACATGGAGATCGCGCTCGAGGCGGCGAATGCGCCGCCTCCAGCCACGGAGGGACTCGAGGCTCGTGGTCAGCCCACGAGGTGACGCCCCTCACCAGGCGCTCTGTCCTTCCTCGTTCAGCTCCCGCCGAACAACTTCCCGGCCTTCTTCATGAGGTCCCCCGCACCGCCGGTCGCGCCGCCGAGCAGGCTTTCGAGTCCGCCACTCTTCTGAACCGACTCGATCAACTTCGGCACGACCGCTTGCGCTCCGGCCGTGGCCTTCGCTTCATCGATGCCGGCCTTCTTGGCGATGTCCCCGATGCCGAGCTTGCCGATGATGGCGCTCGCGCCGGTGCCGCCGATCAGCGACTTCACGTCGAAGCCGCCGCCCTTCACGACTTCCATGACCTTCCCGATGATCAGGGGCAGAAACGTCTGCGCCTGAGGCGCGGTGAATCCGGCCTTGCTCGTCAGGATCTGGGTGAGCGCCGGGCCGTGTTGCTGGATGAGCTTCGTGATGTCCATGTTCGTCTCGCTGTTGAAGGGACTGAGTCGTTCGCGCGCATCATATGCCGATGCGGGCGATCGCGCGACTTCGGTTGCCAGGTGCGTAGTCACCTCCGGACGGCTGCGTAGGGCGCGCTGGATCTCGCTTCTGTCGAATCCTTCACTCTCGGGGCCCGCTCAGCGATCCCGACACGCGCATGAGCGCGAGTCCGTCGCGATCAGATCGCCGTGAACGCGTAGCGCTTGCCGTCGCGACGGATCCTGCCGAAGGCGTGATGCTCATCGTGGTAGAACATGCCGGTCCAACCGCCGTCGGCGGCGCGCGCGAGCCAGTGGCTGCGCTGCTCGAAGCTCCTCACGACATCGAGGTCGTACGCCATCACGTAGGCGGGCTGGATGTGGTGGGAGGTGGGTACGACGTCGGACCAGAAGATCGCCGTGTCCCCCCCTTCGATCTCTCCGATCGTGATGACTGCGACGCCGTCGCTGTGTCCGCCGAGCACGTGGGCGCGCAAGCCGGGCAGGATCTCGAGCGTGTCACCGTAGCCCGTGAGCAGTCCGAGCCGCTCGATCGGCGTCACGTCCTCGGCGCGGTACGATCCGCTGCGCGCGTGCCCCGGGTGCTTGGCCATCTCGATCTCGATCGACGGCGCGAAGTGCGCTGCATTGGGGAACTGCGGCACGAGTTCGCCGTCGCACTCGATCACCTGTGCGCCGATGTGATCCCAGTGACAATGGGACGCGACGACGTGCGTGATCTCCTCGGGCGCGACGCCGACGGCGCGCAACGTGCGTTCCAGCGTCTCTCCGCGGTCGATCTTGTATATGGCGCGCCACTTCGGCTCCCAGCGGTCGCCGACGCCGACTTCGATCAGGACTTTCGCAGCGCCGCGCATCGCGAGGAATGGGCGCAGCGCGAGTCGGATCGTATTGTCCGCGTCCGGCGGCGTGAGCTTTCTCCACATCGTGGCCGGCACGACGCCCCACATCGAGCCACCGTCAAGCCGCAAATGGCCGTCTGAGAGCGCCGTGATCGACCACTCACCGGCGCGAATCATCTGCGGTGCCCAGCTCATGCGCAATCGTCCGCGCGCGATCCTACGCGAAGCCGAGGCCCGGCGCCTCGTCACATTCCGCTGCGCAACGCGAGCTTCAGGCCGACGAGCAGCGCCACCGCGATCCCAGACATCCACGTCACGTCGCTGACGAAGTACGGATAGACCATGAGCAATGCGCCCGCCACGAGTTGCGGCATGCGCTCCATGCGCTTGCCGTACACGAACAGCACCAGGCCGACCGAGCCGATCAGGAACGACGCAAGCAGGCTGCCCAGCGAGAGGTCCATCGGGAGCTTCATCGACCATCCGAAGCGGACGGCCGCAGGCTTACTGGGAAGAGCCCGAATCGTGGCTGCGAAATGCTGCTACTTGCGCGCCAGGACGAAGTGCGCGGCGTGGTCGGCCTTGCCGTCCTTCCAGGCGGTCCACCACATCTCGAGGTGATTCGGGTCGACGATCTGCAGGCGCATGTCGTGCATGTGATCCGCTTTCATCGACGCCAGGTTGGTCGCATCGTGGAAGTCGAACTGGATCGACCCCTTCGTCTCGGAAGGACGCGCGATCATGCGCGGCTGGTTGCCCAGAGCGCAGTAGTGCGTGTGCATCAGCTGTCCGCCGTCGAGGTGGTACATCGAGACCATTTCGTGCTCGGTGCCCGGGAATATCTTCTCCTCGATCGCCGAGTTGTTGCCCGTGAGACGGAATGTCGTGTCGACCGGGAATTTCTTGTCGCCACTCTCGGCAGTGCCGGTCCACTCACCGGTCAGGGTACTCATCCATTCGAATTCGGCCTTCGCGTTCGCTGCGTCACCGACAGAGCTGTGGGTCGTCGAGCAGGCGAACAGGAGTCCGATGGACACGATCGGAAGAATGCGCTTCATTTGATGTCCTCGAGATTGTGGGGGTACTACCCGCGCAGGATGTTGCGCGAGATGATCATGCGCTGCACTTCGCTCGTGCCTTCGCCGATCACGCACAGTTTGGCGTCGCGCCACATGCGCTCGACCGGGTATTCGCGCGAATATCCGTAGCCGCCATGCACTTGGATGGCGTCGTAAGTGACACGCATCGAACACTCCGACGCCATGAGCTTCGCCATCGCCGCCTCCTTCGCGTACGGACGGTCGGCGTCCTTCAAACGCGCGGCGTGGTAGACGAGGTGACGCGACGCCTCGATGTCGAGCGCCATGTTGGCGAGCTTGAATTGCACAGCTTGGAGGTCGGACAGCTTCTTGCCGAAGGCCTCGCGCTCCTTCGCGTATTTCAGCGCCACGTCGTAGGCGCCTTGCGCGATACCGAGAGACAGCGCCGCGATCGAGATGCGGCCGCCATCGAGCGTCTTCATGAAGGTCTTGAAGCCCTCGCCTTCCGGACCGAGCAAGTGATCCTTGGGAATGCGCGCGTCCTGGAACACCAAGCTCGCCCAGTCCGAACCGCGCATGCCGAGCTTGTGCTCGCCCTTCTCGATCTTGAAGCCCTTCGTGTCGCGCGGCACGACGAAGGCGCTGATGCCCTTCGCGCCGAGCTTTGGGTCCGTGACCGCCGTGCAGATGAACGTGCCGGCATGGTTGGCGTTCGTGATGAAGCACTTCGCGCCGTTGAGTACGTAATGATCGCCGTCGCGCACGGCCGTCGTCTGCGTGCCGCCCGAATCCGAACCCGCGTTCGGTTCGGTCAATCCGTACGCGCCCATGTATTCGCCGGCGATGAGCTTCGGGACGTAGGCGCTCTTCAGGCGTTCGTTGCCCCACTTGTAGATCGGAAACGTGCCGAGCGAGACGTGCGCCGCGAGGGTGAGACCCGTCGAGCCGCACACGCGCGCCAGCTCCTCGACCGCCAGGCAGTAGGCGAGCGTGCCTCCGTTCGATCCGCCGTACTTCTCCGGGAACGGTATGCCCGGCAATCCGAGCTCGACGATCTTCTTCCACGTCTCGACGGGAAAGCGGTGGTTCTCGTCGATCTCGTGCGCGATCGGCGCGACTTCGCTGACTGCGAAGTCGCGCACCATGTCGCGGATCATGAGCTGATCCTGCGTGAGATCGAAACCGTGTTCGATCCGGGGCAGGGTGTACGTGCTGGGCGTTTCCGTTTGCATGAAGGGCCTAATCCTCGATCTGCCAGCCGGCCGTGCGTCGAGCACGCGGCTTCTCGGTGTCGCTCGCGCGTGATCCGCTGCCGTTCTTCGCCTTCGGCGTGAGCTCGACGTCGTGCGTGTCCTCGTCGCGGCCGTCGCCGCCTTCGCGATAGAAGTCCTGGCTGCGTCCGCTGCCGACCCAGTCGATCAGCGCACGCCGCGAAAACTTCCACTCGCGGCCGATCTTGCGCGCGGGCATGTTCTCCTGGTGCAGTACCTTGTTGAACGTCTTGATGCTGACGCCGAGCAATTCGGCGGCTTCGTCTATGTTCAGGATGTCGCGCTCGGTCACGGTCGTGTTCCTCTCGCCCTTCAAGACGTATGCGCCCAGCGGCGGGCCATTTCGGTCTGAATGTAATCGGCGATCGCGTCCGTGCGCGTGCCGGGTCCGAACAGTTTCGCGAAGCCCTGGGCTTCGAGCTTCTCCATGTCCTCGCCGGGGATGATGCCTCCGCCCGTGAGCAGCACGTGGTCCATGCCGCGCTTCACGAGCTCGGCCCGCACGCGCGGAAAGAGCTCCATGTGCGCGCCCGACAGGATCGAGAGCCCGACGACGTCGACGTCTTCCTGCACTGCGACTTCGGCGATCATCTCGGGAGTCTGGTGCAGGCCCGTGTAGATCACTTCCATCCCGCGGTCGCGCAGCACCGACGCCACCGTCTTCGCGCCACGGTCATGTCCATCGAGGCCGGGCTTGGCGACGAGGACGCGGATCTTGCGGTCGGTCATGGGCGGACTCCGTCGCGTCGTGTGTGGGATTCGATCGAGGATTTCACAGGATCTTCGGCTCCTTGTACTCGCCGAAACGTTCGCGCAGGACGTCGGTGATTTCGCCCAGCGTGCAGTCGGCGTGCGCGGCGGCGACGAACCGTTCGAGCAGGTTGTCCTGGCCCTTGCAGGCGTCGCGGATGTCGTCGAGGGCCTTCGCGGCCTTCTTCGCGTCGCGCTTCTTGCGCAGGGCGGCCAGGCGTTCGTGCTGCTCGCGCTCGACCGCCGGATCGATCTTGTGGATCTCGATCGTCGGGTTGCGGTCGTGTTCTTCCTCGTAGCAGTTGACGCCGACGATCTTCTTCTGGCCGCGCTCGACCGCCGCCTGGTAGCCGACGGCGGAGCGATGGATCTCGCGTTGGATGTAGCCTGCTTCCGTCGCAGCCACGACGCCGCCGCGGCGGTCGATCTCGGCGAAGTATTTCTCGGCCTCGGCTTCGAGACGGTTCGTCTGCGCCTCGACGAAGTAGCTGCCGGCGAGCGGATCGATCACGTGCGCGACCTCGGTCTCCTCGGCGATGATCTGTTGCGTGCGCAGCGCGATCTTCACGGCCTTTTCGGTCGGGAGCGACAGCGTTTCGTCCATCGAGTTCGTGTGAAGGGATTGAGTCCCTCCCAGCACGGCAGCCATCGCCTCGAAGGCAGTCCGCACAATGTTGTTCTCGGGCTGCTGCGCCGTGAGCGTGACGCCCGCCGTCTGTGTGTGGAAACGCACCATCCACGAGCGCGGGTCCTTCGCGCCGAACGTGTCCTTCATCTTGCGCGCCCAGATGCGGCGTGCCGCGCGGAACTTGGCGATCTCCTCGAAGAAGTCGATGTGGCTGTCGAAGAAGAACGAGAGGCGCGGAGCGAATTCGTCGACGTCGAGCCCGGCCGCGACGCCGCGCTTCACGTACTCCATGCCGTTCGCGAGCGTGAACGCTAGCTCCTGTGCCGCGGTCGAGCCCGCCTCGCGAATGTGGTAGCCGCTGATCGAGATGGTGTTCCACTGCGGCACGTGCTTGGCGCAGTGGCCCATCACGTCCGTGATCATGCGCAGCGCCGGTTCGGCCGGAACGAGCCACGCGTGCTGCGCCTGGTACTCCTTCAGGATGTCGTTCTGCACCGTGCCGCGCAGCTTCTTCGGCGAGACGCCCTGGCGCTCGCCGCACGCGATGTAGAACGCGAGCAGGATCGGCGCCGGACCGTTGATCGTCATCGACGTCGACACGTCCGCCATCGGGATGCCGTCCATCAACGTCTGCATGTCGGCGAGCGAGCTGATCGCCACGCCGACCTGGCCGACTTCACCCCGGCTGCGCTCGTGATCCGAGTCGTAGCCCATCAACGTCGGGAAATCGAACGCGGTCGAGAGCCCCGTCTGCCCGTGCTCGAGCAGGAACTTGAAGCGCTCGTTCGTCTGCCTCGCGCTGCCGAAGCCCGCGAACTGGCGCATCGTCCACAAGCGGCTCCGGTACATCGTCGCGTGCACGCCGCGTGTGAACGGGAATTGTCCCGGGTAGCCGAGGTCGCGTTCGACGTCGACCCGCGCGTCCTCCGGACCGTACAGGCCCTTCAACTTCGAGCCCGAAACGGAGCTGAAATCGGCGTCGCGTTTTTCCGCGGAGTCGAACGCCTTCTGCCAGAGCTCGCGGGCGTCGATCTGCTTCACGTCGTATGCGCTCATGGCTTCCTCTGGGCTCCGTTGTTCGTGGGCTTGGCTTCCGCGAGCAACGCGGAGAAGAGCTCGGCGACGACATCGTACGGCGAGCGGCCCGAATCGAGGAGGGCGCGCGCGCGCTCTCCGTAGCCGCCGCGCCCCCACAGGTGCTCGGCCAGGCGCTCCTGCAGCACGCGGTGGACCTGCTCGAGACGCTTTTCGCGGCGAATTCCGGCCAGTCCGCGCGCCTTGGCGTGTTCGCGGTGCTTCTCGATCGCGCCGAGGACTTCCTCGATGCCGTCCGACCTGGCCGCGCTGCACGCGACGACCGGCGTTACCCACGAGGAGCGCCCCGCCAGGCGCACGTGCATCGCCTCCTCGAGGTCGACGATCATGCGATCGGCGCCGGGCAAGTCGGCCTTGTTCACGGCGATGACGTCGGCGACTTCGAGCAGCCCTGCTTTCATCGCCTGCACGCCGTCGCCCGCGCCCGGGCAGAGCACGACGAGCACGGTGTCGGCCGCCGAGACGATGTCGTACTCGGCCTGGCCCACGCCGACCGTCTCGACGACGATCTCGTCGAACCCGAACGCATCCATCACGTCGCAGGCGTCGACGGTGGCGCGCGAGAGCCCGCCGTGGCTGCCGCGGCTCGCCATCGAACGAATGTACACGCCTGCGTCGAGCGTGCGCTCCTCCATGCGAATGCGATCGCCGAGCAACGCGCCGCCGGAATAGGGGCTCGACGGATCGACGGCGAGGATGCCGACGGTGCGAGACCGGGCCCGCAGCGACTTCGCGAGTTCGTTCACGAGCGTGCTCTTGCCCGCGCCAGGCGGACCGGTCACGCCGATGCGCCACGCGCGGCCGACGCGCGAGTAGACCTTGGCCAGGAAGGCCGCGAAGCGCTGGTCCGCGTTTTCCGCCCACGAAATCCCGCGTGCCACCGCGGCCTTGTCGCCGGCGAGGAAGCGTTCGGTGATGTCGGCGGAAGCGTGCATGCTGCTCTCAGGCGAGCACGCCGCGAGCGATGACGATGCGCTGGATGTCGGTCGCGCCTTCGTAGATCTCGGTGATGCGCGCGTCGCGGAAGAGGCGCTCGACCTGGAAGTGATCGGTGTAGCCGGCGCCGCCGTGGATCTGGAGACACTCGTCAGCGCAGAAATTCGCGGTCGTCGACGCGAAGAGCTTGGCCTGCGCCGCCTGCTGCGTGCACCGCTCCTTGCGATCGCGCAACCACGCGGCCTTCAACACGAGCAGGCGCGACGCTTCGATGCGCGTGCTCATGTCGGCGAGCTTCCATTGGATCGCCTGGAAATTGGCGATCGCCGTGCCGAACTGTTCGCGTTCCTTCGAGTACTTCGTCGCGGCCTCGAGGCACGCGCGCGCGATGCCGACCGCCTGGCTGGCGATGCCGATTCGACCGCCGTCGAGCGTGTCCATCGCGACCTTGAACCCCTCGTTGAGCTCGCCGACCAGGTTCGATTTCGGCACACGCACGTTGTCGAACAAGATCTCGGTCGTCGAACTGCCGCGGATGCCGCATTTCTTTTCCGGCGGTCCAACGGTGATGCCCTGCGTGTTCTTCGGCACGAGGATCGCGCTGATTCCCTTCGCCTTCGAGGAAGCGGCGGCGGTGCGCGCGTACACGAGCATCAAGCCGCAGGTTCCTCCGTTCGTGACCCAGATTTTCGTGCCGTTGATCACGAAATCGTCCCCCACGACCCTTGCCGTCGTGGAGAGCGACGCCGCGTCCGAACCGGCGTTCGGTTCGGTGAGACAATACGCGCCGATGACTTCTCCCGTCGCGAGGCGCGGCAGCCATTCGCGCTTCGTGGCCTCGTTCGCGAACTTCGTGATCGGAGCGCCGAGCAGGCTGTTGTGGACCGACAACGTGACGCCGGTCGAGGCGCACACGCGATTGATTTCCTCGAGCACGACGCTGAGCGCCATGTTGCCCATGCCCGCGCCGCCGTAGCTCTCGGGGATCGTGAGCCCCCACAGGCCGAGCTCGGACATCTTCTCGTAGACTTCGCGATCGATGAAGCCTTGTCGATCGTGCTTCGTCGCGCGAGCGCTGAGCTCATGTTCGGCGAAATCGCGCGCCATGTCGCGCACGAGGGTGAGCTCTTCGTTGAGTTGGAAGTCCATGTAGCGCGTGTGTCCGATCAGGCGTAGTCGTAGAAGCCCTTGCCGCTCTTCTTACCGAGTCGTCCGGCCGCGACATAGCGGCGCAGCAGCGGACACGGGCGGTACTTGTCGTCGCCGAGGCCCTTGTGCAGGACTTCGAGGATGTCCAGACAGACGTCGAGCCCGATCAGATCGGCGAGCGCGAGCGGCCCCATCGGGTGTGCCATGCCGAGCTTCATCACGGTGTCGATGCCCTCGCGCGTGGCGACGCCTTCCATGAGGCAGAAGATCGCCTCGTTGATCATCGGCATCAGCACGCGGTTCGACACGAAGCCCGGGAAGTCGTTCGCTGCGACGGGGACTTTCTCGATCGATTCGCTCGCGGCGACGATTTTCGCCGTGGTTTCGTCGCTCGTTTCTTGCCCGCGGATGATCTCGACGAGCTTCATCACGGGCACCGGATTCATGAAGTGCATCCCGATGACGCGGTCGGCGCGCTTCGTGTTCGCGGCGATCTGCGTGATCGAGATCGAACTCGTGTTCGAAGCCAGGATCGTCGCGGCCGGGCACTGACGATCGAGCTGCGCGAAGACCTTGGCCTTGATGTCGGCGCGCTCGGACACGGCTTCGACGACGAGCGGCACGTCGGTGATCGACTCCAGTTTCGAGCTGGTCGTGATGCGCGCGAGCGTGGACTTCGCATCGGCGTCGGCGATGACGCCCTTCTTCACGACGCGAGCGAGCGAGCCTTCGATCGCACCTACGCCCTTCTTCAGCGCATCCTCGGAGAGATCGACGAGCAGCACGCGCGCACCGAACGTCGCGAAGGTCTGGGCAATGCCATTCCCCATCGTCCCGGCGCCGATCACGGCCACCGACTCGAACATCGACTTCGGCATGGAGCTCAGACCTTCTCGAGCGCCAGTGACACCGCGTTGCCTCCACCGAGGCACAGGGAAGCCATGCCGTTCTTCGCGTTGCGTTGTTGCATCGCGTGGAGCAGCGTCACGAGGATCCGGCAACCCGACGCGCCGATCGGGTGACCGATCCCAACGGCGCCGCCGTTGACGTTGACCTTCTTCGGGTCGAGGTCGAGCACGCGCATGAGCGCGATGGCGGCGACCGAGAACGCTTCGTTGATCTCGTGCAGGTCGAAATCGCCGGGCTTCTTGCCCAGTTTCGTCGCGCAGGCGCCGATCGACTTCTCGGGGGCCATCATCACCCACTCCGGCGCGCAACCACCGGCCGCGTAGGCCGTGATCCTCGCGAGCGGCTTCAAGCCGAGCGCCTTGGCCTTGTCCGCGCTCATCACGACGACCGCCGCGGCCCCGTCGTTGATCGAGCTCGCGTTCGCGGCCGTCACGGTGCCGGCCGGATCGAACGCGGGCTTGAGCTTGGCGATGCTGTCCGCGGTCGTGTCGCCGCGGATGGTCTCGTCCTCGAAGAACGCGATCGGATCCCCCTTGCGCTGCGGGATCATGACCTTGAACTTCTCGGCGTCGAAGCGCCCGTTCTTCGTCGCGTCGGCGGCCTTCTGGTGGCTCGCGGCGGCGAACTCGTCCTGTTGGCGACGCGTGATCTCGTACTTCTTGGCGACGAGCTCGCCCGTGTTGCCCATGTGGAAGTCGTTGTAGATGTCCCACAAGCCGTCCCACACCATCGAGTCGATCAGCTTGCCGTGTCCGAGCCGCACACCGGCGCGGGCTTCGGGCAACAGGTAGGGCGCGTTGGTCATGCTCTCTTGACCGCCCGCGACGATCACGTCGGCGTCACCGGCGCGGATCGCCTGCGCGGCGAGCATCACCGCCTTCAGGCCCGAGCCGCACACCTTGTTCACGGTGAACGACGGCACGGTGTTCGGAATGCCGGCCTTGATCGCCGCCTGACGGGCCGGGTTCTGTCCCAGGCCGGCCGTGAGCACGTTGCCGAAGATGACCTCCTCCACCGCGCTCGGTGAAACCTTGGCGCGAGCGAGCGCTTCGGCGATGGCAAGCGCGCCGAGGTCGGGCGCGCGGAATCCACTCAACGCGCCTTGGAACTTGGCGACAGGGGTGCGACACGCGCTGACGATGACGACGTCTCTCAAGGGACCGGCTCCGCGGGCTATCGGTGGATGGGGTGCACGGACGATCCGGTCGACCGTGCAGGACCAACCAGTATAGAGAGCCGCCGGGGTCGGGCCTAGCCCGGGGGGGAGGCCAACGTGCGCCGCACGGGGCTCTAAACGGACCTCAACGGTGAGGTTGGACGAGCGTGTGGGCTGGATGGGTCTCGTCTGGGTGGGCCGGCTCGGTCCACGGCGTCGACTGCGTCCTGGACCTGCACCTACTCGATGCGCGAGGAATCGATGCAGCCACCAGGCTGAGGCCAGGTCGACTCGGGGGGCATCATCGGCAAGCGTCGTCGGCTGGGATTGCCTAGCCGTGCGTAAGCCGGCACAGCGTGCATCCCGCCGCGCAGTTTGTATTCAGTTCGATCCGGCTGAGATCCGCCTGTGGACAGCACACTCGAGCTGGGCTCGATGCTGCGGTCATCACTGCCAGGTGATCGCCAGCCCGTTCGTCAGATTGAAGGTCGATGGTGTGCAGAACATGACGTCGGCGTCTCGGTACCAGGCCTGGTACGTGCGCGCAGCACCGGGAGCAAGGCTGGCCTGCTGCGAAATCAAGGGATCCATGCCGGGGCGCGGATATTGCGAAGCGCCATTCGACGCGAACACGACCCCAAGCCGCGTGATCGTCCCGCCTGCGCACAGGAGCCCGTCGCCGAACACCGATCCAGCTCCAACGCCTTGGGCCCACGTGCCTTGGAAGTAGAGGGCCGGCCCATTCGGCACTTGCGTCGCGAACAGTCCGAGGGTGTCGGCGGTGAGGCTCGCCTTCCCGATCGTGCGCAAGCGACCGCCGCTGCCGATCGAATTGAGGCAGCCTTCCCTGTCAATCGCAGAGCTCGCATTGCCGCACGGACACATTGCCCCCGAGCCGTCGCCGAGGCAGAAGGCGGTCGCCTTTGCGACGAGTTGATTGACCCACACCGTCGTGCCCGCGCAACCACCTAAGACGAGGTCGATGTCGCCGTCTTTGTCGATGTCGAACGGAGCGACATCGAACGTCCCGGTCAATTCGCTGGCGAGCAATCCGACGGCCCCCTTCCAGCCGCCCGCGCCAGCCGTCTCTATCTCCTCGCGCAACTCGATGTTCCCGCCGATCGCGCCGCCGAGGTTGTGATAGACGTGGCACCGATTCGTGCACGAGATGATCTGGACGTCGACGTCGGCGTGGATCGTATCGGGCCAGCCGTCGTCGTTCAGATCGACGATGCGACTGTTGCCGACGAATCCGTCGTCCGAGCCGCTCAGGAAGGTGTAGGGACGCCTGGGGCCGAAATTCGCGTTGCCGAGATTGAAGCGGTAGACGTCGAGACCATCGTCGCCGATGACGAGATCCGGACGACCGTCACCATTCAGGTCGCCCGCGTCGACGTGATACGCCGAGCCACCCGGAAGCACGCTCTGATAGGCAGTGAAGAATCCCGGGGTCGTGGGCGAGTTGTAGGCCACGAACACTTCACCGTTCGGATGATGTGGAGCAGCCTTGAGGACGTCGAGCGAGCCGTCGCCGTTCATGTCAATGATGCGCGAGGCCATGTTGACCGTCGAACTCAGCATGATGCTCGTCATGCGCGTCTCGAGCGAGTCCGTGAAATTCCCCGTGCCGTCGTTGATCAGCAGCCGGTCGTTCAAGCGCCAAGTGTAGGACACGTCATTGCCTCGGGACGTGAAGTAGATATCCAAGAACCCGTCGCCGGTGACGTCTCCGACCGAGACGGAATGGAAGCGGCCTGGAAAGGGCTGGCTCGAGCCTGCCGGGTAGAAGAGCGGAAGTCGCGAGGCTTCGTACCGAAGTCCCTGCCAGACGCCTGCAATCGAGCCCTTGTTGCGGTACACGCGCGGTTGATTGGCGGGCATGGCCGTAGAGCCTGCCTCATTCGCCGCCGTCACGATGTCGGGCCAGCCATCGCCGTCCAAGTCGGCAACTTGGACGTCGGAGTCGGGGGTCTGGGTCAGGAATCCGGCATCACCGGGCACGCTCGCGTCGGCGGCGAACTGCGCTGTGCGATCGACGAGCACGCCGCGCTCGTTCATGAGGAGTTGATTTGGGAATCTCGTGTTGAGATCCCCACGGCCCTTGCGGCCGACGACGAGATCGACCCATCCATCGCGGTCCAGATCACCGAATGCATAGTCCTTCTCGACGTCGTCAGCCGTAACCTGCGTCGCAATCGAACCATCGGGATTGCGAATGCGCTGTGTGTCCTTCACGAACGTCGCCCAAGGATTGTTGAACTGCGCGGACGCGCTCGACGTGAACACGGAAGCGAACAGCGCGGCAAACGCGAAGCGGAGAGAAGCGTGCATGAGTCGGACTCCTCGGGAGGAAGGGAAGGAACGGCTGCGCGAACCGACTCAGAGCATAGCGCGCGGAGGAATTCGCGCCGAAGTCCCCGCGCGCCTCGGATCTCGTTGAAGGACCGGGAACTCCTGCCAAAGCGTGCTGTCGCGAGGCAAGCAGAGCGACAGAGGAGCGCCGGAGGTGGTCTTCCCATCCACTGAATGACCCGACGAACTCCACGCAGCAGCGCAAAGAGGTGCTGCCTCAAGAGTACTGAATTGTCAAACGGGCTGCTGCTTCCCGGCCAGTGTTCAGTTCTGCCAGGTCAAAGTCAGCGCGTTCGTGAGGTTGAGCACCGCGCTCGAGAAGAAACCTGTGTCGGAGTCGCGATACCACACTTGGTAGGAGCGCGCGTCCCCCGCCGCATTCGAGCCTTGCAGCGAGACTGGCGGATCGACACCCTCGCGCGGATAGGCCGACGCGTTGCTGTTCGCGAGTACGACGCCGAGGCGCGTGAACATGCAACCTACGCACACCAGTCTGTCCCCGGATACGGCGCCGGCGCCGCCGCCCAAGAACGCGGTGCCTTGAAAGAAACGCGCCGGGCGATGAGCTTCGATTGCATGGCAAGCTCCATTTCCGGGCGCCGCCGGGCTCGCGATCGCCGGTATCGACCTACGCATTCTCGATCTCCGAATCGTGTGCTGCGATCCGACGATCGACGCAGTCCCGCGACCGCGTCGGTGCGGCCTCCGGAATCGAAATCCGCGTCGAAACGTTACCGTTCCGCCTCATGAGCGCGCCGCAGGACGATTCCTCGCCCGATTCCAACGCGGAACACCGGCGCCGGCCGCGCTATCGCGGCACGCATCCGCGGCGTTTCGCCGAGAAGTACAAGGAACTCGCGCCCGAGAAGTTCCCCGAGGAGATCGAGCACGTGCGCGCGCGCGGGCAGACGCCGGCGGGCCAGCACGTGTCGATCATGGTCGACGAGATCCTCGCCGTGCTCCAGCCGTCGGCGGGCGAACGCGGAGTCGATGCGACGCTCGGATTCGGGGGTCACGCGCGGCGGCTACTCGAGGGCCTCGCTCCCGGCGGGTTGCTGCTCGGTCTGGAAACGGACGCGATCGAGCTGCCGAAGACGGTGGCGCGACTGCGCGCGCTCGGACACGACGAGCGAGCACTGATCACGCGGCGCACGAACTTCGCCGGTCTCTCGGCTGCTCTCGCGGAAGTCGGCTGGCACGACGGTGTCGACTTCCTGCTCGCGGACCTCGGAGTGTCCTCGATGCAGATCGACGATCCCGCGCGCGGCTTCTCGTTCAAGCTCGAGGGCCCGCTCGACATGCGCATGAACCAAAAGCGCGCGCTGTCAGCCGCGCAGTGGCTGGAGCGGGCTTCAATCGAGACGCTCGTCACGGCCTTGCGCGACGACTCCGACGAACCGCATGCGGAGCGCATTGCGCTCGAACTCGACGCGCGCCGCGGTCGCATCGCGACGACGACCGATCTCGCGCTCGCGGTGCGCGCCGTCCTCGAAGGGCGTATCGCGACCGAGGACGTCGACGCGAGCGTGCGTCGGGTGTTCCAGGCCGTGCGCATCGAGGTCAACGACGAGTTCGGCGCCCTGGACGCGCTCTTGAGACAGTTGCCGACGGCGGTGCGCGCCGGGGGCCGCATCGCGATCTTGACCTTCCACTCGGGCGAGGATCGTCGCGTGAAGGCCGCCTTCGAGCGCGGGCTCTCCGCAGGTACTTTCGCCCGCATCAACGACGCGGTGACGCGGGCGACAGCGGCTGAACAGCACGCGAATCCGCGTTCGAAGTCGGCGAAATTGCGCTGGGCGTTGCGCTCCGGCGGGCAATAGACGGAGTGCGTTGCCCGGCTACTGCCAGGCCACGCTGAGCGCATTCGTGAGATTGAACACGCTGCTCGAGCAGAAGCTCACGTCGGCATCGCGGTACCAGACCTGGTAGGTCTTGACGTCGCCCGCGTTGACCGCGCCCTGCAACGAGAGCCTCGGGTCGATGCCGGTCCGCGGATACTGCGACGCAGCGCCGCTCGCGAACACGACGCCGAGGCGCGTGATCGTGCCGCCCGCGCACAAGAGCCCGTCACCGAAGGTGATCCCGAGCCCGCCATTCATCAGCGACGTGCCTTGGAAATAGAGACCTGGGCCGTTCGGGACCTGCGTCGCGAGCAGGGCGAGCCCGTCCGAGGAAGTGCGTGCCGCACCGGTCGAGCGCAGTTTGCCGCCGGACGCGAGCGAACTCAGGCAACCCGCGCCGCTGCCGCTCGCGCTCGCGTTGCCGCACGGACACGCCGTCGCTGAACCGTCTCCGGCGCAGGCGATGGTCGAGGGTTGCAGCATCTGGTTCATGAACACGGACGTGCCCGCGCATCGTCCGATGACGAGGTCCTTGTCGCCGTCGTTGTCGATGTCGAAGGCGGCGATGTCGTACGTGCCGATCAGATCGCTCTCCAGGATTCCGACCGCCCCTTTCCACCCGCCCACCACCTGCTGGACTTCCTCTCTCAACGTGGGCTGCGAACCGATCGCGCCGCCCAGGTTGTGATAGATCTTCGCGCGGCGTCCGCAGCCCGCTTCGTCGACGTCGAAGTCGCTGTACAAAGCGTCGCCGAAGCCGTCGTCGTTCAAGTCGACGACCATGCAATTCCCGGCGAACCCGTCGTCGCCGCCGGTCAGGAACGAATACACCCGCACCGGCCCGAAGATCGCGCGGCCGAGCGCATCGTTGCCGGTGTTGTAGCGATAGAAGTCGAGCCCGTCGTCACTGAACACGAGGTCGGGCTTGCCGTCGGCGTTCAGGTCGCCGGCATCGACGTGATAGGTCGAGGAGCTGCCCACGTTCGTCTGGAAGATGTTGAAGTACCCTGGGTTCAGCGGATTGTTGTACGAGCATTCGGCGCCGCCGGATTGGCCGCGCACGACATCCCTGGTCCCGTCCCCGTTCAGGTCGACGATCTCCGAGGAAGTCCCGAAGCCCGAGGCGAGCATCGACGCGCTCATGCGCGTTTCCAGCGAATCGATGAAGTTCCCCGCGCCATCGTTGACGAGCAGGCGGTCGGCCATGCCCACGGCACTCAGGTTGTAGTTCGCGAAGTACAGATCCGGCGATCCGTCGCCGGTCACGTCACCGACCGAGACCGAGCAGAAGTTCGGCGCGAGCGGGGCACCGCCCGGGATCGTCGTCAACTGCGGAATGCGCGCCGCTTCGTAGCGGAAGCCCTGCCAGACACCGCCGACCGTCCCCTTGTTGATGTAGATGCGCGGGTGCGACAGGACCTTCGGATCGGACTGGCTCAGCGTCGTCGCCGTCACGATGTCCTCCCAGCCGTCGCCGTTGAGGTCGGCCACTTGGACGTCACGGTCGTTCGTGGCCGTCAGGAAGCCCAGGTCACCGGGCACGTTCGTGTCGGATGCGTACTGCGCGGAGCGATCGACGAGTTTCCCGTTCTCGTTCATGAGCAGGTAGTTCACGCGCTTGCCCACGGTGGTCGCGGGCTCCTTGCGCACCACGACCAGATCGGTCCACCCGTCGTGGTTCACGTCTCCGAACGCGTAGTCCTTCTCGTCGGGGTCGTTGAGGATGTAGCCCGCGCTCGCGCCGTTTGCGTCGACGATGCGCGTGTTGTCCTTCGAGAACGTGAGCCAGGTGTTGTTGAATTGCGCCGCAGCGGCGGGAGCAAACAGCGAGAGCCCGCAGAACGCGACGAGACCGGGGAGACGCTTCAGCATCGAATTCCTCCGAGACGGGAACGGAACCAACTGGCTCGAGTCCGAGCCTACTAGCCGCTCGCCCCTGGGGCGTTGCGTGCGCGCTTTTTTTGACCCGGGGTGAGAGGCCCGGGCGGATGGCGCACTCCCGAGGACCAGCCCTGGACTTGGAAGCGAACAAGTCCAGCGATCTGGTGGGTCTTTCTTTCGAAATTGCATCTACGAACCCCTTCCGCCCCGAGTGCAACCCTGTTGCAATCAAGGCGTGGAACGGCCATCCTCCGGCCCTGAAGGCCTCGATCCTCCCCCCTGGTTCGACGGGTGGGTGACGGGACCTGCCGAGGGGCGGCTTCCGCGTTTGGAAGAACACGAATGGGTCACGGGCCTGCGGGCGCGGCCGAGGGAAGGCGTCACCGCGTTCCTGGAGCGATACAAGTCGCTCTTCTATCACTGCATCGGCCACTTCGAGAACGACCACTCGGCGCGCGAGGATCTGTTCCAGGAGATCGTGCTCTACGTCCTCGATCGACTCGACAACGGCAGTTTCGACCCCGAGCGCGGCAGTTTCGGCACTTGGCTATATCGAGTAGCTTGGTGTCGCTGTGTCGACCTCAAACGCAAGTCCGGCGCCCGCCGCAACCCCAAGCTCACCCCCGTCGGGGACACGTTTCCCGAGCGGGCCGATCCGACGCCGGGCCCCTGGGAGGTGGCCGGGGACGAAGAGGTCGGTGACATGGTCCGGCGCGGGATGTCCCACCTCGACGAAGAGGAGCGAGCGCTGCTCGTGATGCGCTTCGTCGAAGACCACACGATCGGCGAGATCTCCGAGGCCCTCTCGATCTCCGTCGAACAGACCAAGTACCGTTTGAAGCGGGCTTCCACCGCCTTGAGACGGGTCCTCCTGAACGACCTCGCCATGGAGGACGCAGCACGATGAGCTCGAAAAAGCCCGAAATTCCCGATCAAGGGGCACCGCGACGGCCCGAATCCTCGGACGAGTCGACGTCCATGAGACGTGAACCGAACGGGCCCCGCGGCCGACCTGACGAAGCGCTTGCCCCGCACACCGCCGAAGACGCCCTGCTGCGCTGGGACGAACTCGACGAGCAGCTCCTGAGGATGCTCGCCGAGGACCCGGAACGAGGGCGGCGGTTGCGCAGGCTCCAGGACGCGGATGGCTGGCTGCGCAGTCGTGCGAGCGATGCCGCGCGGAAGACCGTGGGGCCCGCCCTCCTCGTCTGCCCCCCCTCCGAGGACCTGTACGACTTCGGCCAGGGACCGGGCGCGGGCAGCCTGAGCGCGGAGCGCCGGGCGTCGATCGACCGCCACCTGGCGACGTGCCTCGAGTGCGAACGATTCGTGCGCACCCTAGAGTCGGCGCCCCCCTCGCCCCTCGTCCACGGCCTGCCCGCCGCGGAGGAGGAACTCGACGAGCCCGCGCCGCCGGCCGCGCCCGCGCCGCGCCGTGTCGGACCGCGACTGCTGCCGCTGCTCGCTTCCGCCGCCGCCGTCGTGCTGCTGTTCCTGGGCGTGCGTTCGCTGATGACGCCCTCGACGCTGCACTTCCCCGAGACCCCGCTCCTGCGCGGTTCGGCGGGCGGCCCGGTGTACTTTCCGCGGGATCGCGTGCTCCTGCCGTCCGCGGATATCGCGGCCCTGTTCCCCGCCCTGGCCTCCCCGGTGCGCATCGAAGTCGAGGGCCAGGCCGAGGCCGACAGCTATCGTTTCGAGATCCAGCGCCTCGAAGGCAAGGCCTTCGGCACCACGACGCGGTACGAGCTCGTCGTCGGCGCCGCGCCGATCGACGTCGCGAAGAAGCCCAAGGAACTCGGCCGCTACACGCTCGAGGCTTGGGTCGTGCGTCGCGGACTCGATCAGAAGCTCGGCGCGCACGACTTCCAGATCGTGGCCGATGCCGCGGTGGAGTCGCGCCTGCGCGCGCTTTTCGACCGCGCCGAGCCGGGCCGCACGCTCGACGCCGTGCTCGTGCTGCACGAGGCCGGATTCGTGACCGACGCGCGCGAACTGGCTCGCGCGCTGCCGCAAAGCGCCGAGCGCGATCTCTACCTGGGTCAGATCCCGGGCAGGTGATCGATGCAGAGGGGTGCGTGGCTCGCGGGTCTCTCGTGCGCGTTCGTCCCCTGGTTCGTGCTGCCTCGCTGCGCGGGCGCGGCGACCACCGAGAGCCAAACGACAGAGGCCGCGCCGGAAGCTGCGCGAGGCCTCTCCACCGAACTCGAGTTCTTTCGGAGCGGACTGGGCCGCTTCCGTTCGGGGTCGGAGGCGGAGTTGCAGGAGCTGCGAGCCTGCGCCGAACGCTGCGCCCGGGATCACGCTCGCCCCGACCTGAAAGCGGTCCTCGAGTTCTACGCGCGCTTGAGCGCGAGTGACCGCAAGCAGGGCTTCGAGCTCGAGGCCCGGTTCAACGAGATCTACGAACGTGCCCGCCTCGCCGGAGCGGACAATTCGAAGATCGACTCGTGGCCAAAGCTGCGCGAGACGATCTTCGCCGACCTCGATCAAGTCGTCGCGATCGGCCGAACGAGCGCGGACTTCACTCCCGCGGCGCGTGCCTTGTCCTTGCGCGCCAGGTTGCAGCGTCAGCGCGTCGTCGAGGACTCCGAGTTCGACGATGCCGAGCGCAAGCGCTGGATCCAGGGCGGCGTTCACGACGCCGAGGAGTCGCTCACGCTGTTCGAGCGCGCCGGACTGCGCACGCCCACGCTCGAACCGGCCTGGGCGTTGGCGTGGTTCGATTGGGCGCGCGGCGACTGGGCCGCGGCGCAGTCGGGGTTCGAGGCACTGCTTGGTACGGCTCGAGAAGTGCTGCGGCCCGACTACCAGGATCAGGCCCTGAGCGGCCTGCTCCGACTCGCGCGCGAGGCCGGCGACCTGCCCGAGATCGCGCGGCTGCTCGACGCGCTGTCACAGGTCCAGGGCCGATCACTGTCCTGGGACCTGATCGTGCGCCAGGCCTCGTTCCTGCTCTCGATCGACGAGCCTGAGCGCGCAGCCGAGTTCCTCGTGCGCAACAAGCCGAACACCGAGAAGGCGCAACGCGACTGGCACACCCTGCTCGGGAGCTGTCTGACGCGGAAGGGCGACTTCGAGGGCGCGCGGGCGCACGAGCGAGCCCTCGAGGAAATGGCCGCGCAGGACGGCCTCACCCGCCTGTCGGTGATCGACGCGCGCGTGCGCCGCGCGGACTTCGAGGGCGCAGAGCGGATGCTCGCGGCACTCGCGCCGAAGGAGCTCTCGTCCGCGGCGCTGCGCGCGACCCGCGAGAGCCTGCTCGGGACCGTGCAGTTGAACCTGGGACGACGCTCCGAGGCCATCGCTTCGCTCGAGCGCGCGCTCGCGATCGGGGACTCGCTCCAAAGTCTCCTCGGCGACGCGGATCGTCAGACGGCTTCGATCGGCGGCGAGGTGATCGGACTCGAGACGGTGGCCCTGCTCGCGCGAGCGCGGCTCGAGGGCGGGGAGCCGCTGCGCGCGGCGGCCGCCATGGAAGACCGGCAGGCGCGGGCCCTGCGACTCTCGGTGTCGGGCGCGGACGACGTGCGCATCGACGAGGCCTCCGTGCGCGCCTGGGCCGCGGCCTACGAATCCGGCCTCGTCACGTGGATCGTCGGAGCGGACACGAGCGTAGTCGTGCACGTCTCGCGGAGCGGCGAAGCGCGCGGCGCGGTCCTTGC